>AYTS01000016.1 GCA_002009475.1 Candidatus Brocadia carolinensis | reverse complement strand
CTGAGAAGAAGTATTGAAACTTCTGATAATCGGTATGAGTGGCTCTTGCCATCGCATCAAGGGAGTTTCTTTTGTAGTCTTTGAACAAGGCATAGATGACCAGGGTAAACATGGCCATCTGTTTTTTGCTCAAGCAAGAGGCGAAATATTTCAGAAACGTATTTAGCAGGGGGATGTTTGCACCAAAAATACTCAAATCCTTTGCTCCTGTTGTTGGTTGATTGAGAAGTTCACAAGTGCAATTAATAGCAGGAGTAAAGGAACAAGTCAAGCGCTAAATAAGTCGTAAAGCATTGAAAAGTCATAAGTTGTGTGCGAAACAATTTATGACTTAAAAATATTTTTTTACAAACGTTTTTTAACAAAGTAATGTCCAATTTTCCGAGAAAAATTGGACTAAGGCACATTTGATGTTTGTGGATTAGCGGCCGGTTAGCTGTCCCAATATAACTAATTTTCCTTTTCAGACGAAGTAGTTGTATCAGATTTCGGTATGGTCTTGTTCTTACGCTCCCAGAATATCCCCGGTAACTGCCCTGCCTCGGGCGTTAAACCAACTTTTCAGCCTCAGACGACAAGAGAATAAAGATCACACTCTTTCCTTGAAAGTAGCCGTATCCCTTTCGGGTGCGTTATAACCCAAGGATAAACATGGCGGCAACACGTTGCCCATGTAGGGCATGGCACCGCCTGCCACATCACCCCCCCCAACATGATGCAAAACATCTTTTCATCCATATCATTCATCCCACATCCGCATAAATTACCCAACATGCACCCGGGAAAATGGTAGGCGATGCCTACCCTTATATAGGCAGGACTTATTTGTTATCATGCCTTTCTTAACTCGGCACCAAGCATTCGGAAAAGGGTATCGACGATCTTCTGCTGTGCGGTATCAACTTCTTCACCCGTTAATGTCCGATCCTTGGCCTGGAAACAGAGGTTCAAGGCAACGCTCTTCTTTCCGGCAGGGATCTGTTTGCCACGATATACATCGAAAGATTTTACTTCCTTCAAAAAATCAACCCTGGTATCCATAATGCATTTCTCGATAGGCGACCAGGTTATTTCCTCATTTACGAGAAGGGCAAGGTCGCGGGAAACGGCGGGATACTGCAGCAGGTCTTGATATTTTTTGGTAAAATTTGCCTTTTCTCCCACGAGATCAAGGTCAACTTCCACGAGGCAGGATACCGCTTTGAATCCCAGTGCCGGACTGGCTTCCCCACAGTACCCAACCGTGCTACCATCCATCTGAATCTTTGCCGCCCTTCCATCCCTGAATAATCTGGATTCGCTGAAGGGAATCCATTCGCATTGCAAGACGATACCAAGATTTCTGAGCAGTGCCTCAAAAATCCCTTTTACCGTTAAAAAATCTGCATCAGCTAACAGGGACAGACAGTTCTTTTCCTGTGGTAATTTAATCTCTGCAAGATACACTTTGGCAATTTCAAAGATTTTTATTTGTTCTGTGCCGTGATTCAGATTATACCCCTTGGTGTTGATAAGACTGGGCAGGAGCGACGTCCGCAAACGGCTCTCTTCCTGCCGCAGAGGGTTAGCAATATCGATACCTACCCTATCAGACCATATATTTATCGATTGCAAAGGGGTGGTATCAACAATACTAAAGGTTTTCACTTCATAGAAACCAAGCCCGGTGAGAAATTGGCGGATTGTGTCTTCAACGATCTCTGCTTTGCCCTTTGTATTCCCGCGCACACAGACAGAAGTTTTGGCAGGTATCTTGTCATATCCATAAATCCTGGCGACTTCTTCGATCAGATCAATCTCGCGATAGACATCTCCCCGAAAACCCGGCACCTCAACATCAATAAAATTTTCGTTATCATTGAGAATTTTAAAGGAAAGTCTTTTCAAGATATCACGGGTACGGTCTCTTTTTATCTCTGTCCCCAGGAGTTTATGGAGCCGTTCCATCCGGAGGGTAATTTTTTTTGCTTCGTGTATTCCCGATGTTATATGAATAGCGCCGCCGGCAATTTCCCCCCCTGAGCAGTCTTTGATAAGCCTTGCTGCTCTTCGGGATGCACGGTCTAGACCTTCATGATCTGTGCCTCTTTCAAAGCGATATGAGGAGTCTGAAGCAATGCCTAATGATCTCGATGTGCGTCGCACCTGCCTGGGTTCAAACTGCGCACATTCCAGAAGGATATTCCTGGTTGATTCGGAAATCTCCGTCTCCTTGCCACCCATAACACCGGCAATGGCAACGGGTTTTTTGCCGTCAGCGATGACCAGCATGTCATGAAAAAGCGCCCTTCTGGCGCCATTAATGGCAACAATTTCTTCCCCGCTAATTGCCCTCCTCACGAGGATTTTTTGTTCCGCCACCTTGTCCAGATCGAATGCGTGCAGCGGCTGTCCTGTCTCCATCATTACATAATTGGTTATATCCACGATATTGTTTACCGGTCGAAGGCCAATGCACCGCAATCTCTTTTGCATCCATTCAGGAGACGGCGCAACGGTGATGTGATGAATTACCCTGGCAGTATAATGGGGACACAACAGCGGTTCTTCAACGGCAACGGTGATAGTCTTTGATATCTCCGTGTTAGTGCTGATAAAATTTGTATCCGGGAAGAGTACACTTCCGCCAACGATTGCAGCCACCTCACGAGCAATACCAATAACACCCAGACAATCGGGGCGATTGGAGGTAACTTCTACGTCAAAGCAGAAATCGTCTTCCACTGGTTTTATATCAGCGACTACCAATCCAACGCTGGTCAGTCTGTCAGCCAGTTCCTGTGGTGACAGATGAAAAGGGACATATTCTTTAAGCCAGTGGTAGCTAATCTTCATCTATTGTTTAGAATTGTGATAAAAAACGCAGGTCATTTTCGTAGAAAAGGCGAATATCATTGATACCATACTTCAGCATCGTAATCCGTTCGACACCCATTCCGAAGGCAAAACCTGTGTACTTTTCCGCATCGTAATGCACGGCTTTAAATACATTTGGATCAACCATACCGGCTCCCAAAATTTCCACCCACCCGCTGTATGAACATACGCTGCACCCTTTGCCATCACAGATAGAGCATGAAATATCAACCTCTGCACTCGGCTCCGTGAAAGGGAAAAATGATGGCCGCAAGCGCATCTGAACATTTTGACCAAAATAGGCCTTGATAAACTGGTAGAGCACCCCTTTGAGATCTGCAAAGCTGACTCCTTCGTCCACCAGCAGGCCTTCCACCTGATGAAACATAAAGGAATGTCTCGCATCAACAGTATCCGGCCGATACACCCTGCCCGGAGCGATAATGCGAACGGGCGGCTTTTGTTTTTCCATGATACGAATCTGAACGGTGGATGTTTGGCTTCTTAAAAGCACATCATCTTTGATATAGAAAGTATCAAAATCTGTTCGTGAGGGATGATCGGCGGGGATGTTTAATGCCTCAAAATTGTAATACTCCAGCTCCACCTCGGGGCCGTAAGCCACATCAAAACCCAGGCTTGCAAATACCTCTTTGATATCGTCGATCGTTTGAGTAAGAGGATGTTTTTTCCCCACAAACGGAGGTTTGCCCGGTAACGTAACATCAAATAATTCTGCCTTGACTTTTGAAACCGGTTGCACGGACAACTTGCTTATCAACTCTTGTAGAGCAGCGTCAATTTCAACCTTGAGCGAGTTAACCCCCTTTCCGAAATCAACACGCTTGTCGACGGGCAATGTTGGGATAAGTTTCATCAGATCATTGACAATACCCTTTCTTCCTAAGTATTTCGTCCTCAATTGCTCTGCATCTTTCTGGGTATTTGTAGAACGGATTTCATCCCGTAAGTTTTTTTTTAATCTCTTCTAACTTCTCTACCATGGAAATGCGTTTCTCAAGGATATAAAAAAACGTAGGCACGTTCCGCCCCGGTCTGTTTCCGGAAGAGAACGTGCCTTCTATTTTAGAAATACAACATCACATGAAACTGATAGGGTACTGCTTCGGTACAAGATATTACATTGCCGCCTTAACCTGCTCGACTAATTGATCAAAAGCGGGTTTATCATTGACTACCATCTCAGCCAGCATTTTTCTGTTAAGATCTACCTTTGCTTTCATTATTCCGCTCATAAAACGGCTATATGATAACCCCCGCTCCCTGACTGCAGCGCTGATTCGGGAAATCCAGAGTTCCCGAAATTTTCTCTTGCGGGCTTTCCGGTCTCGAAACGAAAATACCATGGCACGAATGTAAGTCTCCATGGCCTTACGGTACAGGTTACCTCTGCCGCCCCAATAACCTTCCGTCTTATTCAACAACCTTTTTCTCGATCTTTTTCTTGCACAACCTTTTGTTGCTCTTGGCATGTTACAACTCCAAAAAATTATTAATTAGGCTGCCTTTGGCAGCGATTTTAAGCTCATCTCATGGTAAGGCGACCAGGCTGGCCGCCCTGCATAAGTCAAAAAGATTGAAATTCCTTAACATTTTAACATTTAGTCAGGCATTTGACAACCCCCCTGTTTCCCCCCGTAAACGGGGGGACTGTTAAGAGTGATTGAAATTCTTTAACGTTTAATTAGGCATCCGGCGATTTTCCCCCCAGTTTACGGGGGGATTAAGGGGGGGATTGAAATTTCTATATCTCCAGGCCTTCGGCTACTTATAAACGCAATTTTCCCGACAGGTGTCCACCCCCTTCACCCCCGCCAGCGGGGGACAGTTGTTTGTACCCCTCAGGAAGGGGATTTAGGGGGAGGAATTTTTCGTTTGAAATTCCTAAACGTTAAACGTAAACGTTTACACGTTAGATTTACCTCAGGATCCTCGTAACGCCCTTGTCATGATTTTATTGAATGCGGACGAAACCCCAGTCTTTTTTCTCAGATGTCCAAGCCGCCTTCCAGACTTTCCAGACATCAAATGGCCTTTCCCAGCCTTTGGTCTCTTGACCTTCCCTTTGGCACTTATTTTTATCCGTTTTTTAAGCCCTTTATGGGTTTTTAACTTTGGCATATCTACAACCTCCATTTCAAACAAATGAATTTATATTTAGTTCGCTCTGAATGACATGAAGCTGAATTCAATTGTCACAGAGGCTTTTTTTACTTCGGTGATAAGATTATACCCATTCTGCGCTCATCAGATATTTTTTCCTTCTCTACTTTAGCAATATCCTCAAGTGCATCAGAAATTTGTTTCAAGATACTTTCACCCAGTTCTGTATGGGCTCGTTCCCGTCCCTTAAACATTATGCTGAAAAGAACACGGTCTTTATTTTCTAAAAATTTCCTGGCTTGCCGGATCTTTGTTTGTATGTCATGCTCGCCGGTTTTGGGCCTCAGTCTTAATTCTTTTAACTGCACAACATGCTGCTTCTGGTGTGACTTTTTCTTCTGTTTATATTTAAACTTGCCATAATTCAGAATCCGGCAAACCGGTGGAGTTGCATCAGGAGCGACCTCCACAAGGTCGAGTTCCACCGCCCTTGCCTTTGCAATAGCCTCTTCTTTACTAATCACACCCACCTGAACACCGTTCTCATCGATCAACCGTACCGTTGAGGAACGGATCCGCTCATTAATCCTTAATTCTTGTGAAATGTATATTCTCCTCCCAAAAAGTTACGATTACCTTTTTTCTCTGATTTCAGATTCCACGTTTCTTATAAACTCTTCCAGAGGGATTGCCCCCTCGTTCCCTTTTTTCCTGCTCCTGACGGCAACGGTGCCGCCCTCCACTTCTTTATCTCCGACGATCAGCAAGTAAGGAATTTTTCCTACCGTGCCTTCCCGTATCTTGTAATTGATTTTGGCGCTGCTCAAATCACATTCTGCCCTGAAATTCCTGGCAAGCAACAGAGCCTGTATTTTTTTCGCATATTCAACATGTGCATCGGTAATCGGCAATATCCTTATCTGAACAGGTGCAATCCATAAGGGGAAATCGCCCGCATAGTGCTCTATCAAACAGCCAACAAACCGCTCCATAGCTCCCAGAACGGTGCGATGCACCATTACCACACGATGATGAAACCCGTCAGAACCAACATAATTGACATCAAATCGCTCAGGCAGATTAAAGTCTACCTGAATCGTAGGCCCCTGCCAGCCTCGCCCTATGGCATCCTTGACCTTGATATCAATTGCCGGACCATAAAACTTCGCCTCGCCCTCCATTCGGACATATTTTAACTCCTTTTTTTCAAGGGCAATTTTTAGGGCTTCCTCGGCGTGTTCCCAGACTTCATCCCGGCCTATGTATTTTTCTTTTTCTCCTTTGCCCCGGACGCTTAATTCTATCTCATATTCATGAAATCCAAAACTTGACAGCATGAACTGAGCCAGATCTATTACCCCCAGGATTTCACTTTCCAGTTGGTCCGGGGTGCAGAATATATGTGCATCGTCCTGGGTAAATCCCCGCACACGCAACAGGCCATGCAGTACCCCCGACCTTTCATACCGGTACACGGTGCCCAATTCCCCCCACCGCAAAGGTAAATCGCGGTAGCTGTGAAGCTTTGTCTTATACATAAGTACAGCAAAAGGGCAGTTCATGGGCTTTAAGATATATTCATGACCATCCACCTCAATGGGTGAGTACATACTTTCACGGTAAAAATTCCAATGACCGCTGGTTTTCCATAAATTGATTTTTGCAATATGGGGACTATAAAGAATTTCATACCCGCGTTTAAAATGCTCTTCTCTCCAAAAGTTCTCAATAATATTGCGTATCCTTGCACCCTTGGGATGCCAGAAGGTTAATCCAGGGCCCCCCTCTTCATGAAAACTGAAAAGATCTAAATCCCTTCCTATCTTCCGGTGGTCGCGTTTTTCCGCCTCTTCAAGGTACTTCAGATATTTGGCAAGTTCTGCCTGCGTGAAAAACGCCGTCCCATAAATGCGTTGCAGCATGGGATTCGTTTCCTTCCCACGCCAATAAGCGCCAGCCACACTCAGGAGCTTGAATATCCCGGCCTTGCTTGTTTTCTGAATATGAGGACCGCGACACAGGTCCATAAACTCCCCTTGCGTATAAAAAGAAACGGTTTCATCTTCGATATCTTTTATGAGCTCTGCCTTAAAAGGTTGACCAACAGACTCCATCTTCTGTATCGCTCTATCGCGGGGCAGTTCCATCCGTGTGACAAGAATATCCTCACGAATAATTTTTATCATCTCTTCTTCAATCTTCCTGAGGTCCTCTTCAGACAGGCTGTGCTGGAGGCCAAAGTCATAATAAAACCCATTCTCAATCGTAGGGCCTATCCCAAGTTTTACATCGGGAAAGAGCCGGCTGACCGCCTGAGCCATAATGTGCGCCGTGCTATGGCGGAGAATTTCCAGCCCTTCGTCGGTATCTTCGGTAATTACCGACAAGGAAATATCCTCTTTAATAGGATAACTAAGGTCCACAAGCACACCACCAGCCTTTCCCGCCAGCGCCCTTTCGCCCAAACGGCTTCCGATATTGCTGGCGACTTCGCCGATGGTGATATTCTCTTTATATTCCTTTTTTGTCCCGTCAGGTAACGTAATCTTAACCATATAAAACCTTTTCTCTGTTCCGTAGCGATACGTTCAACATCACTTCTCTTTCCTATTAACGAACTGCGTCCTTATAGTAAACGACCTTAATCAGCCTTCGGCAACTGTCCTCCCCGTTTACGGGGGGGGGGGACTACGGGGGGGGTGATTGAAATTTCTTAACCTTAATTAGGTATTTAGCGACCTCCCTTCCCCTGTAACCGGGGGATTTTAGGGGGAGATAAAAATTCCTTAACGTTAAACTAAGTACATGGGTAAATGCCATTGCGAGCACAGCAAAGCAATCCATATCTTAGGGTTGCTTCGGGCTAGTGTGCTCACAATGACTATGTTCTTTTATCGTTCACTATAGTTTCTTTTATACAATAATAATATTCCTAATCTTTTGGCTATGATAAGGGAGTTAATGTAATAGAAAATATTTCTTGAACTTTCTAAAGACGTGCTTAACCAATCTATGGTGGGCGATACTGGGCTCGAACCAGTGACCTCTTGCTTGTCGAGCAAGCGCTCTAGCCAACTGAGCTAATCGCCCTAAGTATTTTTAGCGATGGAATGACACTCAACCTTCTCCCGAAATCTTTAGGAATATCATACTTAGGCGGAAATATGCTATCAGATGGGGGGGTTTTTGTCAAGCAAAAATGGCTCTAAGATATACATACAACTTTGTAACTTTCCAGAAGACTGGATACTACCATTTTTGTTGCTCCCTGCGTATTGCAAGTTTGGGGTTTTTCAATCCACGCTCCCGCGCGGGGAGCGACCTTCCCATGCTCTTCTCTGATTGCTCTTCCTCTCAGTTTCAATCCACGCTCCCGCGCGGGGAGCGACTCTTTAAAGCTACAACCCTAACCTTTTCAATAT
>AYTS01000015.1 GCA_002009475.1 Candidatus Brocadia carolinensis | reverse complement strand
AACAATAAGATTCGGGTAATCCAAAGAAGGGCTTACGGGTTACGTGACGAGGAGTATCTCCGACTGAAAATCCTTACCTGTATGCTCAAGGAAATATAAAATGACCCACACGACTACGCGATGACCCAAAATATCTTAAGGGATTTCTCGCATTTCATAAGATAGATTTCCCCAAAACTCATTCGCTAGAAGACCTTGTTGAATTGTGCAAACGGGTCGTCCCTGAGATAGAAAGATATCTCGAAGATGTCGAGATTCTTTCAAGCTACGGTGTTGAAGTGCGCTATCCTGATGAAGTTTATTACGATATTCCCAAAGAAGATGCACAAGAAGCTATTGACTTAGCAAAAAAAGTCAAAGCCGTTGTTTTGGAGCATCTCAAAGGCAAAGATGGCTTTTAAAAAAGAGAGAAGGGGGCAGAATGCGCAAAATATGGAAAAGGTCTCATTCGGGGATTTTCTGATCGTTTGTCTTCCGAATTTGGCAAAGGCTTTGATGAAAGAGATCTCTGGTTTATGCGGAGTTTGTATCACTGAATGGCAGAGAAGTTTTTGATAAGGCTTCCAATAAAGGATTATGAGATAATAACATATTTGAAAGGAGGTTGAGATGCAGACGAGTTATAAAGAAAAAATATTGCGTGAAATCGAGAAAATCCCTGATGACAAGCTGGGAAATATTTACAAAATTATCCACTTGTTGACCGAGGAGATTACAGTTGGTGCAAGAAAAACAGGCAAAAGGGCTTCTCTAAGAGGGATATGGAAGGGCAGCCAAATTGATGATTCTCTGTTTACTGATGCCAGGAAGTCACTTTTCCCATACGAAAACAGCAGGGGGCTTTAATGGACTATGTAACCGATACCCATTCGCTTGTCTGGTACTTTACGGACGACAGCAGGCTGAGCAGCAACGCGCTTAACGCTTTTCAGACGTCTGAAACAGAAGGAACCGTATTTGTGCCCGCAGTTGTTCTGGCAGAGATAATGTTTATAGCAAGAAAAGGCAGGATTACGCTTTCTTTTGATGATACGCTTAAACGGATTGAAGAAAGCGACAATTTTGAAATTGCCCCATTAAATGCGGAAATATTAAGAACTGCCGACAAAATCGAGGCTGAACTAGAAATGCATGACAGGATTATCGTCGCAACAGCCTTACATTATGAAGCATCTTTAATCACAAAAGATGACATTCTACTAAAATCAGGCATTGTCCAGACAGTTTGGTAAGGAATTTATAAGGCAACCCCTTCCGCCTTGCTCCTTATAGATGACAGTTATATAATTAATGCTATTAAAGGCAAAATTGATGAGTGGGAAATTATTGAATTGGCTGATAAAGACGGATAATTACTAAAATTAAAAGGAATTTGCCGCCAAACAGCGTGAAACTATGAGTCCTTCAAAAAGCGGGATGAAAAAATAGAAATCGTCCAATCCGAAAGGGGCGGTTTTGCGGGTAAAATGGGGCTGAATCTTTACCTGTTCCTGGGCTATTCTTACGATTGTCAATATTATTTACATTTTTATTGACAAATATATTTACATAGATTAACATGATAGCGTAAGTAATAATATTGTGAT
Organism: Candidatus Brocadia carolinensis; assembly: GCA_002009475.1. Classification (GTDB taxonomy): domain Bacteria; phylum Planctomycetota; class Brocadiia; order Brocadiales; family Brocadiaceae; genus Brocadia; species Brocadia carolinensis. The sequence goes on along the minus strand of AYTS01000015.1, from coordinate 6,843 downwards.
ATCGTAAAAAATCAAAGTCTATTTTTGGAGATATATATGGCTAACTATCATGTTTCCAAACATCCTGACGGCGGATGGCAGGCTAAAAAAGAGGGCGTGAACAGAGCGGCTGGAATTTTTGATACTCAACGAAAAGCTGAAAAAGCGGCGAAAGAATTTTCCGCTAATTCCGGCGGCGGAGAAGTAAGAATTCACGGGCTGGATGGCAAAATAAGGGACAGCGACATGATAAAACCAGTAAGAGACCCGTATCCACCCAAAGACAAGGTATGTTAAAACTATGCTTCCAAAATTCATCCAACACATGCGCAAAAAGCACAATCTGACCCAGGAGTATCTGGCGTCAAAGATTGGTGTCTCCCGGCCTACTTATATCCAAATAGAGCAGGGCGAGAAGGATTTAACTATTTCCGCAGCGAAAAAACTTGCAGATATTTTTGGCATTTCTTTTGACGATTTTTTAGCCGGCAAAGAGCCAAGACATAAGGTTATTTTAGAAAAGGCGAGAGCAGACAAAAGGGCAGATTCTAGTCTTCAAATCCGCGTAACGCAAAAAAATCTTGATAAATTCAAGCAAGTGTTGCTTTATATTCTGGAAAAAGTCGGCAGCAAGCCAAATGTTGGCGAAACCGTACTCCATAAACTTCTTTATTTTATTGATTTTGATTATTATGAAAAGTTTGAAGAAAACTTAATGGGGGCGACTTACTTTAAAAATCATCACGGGCCGACATCGGTTGAGTTGGGGACGATTTTAAAAGATATGCAGAGAAACGGCGAGATTGAAGCGGTGAAAAGCAAATATTTTAACCATTTGCAAAAAAAAATATCTGCCGATTAAGCGAGCTGATCTTAATGCCCTTTCGGCACGGGAAATTGGTCATATAGAGGAAGTTCTGGCGCGTCTTTCTGATAAAAATGCTAAAGAAATAGAAAATTACTCTCACGAGGATATGCCGTGGAAAGCGGCAAAGGAAGGTCAGCCAATTTCTTATGAAAGCGTATTCTATCGGGATGAACGTTATTCAGTACGAAACTATGACGATGAACTTTAATGAACTGCCGGAATTTGCCAAAGAATTTAAGCGGATGACCAAAAAATACAAATCATTGCCGGATGACCTGGAGGAGTTTAAACGTGTAATCGCAGTTGAGCCTTTGGGAAACAGTAAACATTTTAATATCATAACAAAGAATGACCGTTGCACGGTCGTAAAGGCGCGTTTGTTTTGCCGCTATCTAAAGGGTTCTTCTCTGCGGATTATTTACGCCTTCCATAGCAATGATTTGAGGGTTGATTTTATCGAGATATATTATAAGGGCGACAAAGAAAATGAAAACAATGAAAGAATTAAAGCACATCTAAACAATCTCTAAACCACCTACCGCCAATTAAAGGCATCCGAATCTTGTAGTTGCGAGCGTTCCTCTTGATTTTCTTGTACCTTATAATGGGATCGAGATTTATGCCCACATCTTCATATCTATGTCGAGGGTTTTGCAAGTAGGTGGGCAATACCAGCACCGGCAGAGTTGATAAATTCAAATAGTAATCTGTATAACGTCACGAAATTTTTTTAACATACTGCAATGTACAAGAAATACCTGATATAAAGAGCGGATTATTCATATGAGTGTTCTGGATTGCCATCAACTTGTTGAAACCTACGCACATTGGCTTAAAGAAAAGGTAAAAGTTAAAAAGATCGGGGATGTTTGTGAACTCACGACTCCGTTTGTTGACCGGCATAATGATTATTTGCAAATATATATAAAGGCAACTCCGTCTCGCGTAGTTTTAACAGACGATGGTTACATAATTCGAGATTTAGAAATAAGCGGCCTTGAATTTAATACTGAACGGCGAGGAGTGAACTGAATAATATTTTGAACGGCTTTGGGGTAAGGCTTCATGGAGATTGTCTGGAAGTTGAAGCACGTCCCGATAATTTTCCGCAGAAAAAATATAATTTATTACAGGCAATGCTTGCCATAAATGACCTTTTTGTTTTGACTCCTGCAAAGGTTGCAAGTTTCTTCAAAGAAGACGTGGAGCGTTTCCTTTCATTACATGACATCAGATTTACAAAAGATATTAATTTTATCGGTAAAAGCGGTTTCAATCACCATTTTGATTTCGTCATACCGTCATCCAAAAAAGAGCCAGAAAGAATTTTGAAGGCCATTAATAATCCTACGAAAAATTACGTTTCCGCTATGATTTTTTCCTGGGACGATACCAGAAAGATAAGATCTGAAAATGCGATTGCTCTTGCTGTTCTTAATGATCAGGACAAAGAAATTACTCCTGATACCCTGCATGCCCTCAAGGCTTATGAGATTGAACCAATGGTATGGAGTAAAAGAGAAGGATATATAGAGAAACTTGTTGCATAGGGAGCAATGAGGGATAATGCCTATCCCTCACGTTTTGAGAAGAAGCAAAATATTAAAAAATATTCGGCTTTTGCGCATAAGGCAACGCATTTACAAATAATACCGAAAAGGAGACGGCAAAAATTGTTTATGTAGTTATGTCACGCCCCACTCATCTATCATGTTTTGCTCTTCACCAAGATCGGTTTAACGCTATTAAAGGCAAAATTGATGGGTGGAAAATTATTGAATTGGCTACTGAAGATGGATAATTACTAAAATTAAAAGGAATTTGCCGCCAATCAGCGTGAAACTATGAGTCCTTCAAAAAGCGGGACAAATAAATGGAAACTGTCAAATCCGAAAGGGTCGCTTTTTCAAGTGCAAAGAGCAGTGTAGGGCAGGGAACTGGCGTAGTGGTTTAGGTTTGGACTGTCTGTTATATCCCTTTTTTGAACATTTTGTATTTTACATCTCAGGAAAGCATTGGGTTTACAGGCAGTTGACTTATTTAGTTTAGATTTAGAGTGGCCAGCGACTCTTTTACAAAAAAAATCATTGTCAAACGTGATAATGAGTCGGCGGTATTGGAGGACATTAGTCTTTTACGGCAAAGAGCAGAAAAGCACATTGAGCTGATAATTGCCAAGTTGCGGAGTGGGAAAAAAGTTATTTTAATCATTACATTTACGGAGTATAAAACATGAAAGCTTATGAATATTACGCAGAGGTTTTGCCTGATGGACATTTGTCTATTCCAAAAGGTCTAAAGGATAAACTGAAACCTGACTCAAAGGTAAGAATCATGCTTTTGCTTGATGATGAGGAAACAGTGTGGAATAACTTTGCGATGTCACAGTTCCTGAAAGGTTACTCGGAAAAGGATGCCATATATGACAACCTATAACTTTGGCGAAATTGTTCTTGTGGGATTTCCTCATACTGACTTGCAGGATATTTCTAAAAGGCCTGCCCTTGTTTTATACGATTCGGGGGATCAAGATATTCTCATAGCAAGAATAACAACACAGGAATATACCACTGGGACTGATTATAAAATCGTTGAATGGAAGAGGTGCGGTCTTCTTGTGGAATCCTTTATAAGAATTAGTAAGCAGGCAACCATCGAAAAGAAATACGTGATCAAACCATTGGGAACATTGGCAGAATCAGAACTAAATACCGTAAAATCTATCATTAAAAAGATGTTCAAATTTTGAGCTATTATACCAAGCTTAACAAAGAAATTAAGACCCCGGAAGGCGTGAGTCTCTTGCGTCAAGAGTCGGAAAGGTGGACTGAAAGGATGATTGCAGATGTGCCGGGAGAGGAAAAATATCACATGAAACTTTTCTCAATAGAAGACACCATTGAATTGCTCCGTCAGCTTAATGAATGGCAGGTGGATACGTTTGAAGGCAAGCTGACTGAACAGTGTCACAAGGATTTAATCTCCAGCGAGAATTCCGCAGAGTCGTTACTCAAAAGATTGAAGCCGGAAAGATTGGAAGATTAGAATGAAAACCGTTATAAGCAAAGAGTATCTCAATTTCTTGAACGAGATTAAAACGCGTATCGTTACGGCGCGGATACAGACCGTTCGGTCGGTTAATAAGAAGCTGATAAAATTATACTGGGATATCGGCAAAGCAATTGTAGAGAGGCAGAAAAATATACGTAGGGCGACAATATTGTTGAGGCTCTTGCCCGTGATTTGAGAGAGGCATTTCCGGAATCATTTGGTTTTTTCCGGAAGAAACCTCTGGAATATGCGCAGATTTTACGAGGAATACAAAGATAAGTCATTTCTGCAACAGCTTGTTGCAGAAATACCCTGGGGACATAATTTATTGATTATGGAGAAATTGACCGGTGATAAAGAACGGGAATATTATATCAGATCGTCACAAAGAGACTGCCCAAGGCGTTCAAGGGAAAACTTCCTGATGTCCAAGACCTGAAACTGCCGATACAGCAGGAATTAAAACAGGAATCATGGAAATTTGTCCAACAAAACTTAGAAGCCCCAAAATTTTTTAACATACTGCAATGTACAAGATATACCTGATATAAAAAGAGGGTTATTCTTATGTGTGTTTTGGATTGTTATCAACTTGTCGAAATCGATGCGCGCTGGCTTAAAGAAAAAGAAATTACTCCTGATACCCTGCATGCACTTAAGGCTTATGAGATTGAACCAATGGTATGGAGTAAACGGGAAGGATATATTGAAAAGCTTGTTGCTTAAGGAATAAGTACTAACTGGGGTCAGCGACCCTTTTATAAAAAATCGTTGCCAGACTTGATAAGGAAATTGAGACACTGGGAGGTATGAGGCTTTGACGCCAAGAGGCAGAAAAGCGCATCAGGCGAATTATTGTGAGGTATGGTAGGGAAAAACGGTTAAAATGGATAAAAACATAATTTCCAAGCCAATAGATACTGCTTATCGAAACATTAGGCAGATTCTTGAAGATGCCAGAAAGACCGCTTACTCTGCCGTCAATGTCGCTATGGTTCAGGCTTATTGGAACATCGGCAGACTTATTGTTGAGGAAGAACAGCGGGGAAAAGCAAAGGCCGGATATGGTGAGTATCTTTTAGAGGAACTATCAATACGTTTAACCAGGGATTTCGGAAAAGGTTTTACTGAAACGAATTTGCGGTATATGCGGTTGTTTTACCTGTCATTCGAGATTCTGAACGCAGAGCGTTCACAATTTTTGCCTGACAAGATTCATCACGCACTGCGTGATGAATCTGTAGCTACTCAAAAAGGTGACGCAGTGCGTCACACATCTATCACATCTCAAAAAAAATCACTCACTGCGTGACGAATTACCCGTAATCCGACCGGAACTCTCTTGGACTCACTACCGTTTGCTTTTAAAAGTAGAGCAGCCTGCTGTCCGTAAATTCTATCTTGATGAGTGCATCGCCGGAAACTGGAGCACACGCCAGTTGGAGCGGCAAATAAACTCCTTCTACTACAAGCGCATCCTTGCAAGCAAAGACAAAAGACGGGTAAGGACTGAAATACAGAAGGTTGAACCGTCAGCGACACCCCACGATGTTATAAAAGACCCTTATATTCTTGAATTTCTTGGGCTGAAGGAGAACAGAGATTATCTTGAAAAGGAGACGGCAAAAATTGCTTATGTAACTATGTCGCGCCCCACGCATTTATTATGTTTTGCTCTTCACCAAGATCGGTTTAACGCTATTAAAGGCAAAGTTGATGGATGGGAAATTATTGAATTGGCTGCTAAAGATGGATAATTACTAAAGCTAACCCGCATTTCTCACCGAGGGTAATTTGTGATGTCAAAAGGTCACAGGGGACGTAATGTTGTTGTTTCACAAGACTGATTTTTCTGTTTTTATACGTCACCACTGAACATCCTGATGATTTTATTAATAAAAACCGGGGAAAGTACTGTCAAAAGACGTATTTTGGGCATAGCGCTCCCCTCCGGCTGAGCAACCAATACTACACGGGTAAATCTTTTCTGAACCTCAACAGAGCATGGGATACGCTTTGCGAATGTTTTGGAAAGCAAGTTGAAAGATTTCTTTATAGGGATAAGCACTGGACAGACAAACGGCTATTCTTCTTATACTCACCTTCACCTGTGCGCCAATCTTGAGGAGTTTTGTGCGGATCGTGTTGCACTGTGCTTGTGAGAATTCTGTTGAACAAAGCCCTATCCGTCTTAATTCGTTGAGTAACACATAAGCCACTGACGAGAACCACAGCCTCAGTTGATTGGCACGCATCGTCTCGGTGCTTGTCCGGTCGGCAAACAAATGTAACTGCTGTTCCTTGATCCTGTTTTCCATCTCACCCCGTGCACAATACTCTTGCTCGTAAAGACTCTTGGCGTCTCTCTCCGCCGATTTTAGTGACGTTACTACAAACCGAGGATTTGGCCCCTTCTCTAAATGTTCCGCCTTACCAACTACCCGACGATCCTGGGACCAACTCTTTACCGTTTTATAGAAGAAATCTTTATACACCCGCGATGCTCGTCCTGTTTCAGTATACTGTTTTCTTGTCTCTTCCATTTCACCTTGTATCTCTTCTTGTAATCGAGAATTCCTTGCAAGCCCAAAGAGATAGTCTACCTGATTTGCTTCACACCAACTCATGATCTCTTCCCGCGCAAACCCTGAATCACCCCGCACCACAATCTTCACCTCCGGCCACTGGCTCCGAATGTGGTTTACGATCCGCTCTATCTCCTCTTTTGCCCCTTCGCTTGCGTCTACCCCTGATGTCCTTAACCGAACTTACGCAAAAAGTGTAGCCGAAGCGGTACTTTTGCATAGTGAGCAAGTCGTAAGTGGTAGAATAATACGGGTCGAGAATTTTTGCCGGCGATGTAGTGTATGAATAGTGAGGATTGTGTTGACATTTTCGTCTTCTCTGGTATAATCATGGTATGTATATCAGAGATGCATACAAAA
>AYTS01000014.1 GCA_002009475.1 Candidatus Brocadia carolinensis | reverse complement strand
CCAAAATTGCCGATCTTAACAAATTCCTCAAAATAGACCTGACCGTACTTGATGCCTTCCGGATACTGAAAAATCACGGACCAACCGGTGGCCGACTCGATGACGTTGATAATTCTCCGGAACATGCACGGCGTATTATCTAAGCACCGATCCCGTTACAGCGGATGCCTACGGCGCCACCTTATTTGGCATACAACCTACGGACGTGGGCTATATCAGGCAATTCCATGAGCAGGGATTGGGTGAGATAGATTATCGACGGAAAGGGTTTGAAGAAATACATGTGTGATTTGTCATAATACTCAGGATGCCAGAGTACTTTTCTAAAGGATTAAGATTGGTTTAATCGGTGACGAGTGCATCATTGAGGAAGATTCGTATATATTTCACACATAACGACAAAATCAGCGGTGGCTGAAAGATGTCCGCTGGATTGCCGGAGTAGGCTGTCTTTTCATTTCATAGTTTTCGCCAACTCAACCAGTACGTGATTCGTTCTGTCGAAACGTACCAAGCCATAGCGAGTGTGCTCAATAGCGAGGATGACATAAAAAATACAGGCAATAATAACGGCAAGGAGGATGTAATACAAATACCCGGTGTATTATAGTATTACCGTGTAAAAACTTCTTTTTTTGTAAGTTTTTTTGCAACCCTATCTACCCCTTATCAGGAGGTACAGATTGTTTTTGAGAGAAAGATTGCTTCGCTTCGCTCGCAATGACAACGCATAATATGTTATCAAAGCATAGCCTGTGTCATTGCGAGGGGTCTTTTCCGAAGCAATCTCCCGCTTTCACAACGGGGAATTTGGTTGCGGCTTTGCTGCGCTATGAAATTCCTGCTCAATATTCTGTCAATCTGGCGCAGGCAACAGTAGTATGCGCTCGGATTGGTACTGCGGATCGGCGCTTGCAATCGCTGCATGAATCCATATTACTTTCTAAAGCGTACCGGCGCTCTGGCAAGCTTGCGTGCACTTCTGGCGTACGGCTTGCGGCACCGTGCAATGACGTATGGCAGAAAAGCGTCAATGTGGAGCGGCTTGTTAAGCGATGCTGCATGCCTTGCAATAGACCCGCCCCACCATAATGTGGCTTTATTTTTTGAGAATAGCGTTTTATCTTAAGAGTTTATTAGCCCATGTAATAAACTCTTTCAGGTCGAAGACTTCTATGCTTTTGTCTCTGTTGACAGGACTGGTATATTTCTTTTCTTTTACTGCCTCTCTGAGCCATACCTTGGAACCCTTTTTAAAACCGTCTCCGTCAATGACGATGACGATATATTTTTCTGGCATAGACTCAATACAATTCAGATAGAGATAAGGCAGCTTTTCATCTACTGAACCGGCTGATTGTTGCCATTTGCACTCAATCCTTATTTCAAGCTTATATTTTTCAGATTTGACCAGAAACTCAGTGTGGCCGGGGTGGTTATAAATTGTTGTATAGGGCACGTCGGTAAGCAATAATTCCACACCATATTTCTCAGGAGACTTTTGCCATTCACGGTGTGAGGCAAGCTGAAAGCCTTTGTTTTGGAATACGGTCTTTACGGTCTGCTCTAATATATTTCCCGATGCGTTAGCCAAAGAACCTTGTGGTTTTGCCATAGAATCTATACGTTAATATTTCATGCGTAAGTCGGATAACACGCGTTATGGCCTTCTTGTCTCTTTGGCGGAATCCTGTGAGTTTTAGGTTCCTGGTTTTGTTGCGGATAGTTGCTTATACTTTCAAGCCGTTTTTTGGAAAGCTGCAAATATTCATCTTCCAATTCGATACCAACAAATTTCCTATTCCATGAAGCTGATGCGATCCCGGTTGTTGAGCTTCCACTAAATGGGTCCAGGACCAAATCTCCCTCTTTCGTGGATGCAAGCACGATCCGGCTCAAAAGTTCTACGGGTTTTTGTGTAGGGTGTTTGCCAAATTTCTTTTCCTCTGCTTGTGGTGCTGAGATTTCCCAGACATTCCGCATTTGTTTCCCGCTATTCATCTTTTTCATCAGTTCGTAATTGAAATAGTGTTTGCTTTTCACGTTCTTTGCAGCCCACAAGACGATTTCCGTTGAATGGGTAAAGTAGCGGCAAGATAGGTTCGGCGGGGCATTGCGTTTATACCAGATAATGTCGTTTAAAATTTTATACCCAAGCTCCTGCATGGCATATCCGACAGAATAGATAATATGTGTAGTCCCTGAAACCCAGATTGTTCCATGGGGTTTTAAAACCTGCTGGCAGGCATTAAGCCATTCAAGGGTGAATTTATGATTCTCAACAGCCCCTTTTGATTTATCCCATTTCCCCTTGTTTACGGAAACCATCTTCCCTGCATGGCAGGTAATCCCGCCGTTAGAGAGAAAATAGGGTGGATCAGCGAAGATCATATCAACGCTGTTTTTCCTTGCCTGATTTAAAATCTCGATGCAGTTGCCTTTCAAAAGCTTTATAGAATGCTCAGGATTGTCATAGTAAGTAGAGAAGGGCTTCTTGTGACCACAGGCGGCCGTTTCTTCTGATACGTAAAACTCCATGGGGCTTACAGAAAGATTGCTTTCTTTTTTGAGTGAGGTTGCTTTCATGGTTTGCAATCTATCATAAAGAAAGGGGAGGGGCTATTTGTTTTTGAATTCTTTATATTTTTACGTTTAACAGGGATTGTCATTTACCGTATTGCAATGTAAAGCTTCTTTTCTAAGGAGAGGTGATAGAAAATTGTCTCTTCTTTAAAGAGGATGATAATACAAAAACGAAGAAGAATGCAAGCTTTTTTCAGTTTTTTTCTGGAAAAGAACGGGGAGCAAATCTTTCACGGAGTATCCTTCACCCGGGAATTGTTGACATTTCATCCTGGAAGACTTCGGCAACTTTTCCCCCCTGTTTCCCCCCGTAAACGAAGGGGGATTATGGCGGTGGTTAAAATTCCTTGACGTCAGGATACCGGAGTGCTTTTTAAAATCCCAATCTCATTTTGGGCCAACTCTTCGGCATCATCGTTAATCTTGTAAAACTCCTTGTAGTGCAGGAGCATCTCATTGGAGTTCTTGTAACCCAGCCGACGGCCGTAATTGACGATACACATCGTTCTCGCCTCCACAAAAGAAAAGCCCTTGAATTTCAGCGCCTCCAGAAAACACTTCTTCATGTGATTCAGATGATACGCCGTAGTGCGGGCAAAAAAGCAATTACGGTGCTTAAAGAGAGACTGAACATCAGTGGGGTAATCCGGATTGCCTGGGGTGTTGTCAGGGTCTTTGTATTGTGCGGTGTCGTAGGGGAGACCTGCCCGCCGGTCATACCGTAAATTTCATTTGCGTAACAGATAACGGTAATATTTGTGTTTCGGCGGATGGCGTGTAATAAATGGTTCCCTCCGATGCCGAGCAAGTCGCCATCGCCGCTGACCACGACAACGTTCAGCGCATCATGTGCATATTTAATGCCTTCAGCGACCGGAATTGCCCTGCCATGAACTGAATGAACCGAGTCTAAATCGAAAAAACCTGCGCTCCTGCCTGAACAGCCAATTCCGGAAACAACCACGGTTCCTTGCTTCGGCAGGTCAAGTTCGTCAAATGCCTGGCATATGGTTTTCAGGGCAATCCCGTTACCACAGCCGGGACACCAGGGTGTTGGCAGTAAATCAAGTTTCAGGTAACGTTTAAAACGACTATTATTGTCCATAGATTTTTTGCTTTATTTCTTTCAGGTCAATGCGGCCGCCCAGGATCGGTATAAACTCTACTTCACGATGCAGAATGCGTTCAATCTCATGCGCATATTGTCCCATATTCATTTCCATCATAAGAAGCCGTTTGTATCGGGGTGCAATGCTCTTGATCTCTTCAACCACGGGAAACATCCGTATGGGGCGGTACAGGGCAAAGTCGTTTTTAAAATAATAGGCGGCCCGGGAAAGTGCCCCATAGGAGATAAGGAGCGTGTCCGTTTCTTTGCCGCACTCCAGATATTCATAATAGTTGTGTCGCCGGGCTGTCATCTGCTGTTTCTCGCGAAAGTGGGTGATCAGCCGCCGGTAATTATCAACATCCGAGGTCTGCGGCACAGAATCCTCGTGAGATAATCCGGTAAAATGCCGGTTCCCTGTGCCCAAAGGCGGGCGGCTTCTTGGCTTAATCGTAAAATCCCGGTGAGGAATAATGGTTTCATAAAGATGACTGATATATCCGTCGCTCAGAAGGATAACCGGGCTCATGGATTCTTCTGCGGCATTGAATGCGGCAACGGTGTATTGGTAGAGCTCTGAGACGGAATTGGGATAAAAGACGATAGGAAAATAATCTCCATGACTGCCGTGTATGCACTGGATAACATCCCCCTGGGCGGGAAGAGTGGGCATACCGGTGCTAGGCCCCACGCGTTGAACATTCACAATAACCAGCGGCACTTCCATCATATGGGCAAGCCCGATACTTTCCTGCATCAGCGAAAAACCCGGCCCTGATGTCGCAGTCATTGCCTTGAGCCCGGCCAGCGATGCGCCGATGATAGCGTTGATGGAGGCAATTTCGTCCTCCATTTGCAGTGCTTTTATATGACTCTTATTGACCAGCTCGTGAATAATCTCAGAAGCCGGTGTAATGGGGTATCCTGCAAAGAATTTTAATCCGGCAATTTCTGCCGCCATTACGATGGCCTCATTTCCCTGGAATAACTGCTTTGGCATCTATCTCCTCAATTTCAATGGCTATATCAGGGCAATATCGCTGACACATCCTGCAGGCGATACATCTTTCCAATTCCATTAACTTCTGTTGTCGAATCTCCAGATTTTTAACCGGACAGAAATTCACACAGATACCGCAGCGCTTACAGTATTCATGATTAATATGCACGATTCCTTTTCGCTTTGAAGTCTTTTCTTCAGGCACGTGGTCTTCTTTATCCTCCTGTAATACAAGGAACATAGGTATTGAATATCTTCTGAAAATTCGCTGTGTCGAAATAGTGTAGCAATATTATTTGTCAAAATCAATGGTAGCGATTATGATTCCTCCTCTGAGCGAGTGATTTGAGGACGGCCAAAGATATGGTAATGTTGAAAACGCCATACGCGCGTAAAATTGTGGTTTTCCAGGGCCAATATATGTGGTTTCAGAAGGAACGCAAAAAATACCGATGGTGTACGACGCGTTCGAATTCTTTCAATTCTTCCCGGGAAAGATCATAATAATAGGGATTTCCTTGAGGCAATACGGAGAACTGCTAGCACCCGATTTTTCACCTATATTATCAAAAAAGTTTGGTAAAGCAATACTCTTTTTGAGATGTCGAAACCGCTAAAGGGTCTTCGGGCAAATAGGGAAATCCTGCGCTATAGCATGGGGCGACTACGCCACAACCAAACCCCTCTTAGAAAACTGGCTTGTTCTATTTAAAATAATTCATTGACAATACCAGGATTTATCGTTAGAATTTACCTAAATTTTTTGTCTTATCGAGAGTGGCAGAGGGACTGGCCCTGCGAAGCCACAGCAACCGGTCATATCCACCGAATAAGGGGGATAAGATGCTGGTGCTAATTCCTGTCTCGTGTTTTTTGGGAAAAGATAAGATAGGTGTATAGAAAAGCCTCTTCCTATCTTATATATAGAAAGAGGCTTTTTTATTTGGTTCTTCGGCAAAACGTGCTCAAAAGAGCGGTGGTCGCAAACCTTTAGGTTTCGCTGTTTTTCGCAGAGCTTTCAGCCCGCGGACTACCACTACAGGAATGCGGGAAGAACATCTCACTTGATACCAGAAAGATGGAGGCAATAGATGGGATTTGTAAAAGGTCTGAAATGCAGGGAGTGTGGAGCACCATATCCAAAAGAGCCACTGCATGTCTGCAGCTTTTGTTTTGGTCCACTGGAAGTCGACTATGATTATGAGGGGATTAAGAAGGTTTTGACCAGGAAACTGATCGAATCCCGAGGCAAAACCATGTGGCGTTACCAGGAACTGCTACCGGTCGACGGCGAACCTACGGTAGGCGCTCAGGTTGGTTTTACACCACTTGTTAAGGCAAACAACCTCGCCAGAGTCCTTGGTGTTAAGGAATTGTACGTGAAGAATGACTCGGTAAATTACCCCACGTTTTCTTTTAAGGACCGGGTTGTCTCCACCGCCCTGACAAAGGCAAAGGAATTTGGGTACAAAACGGTTGGATGTGCCACCACAGGAAATCTGGGGAACGCGGTAGCTGCCCAGGCTGTGCAGGCATGCCTGGAAAGCTACATCATTATGCCAGCCGATCTTGAACAGGGCAAGATTGTTGGTACTTTGATCTACGGCACCAACGTGATAAAAATCCGGGGAAACTATGACAATGTAAACAAGCTTTGCTCAGAGATTGCGGACAAATACGGATGGGCAATTGTAAATGTGAATCTGAGACCTTACTACGGGGAAGGCTCAAAGACCTATGGATATGAGATCCTGGAGCAACTGGGATGGAAAGCGCCGAAACATATCGTCGTTCCTATGGCGGGCGGTTCTTTGATTACAAAGATAGAAAAGGCCATTAAGGAATTCGTAAAACTGGGGCTCATTGACGAAGCCGACACCAAACTCCACGGCGCCCAGGCAAGCGGCAGTGCGCCGATAACTACGGCCGTCAAGCAGGAAACCGACGTGATAAAGCCCGTAAAACCCAAGACCATTGCGCAGTCAATCGCCATCGGCAATCCGGCAGATGGTTATTATTCCGTGAAGTCTATTAACGTATCCGGGGGATGGGCGGAAGATGTAACCGATGATGAACTTGTGGAGGGTATTAAATTGCTTGCCCGAACTGAGGGTATCTTTACGGAAACTGCTGGCGGTGTGACGGTTGCAGTTACGAAAAAACTCATCGAACAGGGAAAAATCCCGCGCGACGAATCCATCGTCATCAGTGTAACGGGGAATGGGCTAAAAACCCAGGAGGCAGTTCTGGATAAACTGGAAGTTCCGAGGATTATCAACCCTTCCCTCTCTGAATTTGACGCCATTATGGATGAAAAGATGGCGGTGGCACAAAAAAGGTAATTAATTTCTTAGCGAGGCAATGCCTCAGACCGGTAAAAAATCATCATGAACATTTGAAGGGAGTAGAACATGGCAGTAATGGTACGCATTCCAACCCCCCTGCGGTCCCTTACCAAGGGTGCCGACGAGGTAAAGGTGGAAGGAAAAAATATTAAGGATATTGTAGAGAATCTTGAAACAAACTATAAAGGAATTAAAGAGAGGATTTGTGACAACGACGGCCAGATAAGAAGGTTTATTAATTTTTACCTGAACGATGAAGATATAAGGTTTATGGGCAATCTCAATACGCCGGTAAAAGACGGCGATCATATATCCATCGTGCCTGCCATTGCCGGCGGGAATTCGCACTGCAACGAGATTCGATAAGTTTTTACAATTTCCATAACCCATGAGGTAGGTCAATCGTCCCGGTTGACATCATTGATGATAGGCGGGGCGCTTGTCCTACCGATAAAGGAGAACGAGGTTGTGTCTCCGGGCGTTCAGGTGTGTCTTATAAAAAATAAGCAGTAATGGCAATGATGAGATAAAAGGATAACAGCGAAAATCCCTCCCACCAGTTACTCTTGTTGTCGTGGACGACGAGCCAGGTACCACCGATAGACATGGCAAGGGTAATCAATTCTATCTTATTAAAAATCAGGTTGAAATTTTGTCCAAAAAGGCCGGCTATAAGGACACAAATGGGTGAAACGAAGAGGGCTATCTGTACACTGCTTTCTGAGGCAATGGCCAGACTCAGGTTGATTTTATTTTTCATAGCAGAACCAATAGCAACAGAATGTTCGGCTACGTTACCGACCAGCGGCAGGATAATCAAACCGACAAACGATGGCGGAATATGGGTGGATTCCACCAGGGGTTCTATCTGGTGCACTAATATCTCCGACATATAGACGAGTCCTCCCGTTGCAGATATCAGAACTATCACACTTTTAGCCAGGCTCCACCTGGGTGCCGTGGCTTCGATATCCTCGTGAATAACCTGAGATACCTCTTTGTTTTCACGGTTTACCATGCTATAAAAGACCCCAACAAAGTAGACCATGAGCAAGACTACGGCAATGCCAATACTATACTTGTTGAGGGCCAATATCGAGTCTTCTTTTACAAAAATAGAAGGCACGACAAAACACATGGCAGCCATGGAGAGGTGGATGGTTGTTGTCCCGGTAATAATAGGACTTAGCTTCAAATTACCAAATTTTATGCCACCGCAAAAAAGACTTAACCCCAGGATGAGAAGGATATTCCCAATAATTGAGCCTATCAGGGAATATTTTACAATATCGATCAGGCCGCTTTTAATGGCCAGGATTGCAATCACCAGTTCTGCAGCATTGCCAAAAGTGGCATTGATAATGCCAGAAAGGTGTTCACCGGTCTTATCGGAAATTACCTCCGTCGCCTCACCCAGGAAGTGAGCCAGCGGAACCAGAGCGGCTCCGGCCAAAATGAAGGTAATAACCACCGGGAAGTGGCACCAATAAGCAATGATGGTGACCGGTATCAGGAGCAAGAGATACTGCCAGCAGCCAGATTTTGGGAGTAACGATAAAATTCTTTTGGGAAATACCATATCTGTAGCCAAGTGCATTGATCCAGGGAAGGTACCTAAAGGCAGGAATAATTTTCAGGCATTGATTGGTATTTTATAGTAAGCGCATAGAGAAGGTTGTCATTAGCCCGAAGCAATCTTAATAATGAGCTTGCTTCGCTGTCGCTCGCAATGACCAGCACATGCCTACTTATTTCATACGTTTACTATAATTATTTAGCTTTGATTTCCATAGCCCTACAACCCTTATACCATCCGCCATCTCGCTCTCGGAGATTATACCCTCTTCACGACAAAGAATCAGATACTCTTTTCGTAAAGTTGGTCGGGGCGAGAGGATTTGAACCTCCGACCTCGACGTCCCGAACGTCGCGCTCTAGCCAAACTGAGCCACGCCCCGCATCTCTTAACACGTCCCAATACTTTACCACAAAAACAAAAAGGACACAAAGAAAAACCTGAAGTGATAAAAAAATACGGGTCTTCTCTATACAGGCTGTCCGAGAATGTTGCAGTAAATAAGAATAAAAGACAAAGGAAAGGGTGTGTAAATTAAAATACGATCGATAAGCAAGTCAGGAAACGTTTAAGATTTTTCCATCCAAATCATAATTTTGTATTTTCGTATGAAAGGGTACCTGAAACTGCTTAAGGAGGGCTTGTTT
>AYTS01000013.1 GCA_002009475.1 Candidatus Brocadia carolinensis | reverse complement strand
TTCGCGGCCCTTCACTCTTATTTCCTGCATCCTTGCCTCTTCCCGGAAGGGCATACACAATCTCCCCGTCTTTTGTCACAAACACCGTGCCCCCAAAGGTCTGGGCATAAAACGCCACCCGTTTATCCGCTTGTCCCTCATTGGCAATGAAGGGCATCCGGAGTTTTTGTGCCTTTTGCATCACCTCTCCCTTTGATGGTTTCCCGGTACCCTCCTGTGCAAAGGCATTGCCGAAAAATATCGCTACGAACATTACCACCGGCGCCACAAAAACCCAATTCCATCTTTCCATTTCACACCCCTCCTTTTTCCCCACAGAAATGTCTTGCAAGGTTTGGGGAGCCTTGCAAATAGCCGTATTTCGGCTAATTTAAACCAATAAGTTGTAGTTCAAAGAATTTCATAGCACAGCAAAGCCACATCCAATTCTCCGTTGTGAAAGCGGGAGATTGCTTCGGAAAAGACCCTCGCAATGACACTGGCTTATGCCTTTTGATTACATATTGCACGTTGTCATTGCGAGCGGACAAGATGCATCGCCAAGTCCAGTTGCGGCATGCCTTCGATCACATGCTGCATGCTGTCATTGCGAGGGTCTTTTCCGAAGCAATCTTTCTCTCATAAACAAACGGTACCTCCTGATAAGGGGTAAATAAGGCTGTCATAAACTTACAAAAAAGGTAACTATTCAGCATATTTTTGCCTACGCCACTACGAATAAACAAAAGATTGCTTATAGAATCCCGAGGGATGTCATTATTGTAGCATATCGTTATGCAATTATTGTTAACCCCGTAGGGTGACATAGTATCATTATTTTCGCAATATTTCACCCCCATGGGGTTAAACATTGTGGTGTGTTTTTTTTCTATAATCATATCATCCCTTCGGGATTTTCCGTATGCCTGCTTTCTCCGTTGGCTCTTAACCATTCTGAAAAAACATTCTTCGTCGGTTTTACTGAATAGTTACAAATTATCAATAAAATCGGCATCCCCTTTTGTCTTAAGAGTTATACTTACAGGATTTATTATCTTTATATTTGAATCTATTTTGATTTTGCCTATTATTGTATATCCTTTATCATTGCTGTCCAAATTAGCTGAGAAGCCCAATGATACTCCTTGAATTTATTGGCATTTTAGACAAGTTTTTGTTGTTTTTAAACCAGGTTACCATACATGCTGTCCGAATTAAGAGAAAGCAAAACTCAATTGTCTCGGTTCGTAAGGGACAGGTGGTATTTTAGACGTCTTATCGAGCCATGCCCAAATATCCCGGTGCGTAAAGAGGTTCATACTCAAGAGTGTCACGAAATTGGAAAGAGACTATGCGAACGTTGAGCTCAGATGGAGGTACTTCAGGATCAACAGGGCGATGAGTGCTGTCCAAATTTGAATCTTTACCGCGTTGGCACTGGTTCCCACAAACGAGCTTTCCATACCAACGCTCTTATACCAAATCAGGGCGCTTCTTTAAAAACTTAATTTGGAGAAGAGTAACGCAATACCTAAAAACCCATTATTTGCCACTGTTTCATAATATAACTCGCGCGAAAAAAGCAGTATACAGAAAAAATTCGGTATTTGCAGGAAAATGCTAGTCGTCTGCATGAGGAGATGACTGCCTCAACCGTTTTGTTCCACCCCGATGATGTTTGAAATCCAAACGGCGTTTCTTTGATGCTACGGTGGGCATCGTTTGTCGTCTTGGTTTTGGCTTTTCTGCAGCCTTACGAATCAATTCAATTAACCGGTTGATTGCATCCTGGCGGTTTCTTTCCTGGGTTCGGAAACGACGCGCAATGACAATAAGTATACCACTTCCGATAATACGTTTGCCGGCAATGCGAATGAGGCGTTCGCGAACGTCTCCAGGAAGTGAAGGGGAGTTTCGCACATCAAAGCGAAGCTGCACAGCCGACGCAACCTTGTTGACATTCTGTCCACCTGGTCCGGAAGCACGGATAAAATCGCATCGAATTTCGCTTTCATCTATTGAAATTGTGCGGGTAATCTGAATCACGTTTCTTACGTATCCCGACGGCAATAAACTCGCTGTATCAAATAAATCCTGGAATTATTCTTGCTTATTACGAAGGCCTTTAGCTTTCACAAATCGTTACCTTTGCTATAGTATCGCCTTGACGAATTGCATTAACAATATCCTGACCGGTGACTACTTTACCAAAAACCGTGTGTTTTCCATTGAGATGAGGTTGAGGTGAATGCGTAATAAAAAATTGGCTGCCGTTTGTATTCGGTCCCGCATTAGCCATAGAAATTACTCCGGTGTCATGTGTCAGGGGGTTCCCTTTTGTTTCATCCTCAAATTTATAACCAGGTCCACCCCTGCCAGTGCCAGTAGGGTCTCCACCCTGGATCATAAAATCGCTGATCACCCTGTGGAATGATACCCCATCGTAGAAGCCTTCTTTGGCGAGAAATACAAAATTGTTGACGGTTTTCGGGGCGTTTTTAGGAAAGAGTTCTATCGAGATCGTACCCCGGTTGGTCTCCATTGTTGCGTGATAGGTTTTCTTTGGATCAATCTGCATCGCAGGCGGACTACTCCACTGTTTCCCAGCCATTGGGAGCTCCTTTCAGGAAAAATACAGGTAATTCGGAATTCTTATCATGTGATTTATATTATCACTTTATCGTCTTTAGCGCAACTTCAATAATCATTTTGAGTGACATCGCAACATCCTATTTTGTGATATCAGGTCAATCGTTGAAATAGTGCTAATAATTTTGCTATTATTATGGTGAAGCAATTACCCCATTCTAAAACTATGATTACCATTGCCTATATTCTTTCCTCAATATTGTTTATTTTTGGTGTCAAGGGAATCAGTTCATCAAAAACTGCGTATCGTGGTAACATGCTTGCCATGACTGCGATGCTGATTGCCATTGTGTGCACTCTTTTTCACAAGAAGATTCATGACTTTAGTTTTATTATTGCAAGCAGTTTTATCGGAAGCACCATAAGTGTCGTTCTTGCTAAGAAGGCAAAACTGACTGCCGTACCCAAGATCGTAGCTTTTTATAATGGACTAGGCGGGGTAGTGTCGGTATTTGTTGCTCTGACAGAACACTATCTTATAGTAAGCGAGCCGCAACTGAATATTATCATTTCCGTTGTAGTTGGTTTGCTTATTGGTCTTGTAACACTCACGAGCGGTCTTGTCGCGTATGCTAAATTCCAGGATTTTATTAAATCGGCTCCTTTGGTTTGTGAGATAAAATATTCGTTTCATCTGCTCCTGTTTATCTTGTGTCTCATATTTTGTATTATCATCTCATTTAATCAGACCTGTGGAGCATATCTTCTTGCCTTTTTTGTTATCTCATCTGCACTGGGAATATTGATTGTCGTTCCGATTGGCGGAGCAAACATGCCGGTGGTCATATCTTTGCTGATCTCTTACACCGGCTTAGCTGCTACAGCAAGCGGCTTTATTATTTCCAACAACATCGTCATCACGGGTGGTGTAATTGTCGGCGCTTCGGGTATCGCCATGGCAATTATGAAATGCAAAGAGATAAGCCATTTCTCTTCGAGCGATATACCCAGATTTGTTAAGATAAATGTTTTGGAAAATGATGGGAAAAAAGAGATACGTAAAATTATAGCACATTCACCGAAAGATTCGATTGTGCCGCTCGAGAATGCGCAATCAGTTATTATTGTTCCCGGTTACGGTTTTGTCGCCGCTCAGGCACAAGATATTCTGCATAGTCTGGAAAAAGTCTTGATAGATCGTGGCGCCACCGTTAAATATGCAGTACATCCTGTTGCAGGGCGTACACCTGATCAACTAAACATCATGCTGACAGAGGCAAAAATTTCTCAGCATCTGCTTTTTGCCCCGGAAAGAATTAACGACGATTTCCAGAATACCGATGTTGTCCTGGTTGTTGGGGCTAATGACGTCATTAATCACGCCGCAAAGGCTATGAACACTTGCCTCCTCTCCAATGCCCCAATTCTCAACGCAGATAAGGCAAAGACGGTAATTATCTGCAAACGAAGTTTGAACCCTGGCTTTTCAGGGATAGACAATGAACTGTTCTATAACCAGAAAACACTCATGATATTTGGTGAAGTCAAAGACAGCATTGCCCACATGGTACAATTACTAAAGGCCGGATTGAACGAAAAGAAAAACTGAAGGTCGACTGTCTTACTCTCGATGAGGTTCTGACACCCCCGCTTCCTGAAATGTAGCCATTTCATACAGCAATTTTACTCCCGCTTCTACCAGGTTTATACCCAAAGCCGCCCCAGTACCTTCCCCCAATCGCATATTCAGATCAAGTAAGGGGATTTTGTTTAATAGCTTTAGCATCATTCTATGCCCTTTTTCAGCGGAAACATGAGATGCTATCAGGTATGTGTTTACTTTAGGTTCTATTGCATGAGCTATTAAGGCTCCAGCCGTTGAAATAAACCCGTCAAGAATTACCGGTATACGATAGCGTGCAGCACCCAGACATAAACCGGCAATGCCGCCAATCTCATACCCACCAACTTTTGACAATACATCAATTGGGTCATTGGGGTCGGGTTTATTTATATCGATGGCCTTTTTTATTACTGCTATCTTTCTCTGAACCGACTCTTCATCTAACCCAGCTCCACGGCCTGTTACCGAAACAACATCCATTCTCCCCAAGACAGATAGTAGTGCACTGCTCGCGGTCGTATTGGCAATCCCCATATCTCCCGTGCCAACAATATCGATTCCTTCTTCAAGTTCTTCCTCAATGAGTTCAATGCCGGTTTCGATGGACCGGATGGCCTCTTCCCTGGACATCGCCGGCCCCAAGGCCATATTTTTTGTGCCAAGACCTACCTTCTTTATCTTCAGACCAGGTTGTGGTTCCAAAAGTGAAGCAACTCCGCAATCAACAACAATCACCTTTGCACCAATATGACGTGCAAGCACGTTGATAGCGGCCCCCCCTTCTATAAAATTTCGCACCATTTGTCTGGTAACTTGCTGCGGAAAGGCACTGACACCTTCCTCCACAACACCGTGGTCACCCGCCATGGTAACGATCTTTTTATGCCTGATTGCGCAGCCGGCAGTACCTTTTATAGAGGCATAAACCGCCGCCAACTCTTCAAACCGTCCCAGACTACCTCGTGGTATTGCAAAGGCGTTAAACTTCGCATGAATATCATCTATAGCATCCCTTGATAGCTCTTCAATATGATCTATCGTATCTTTTAGTAGTTTCATAGATTTAGATTCGTAAATAATTTAAGTCATTAGACAATGCCTTGTAACCTGTTTGGGTAAATGATTTTGCCGTTTTACCGATATTACAAAAGAAATAGTTTATACATCTGCAGGAAATATTACTGTCCTCACTTTTAGGTGGGCGCTCGAAAAAGCTATAAAACTCCTGAATAGCGATCTATTATAATATCTATTTCAGAAAAGTGTCTTTCTGGTGTGAATCTTTTTCAAAGTGGAAGAAAGATCCTCTTTGCTTTTATTTTTTACCCTTATACCGTTTTTAATTTGTGTTTACATCGTCATGAATTTTATATGTACCTTTAGGATATTTCAAGCAAATTCAACATGAACACACCCTTATATCAGCTAGAGGACGCCTTATTGTATGCTGGTACCATAAATAAAGAACAACGGGATAAAGCCAGAGAAATCAAAAAAAAAAGAAAACATCCCGATGGAAGACGTCCTTGTTAACCTCGGATATTCAACACATCAGGAAATCATCCGGTGTCTGTCTGCACAATATGATTTACCGTTAATTGACTTGGAAAATATTACTATTTCTCCCGAAATGTTAAATCTATTACCTTCATCACTCATAAAAAAATATAGTGTCATACCAATATCAAAAGACAATGGCAACATAACCATTGCAATGAGTAATCTGCCAGACCTAGGATTTATAGACAACCTGCGTTTTAGGTTAAACACGGATATCAAATGTGTCCTTACTACACCAGAGAATCTGAAAAATGCTATTCGTAAATATTACGATCAGGAACCTTCGAAAGATATTGATACCTTAATGAAAGAACTCACCTTCCGTGAAACACCCTTACACAATGCGGAAGGTAAAAAGATGAAGGAACCTCAGAAAGAAACGAATGACCCAGATGACGAAGGACCTATTATTCAACTTGTTGCCTTGATTATTAACAAAGCCGCTTCATCTCGTGCCAGCGATATTCATGTAGAACCCCTTTCCAACAGGCTACGAATACGATACCGTATCGATGGAGTTTGCCAGGAGGTGGATGTACTTCCCAAACATCTCCAGGACTCTATCATTTCGCGAATCAAGATCCTCGCTAGCATTGATATTTCTGAAAAACGGAGACCTCAAGATGGTAGGATTAGTCTGGAACACGCAGGAAAAGAGTTAGACATTAGGGTATCGTGCTTGCCTTCCATTTACGGAGAAAGCATCGTAATGCGACTTCTCGAAAAATCAGCCATTTTGCTGGACTTAAAAAAACTGGGATTTTATGAAAATGACAACCAGCGCTTCCATTCCATTATAAAAAAACCGAACGGCATATTCTTGATTACTGGTCCCACAGGAAGCGGCAAAACGACAACCCTGTACGCCGTCATTAATGAACTGAATAAAACTGATACCAAAATTATTACTGCAGAAGACCCGGTAGAGTATACTCTCCCTGGTGTCAATCAAGGTGAGGTAAACGAGAAGATAGGTTTTAATTTTCCTATGATCTTGAGAACTATGCTCAGGCAAGACCCGAATATTATCCTTGTTGGAGAAATTCGTGATACGGAGACCGCGGACACAGCCATTGCCGCCGCGTTAACAGGGCATCTCGTCCTTAGCACCCTCCATACCAATGACGCTCCATCTGCTATTACAAGGCTGATTGATATGGGCATAAAACCCTTTCTCGTTGCTTCTTCTTTGCAGGGCATTATGGCCCAACGCTTAGTTAGGCAGATTTGTTCTCATTGTAAAGAGCAGGCGATCTACACCCATGACCAATTAGCAGAAATGGGATTTAAGGCAGAAGAGTTAAAAGATGCCACGGTTTACAAAGGAAGAGGCTGCAAACACTGCAATAACCTTGGATACCATGGCAGGATTGGTATTTATGAACTATTGGACATGAACGAGACCCTGCGCGACTTGGCATATCATGTCACGGCAACAAATGAGATCAGAAAAGTCGCCAGAACGCTGGGCATGACAACTCTGAAAGAGGATGGGCTAAGAAAGGCAAAAGATGGTAAAACAACTTTAGAAGAAGTCTTCAGGATTACCGGCATGGATAACTAGTAAAAAACTTTTAACACCGGAATACGTTAATTATGCATGTAAAAGGAAAAACAAAGAGAGACGTAAAAACCGAAGCAAAGAAAAGACTCTTCGGGCAAGTATTAAAGGACAAAGGATTCGTTACGGATGAACAAATCCAGGAGGCAATGGCTGTACAAAAACAAAAAGGAGGTTTACTCGGAGATATTCTGATAAGTCTTCACTATATAACCAATAAACAGATTATGCAGGCGTTAAGCGAACACACGGGATTAGAGGTTGTTGATATTGAAAACATAGAAATCCCAATCGAGATTATTCATTTAGTACCGCTTGCAATTGCTCACTTATACCATATCATTCCTCTGGGGATACAGGACAACATTCTTACCATTGCTCAGGAAGACGTATTAAACTTCGAAACAATCGATGATCTTCGATTGATTCTTAAACATTCAATAAAATCTGTACTCTGCAATAAAAACGCGATCGTTCGGGCACTGGAAAAGTATTATCCGCATAAGCACGAATCTGTAGAACAACTGTTATCGGAATTTAAAGGGGACGAGTCTTATACAGAGACTATTAAAGGCGAGTACATTGATATTGACGAACTCAAGAAGATGGCCGATGCTGCTCCCGTAAAAAAATGGGTTGGCCTTATGTTTCTGGATGCCGTATTAAATAAAGCCAGCGATATTCATTTTGAGGCATTCGAAGACAGCTTTCGATTGAGGTATCGCATAGACGGTATGCTCATTGAAAAAATATCTCCGCCTAAACCCCTGGGTATACCGATTACTTCAAGGATAAAAGTTATTTCAGGCATGGATATTTCAGAGCGTAAATTACCTCAGGATGGGCGTATTCAATTGAATGTTGAAGGTATGCCTATAGATTTGCGGATTTCGACACTCCCCACCAAATACGGAGAGAGCATTGTGATGCGGCTCCTGAATAAAACCGCCGTATCGCTCAATCTTGACACTTTAGGTTTTACTTCTGAAGAATTGAAGGCGATGTATCAGATATTAAGCAAACCCAATGGAATCATCCTGGTTACTGGTCCGACCGGTTCAGGAAAAACAACAACTCTGTATGCGGCATTAAATTATTTGAATGACATTGGCACAAAAATTATCACGACAGAAGATCCCGTAGAATATAATGTTGACGGCCTCATTCAGGTTCAGACAAATTCGTCTATCGGAGTAAACTTTGCAAGTTGTTTAAGGGCTATTTTACGACAAGACCCCGACATTATCCTTGTCGGGGAAATACGGGACGAAGAATCAGCACGCATTGCTATCCAGGCATCGCTAACAGGGCATCTTGTTTTCAGTACGTTGCATACCAATGACTCTCCTACTACCGTGACGCGCTTAATTGATATGGAGATTAAACCATATCTGATCGCCGCTACGGTAGAAGCCGTTATTAGCCAGAGACTAGTGCGCAAGATATGTGAATCGTGCAAAGAAGAGTACGACCCATCTGAACAATCTTTGATGGAGCTAAGTCTTACAGAGGCAGATATTGCAGGAAAGAATTTTTTCAGAGGTAGAGGGTGTAATCATTGTAACAAAACAGGCTACAAAGGCCGTATGGGAATATATGAAATTATGGTAATGAGTAACGAAATACGGCGTTTAATTATCGAACAGTCAAATACCAGTGTTATAAGAACCGCTGCGAAAAAAAAACGGAATGAATACCTTGAGAAATAGCGGATTGACAGCAGCATACCATGGATTAACAACCCTTCATGAAATTGCAAGAGAAACCATATTGTCTTAACTTTACCATAACAGTTGCTTTATAAATATCAGGAGAAGGAGTTGGCAATGTTAGTCTTTCAATACCGTGCCGTTGACAGCAAAGGTCAGGCAATAAAGAACAAGATTGACGCCACCACATCTGATGAGGCAATTGCAAAGATACGGGGACTCGGCTACTTTCCTACACATGTTAAAGAAATTAATACACGGCAAAAACCTAATGAAACACTATGCACCTCCCGCAAAAAGCGTAGGGAAATATCTATCTCTTTCGGCAGGGTTAAATCCAAAGAATTAACCGTCTTTACCCGCCAACTATCAACACTCCAGGATGCTGGTCTTCCCATTATACGAGGTCTCAAAATACTCACTTCGCAAATGAAAAAAGGCCTCTTCAAAAATACGACACAGAAAGTAATCGAAGATATTGAAAGTGGCAATACCCTTTCCGGGGCACTCGCGAAACATCCCAGGGTCTTTGATAAATTATACGTAAATATCGTAAAGGCCGGAGAGACGAGTGGTTCCCTCGATATTATCCTTCAGCGGTTAGCCGATTTCAGAGAAAAGATAGAGCGTCTGGTCAGGAAAATAATCGGTGCCATGGTATATCCGGCAGTCGTTACCGTTGTTGCAGCAGGGATTTTAATTGGCCTTATGATTTTTATCATACCGAATTTTGCAAAGATTTTTGAAGAGATGGATCTGGAACTTCCCACCCCGACCAAAATGCTTATTACCTTTAGTATGGTACTGAAGAACCAATGGATGTTTATCCCCGCTGTACCTTTCGGTATTTTCATTCTTTACAAAATTGCGGGAAAGATAAAAAAAATACGTTTGCTTATAGACAGAGCCAAATTCAAATTGCCTGTCTTTGGAAAGATTATCAATAAATCTACCGTATCAAGATTTACCCGAACCCTGGCAACCCTTACTTCCAGCGGAGTACCCATTCTTGACGCACTGAATAATGTCAAAGAGGCCTCTGGAAATGCCGCTATGGCGCAAGCTATTCAGAACATTCACGATAGTATTCGGGGTGGGGAGAGTATCACCAAGCCACTTCGCGCTTCTAAGATTTGTAACGAGATGGTTGTCAATATGGTTGAAGTAGGAGAAGAAACAGGAGAACTGGATAAGATGCTCTCAAAGGTGGCAGATAATTATGATGATGAAGTAGATAGGGCTGTGGAGGCGATGGTGAGTCTTATAGAACCGATGATGATTGTATTCCTTGGTGGATCCGTTGGCTTTATTGTAATTGCGATGTTTGTCCCTTTAATAAAACTGATGCAGGGTATGGGCGCTAATTAATTCATGAAAAGAAACAGACATTTTGGATCGTACAAACAAGAGGGTTTCTCCCTCATAGAAATGCTAGTAGCCCTTTTCATAATTGCTATTCTGGCTGGAATTACTATTCCTGTCTATATTGGTATGAAACCGTCAATTCGACTGAGCGGAGCAACCAGACAGATCATGGGAGATCTCATGTGGGCACGAATGCAGGCAATTAGCCAGAATAATGAATTCAGAATTATCTACGACAATAATCATCAATATAGCATATTGGAAGACCGTGACAAAAATGGCGCTATCTCTACAGGTGAATCTCTTATCACAAAAGATATTCATAACAAATATTATGACGTAGTTTATAGTTCAAGCAACGCAAACGATCTCATTTTCTATCCCAGGGGAAATGCAGCAAATTTAACAACGGTCACCCTTACAAATAGAAGCGGAATAAAGTCAGTATCAATCGCTGTAACTGGCCGAGTTAAGATAGAATAATTTGTCTTAAATAACATGAAATAATCATGAAAACCACTTTCAAATTGTACAACAACAAAGGCTTTCTTATGATAGAAGTCATACTGGCTATTGCTATCATCGCCATCGGGTTATTTGCCGTAATGAGTTTAGCAACAGCAGTGATAAAGGGTAATAAACAGAGCAAAGGAGTTACCGTTGCAACGACCTTGGCACAGGACAAAATGGAGTATTTTAAAGGGATAGATTACGATGCCATCTTGGGAACCTACACCGTGTATACTGATTATTATCTGGAAGCTCAG
Source organism: Candidatus Brocadia carolinensis (assembly GCA_002009475.1). Taxonomy (GTDB): domain Bacteria; phylum Planctomycetota; class Brocadiia; order Brocadiales; family Brocadiaceae; genus Brocadia; species Brocadia carolinensis. The sequence goes on along the minus strand of AYTS01000013.1, from coordinate 46,733 downwards.
GTCCAAAACGATATTCCAGAAACCGATACGAAGACCGTCAAAGTCGATGTATACTGGAATCCAGGAACTACAACTTCAAAGCATAAAGTAACATTACAGACAATTTTTGCAAAATAGGATTAAAAAAAAATGTCCTTTGAACTAAAGCACGATGAAAGGGGTTTTACGCTTGTAGAATTAATGATTGGTCTTGCAATCAGTATGATTCTCATGGGCGTAGCGGTCAGTATCTTTAATGTGCAGCGTAAATCTTATAGTTTCCAAGAACAAGTTACCGAGATGCAACAGAATGTTCGGGCCGTCATGGATATGATGGTCAGAGAAGTCAGGATGGCCGGGTATGACCCAACGGTCGCAGGTTTTGTTGGAATTGGAACCAACACAGCAACATTAATGAAAATCCTGGCCGATCTTGATGGCAATGGAACAACTACTGGGGGTTCAAATGAGGAGATAACCTATCGTTATTATAATACCAATGATGCGACGTATCCTTGTCAAATTAAAAGGAATACGGGCGGAGGCTTTCAACCGCTCGCCGAGGATATTGATGGATGCACTTTTCTTTACTACGATATAAACGGTATTGCTACTTCAACAGCATCTAGTATACGTCAGATACAAATTACCATAACCGGAAGGACAGCCAAAGCAGACCCTAACCTTGGATATAGTTATGGCACGTTGACCTCTCGGATAACCCCAGAAAATCTAAATAATTAAGCGATTTTTCGTTGGGCTATTTAAACCTTAGAACACTAAGTTCCAAATTTGCACTAAAGAAGCTTGCGTATGAATTCAAAATATCGATCAGCATTGTTTGGTATGATGTCAAAATACACAGATGAACGTGGAATAGCCCTTATTGCCACCCTGGCAATTGTTGCTATTATAGCGTTGGCAAGTGGTATTGCTGTTATAACAACTAACATGGACATTAAAATAAGTAGCAATTATAAGTCCAGTGTACAGGCATTATATGCAGCACAAGCTGGAATAGAAGAAGCAAGGAATCGTCTTAGAGGATCATCATTAGCTTCTAATTATGCAGGTGATCCTTCTGCAAGTCCAAACGAAAATTGGTCTGCATACATCTTAACGTTGAATGCCTGGCAAACCTCAGATGATCCAAATTATAGTAACAGTTACACAAATTATATTCCTCAATATAGTCCATTCAATCACACAAATACCACTATCGTAGTAAATAGCCTTCAAACTGCCTCTTCGTATTGGGTCAAGATTCGACATAAAAGGGAATTTGATGCTGAACAAGCCGGCCATACAATTACGTCACGCCACTATAATGATAATGACGGAAGTACAGCAACCCATACCGCCGGAGTCCGAGGAAACATTATCTATTACGGATATGAAGATCCGTTGGCTCCCACCATTGCAGTACAATTTACATCAAGTACACCACCACCAAAATATAAACCAGTGGAAATCATAACGGCTTATGGAATCAGCGGAGGTAGCTTAAAGATAATCGAAATCGAAGTGGTTCATCACCCTGGCCCCCCCATATTGGCTCCTTTATATTCAAAATACTCTGTAGAAATAAACGGCTCATCCGCAACTGTTAGTGGAAATGATACCTGTAGTACTAACCCACCAATTCCACCAGCTTATGTTCTAAACCCGCCAGACGGTAGACATAAACGGCACTCCCAACTTAACTGGTTCTCCATCATCGCCACAAACTGGACCAATAGATGTGGATATTATGGGATATATTAATGAGCTAAAAAAATGATGCTACAGTAACAATAACCAGCGATCAAACTAATAGTACCTATGGAAATGCAAGCAACTATGTTGTCTGTTACTCGGACACATCGAATCCTCCTAATAATCAAGGGTTACGCTTAAATGGTGTAACTGGTTATGGTACTTTATTAGTAAAAGGAGATTTAAAGCTTGGGGGTGGTTTTATCTGGCATGGATTAATCTTATCAACCGGAGACGTCGAATTAGACGGTGGTGGGGGTGGCGTAAATATTTTTGGGGCAATTCTCTCCGTTCAGACTTCAACCATAAATGGCGGCATAAATGTGTATTATAATAGCTGTGATATAGAAGACGCCGTTAAAAATCAACCGTTAAAAATAGTAAACTGGAAGGAGATTTACTGATCTCTTTTGCAATTATGACAAAAAATGGAGTGGTCTATGAAATTACGATGGAAATCAACCAGACATGTAATATCGAAATGTAGAGATGAAAAAGGAATGGTATTTATTATTGCAATTGCACTAGTTGCTATTTTAGCACTGGTGGGAAGCACCGCGGTTATCACAACAACCACAGACATTAAAATAAGCAGTAATTATAAAAATAACGTGCAAGCTTTTTATGTTGCAGAGGCTGGATATAACCGGCTTATCGGAGAGTATATAAATAGTCCAAATAACTATATATCAAAAGCTGATGCAACCGGCATGGGACTTTCATTCACGGATCCATCAACGGCTAATTTCGGTAGTAATGCCGCTTATTGGTTTCCTAGTATTATTTACGATAACAGTACTCCTCCTGCTTATGTGGACGTTGAAAGCTACGGGAAAATTTTGGGGACAAATAGCATTACAAAGATAAAGGTACGAATAAGGGCAGTTTCTTCTTTATTTAATTGCGGCATCTTTGGCGATCAAGGAGTTACTCTCTCAGGAAATGGGAAGTCGGATAGCTACAACTCCAGTACCGATCCATCGGCATCAACACTTTTGTCAAATGGCGATGTAGGCACAAATAAGATAGGCGCTGGGAGTATAAGCCTAAGTGGTAATGCAAAGATCTATGGGGATGCCATGGTTGGATCTGGAGGTAATCCAAATACGGATATAACAACCAGTGGTAATGCAGCAGTCTTAGGTAATAAATCAGCTGCCGATAGTCCTAAAGACATGACACCTATGGCCGATCCTGGTGGTGGAACACCAGAAACATTAAGCATTGCTGCTAATAATAGCAAAACGATATCTTCCGGGACGTACCGTCTTCCTAATATTAATATTAGTGGTAATGCCGATGGTTATATAAACGGTAATGTGACCTTATATATAGATGGAAATATCAGCATTAGTGGAAATGGAAAGTTAACTATTCTTTCAGGGGGATCATTAAAGATTTATGTTTCAGGAACCGCATCTATAAGTGGAAATGGTATAGCAAATTTAAATAGTAACCCCAAACCGAAAGATTTTATTCTCTATGGAACTTCAAGTTGTACCAGTATAAGTATTTCTGGAAATGGAAATCTTTATGGTGCAATATATGCTCCCAAGGCAACCGCGAGCATTACAGGAAATGGCAATATTTATGGCTCTATCATCGGGAAAACCATTAGTATCCCTGGCAATGGTAATGTCCTTTATGATGAAGACTTAAATAATTTTATAGAAGGTACCCCAAAAGAATTTAAAGTAATCGCGTGGAAAACAATCGAATCCTAATTGAGATAAATTACGAAACTTTGATTGCTCTTGATGAACGTTGCTTTATAATAGGTCTTTATGATTATTTACAAAGGCAAAAAAATAAACGTTAGAAAGGACGATGTGCTTTTAGATGACGGAAGAAAGGTCACGAGAGAGGTTATTGAACACCCGGGATCAGCGGCAATTATTCCGTTTGTTGCCCAAGATGAAATTATCCTTCTTCAACAATACCGACACCAGGTGAAAGAAACTCTTTATGAAATTCCCGCAGGCACGCTCGATAAGGGCGAGACGTTCATTGACTGCGCAGGACGTGAATTGGAAGAAGAGACGGGCTATCGGGCAGGAATACTTGAACCACTCATTATTCTGTACCCATCACCAGGCATTCTGAATGAAACAATGCATCTCTTTAAGGCAACGAATCTTGTAAAAACTCAAACAAATTATCAGATGGACGAATCAATTAAAGGCACTATACAGGTTAAATTGAATAATGCATTAGAGATGATACGGAAGGGTATCATCAGGGATGCAAAAACGGTTTGCAGTATTTTTTTGTCCATCAGATAACCCACAACGCAACAAAGCCACAACCAATTCTCCGTTGTGAAAGCGGGAGATTGCTTCGGAAAAGACCCTCGCAATGACATGCTTTTTCATAGATGACACAGGCTATGCCTTTGATGAAATATTGTGCGTTGTCATTGCGAGCACATTCGCGTTGCTCAGGGTAAACTCCGCGAGGCAATCTTTCTCTCATAAACAATCTGTACCTCCTGATAAGGGGTAAATAGGGTTCTGAAAAAACTTACAAAAAAAGAGGTTTTTACGCAGTAATACTATAGCGCAACAAGGCCATAACCAAATCCCTCCTATCAAGGGCGGTATAAAAAACTTCTGAAAAAAAAGATTTTACACGGTAACACTATAACCTCAATCATCAATATTGCCGGACAAGGACGCTCGTGAGACAGTGTCAGAGCCATGAAAGATGCGATAGAGCACCGGAAGTACCAGCAAGGTGAGGATTGTTGACGAAATAATTCCACCGATCACTACTGTGGCAAGTGGACGCTGCACCTCTGCACCCGTTCCCGTAGCAACAGCCATAGGAAGAAACCCTAAAGAGGCAACGATGGCTGTCATCAACACCGGACGCAGCCGAGTGATTGCACCTTGGAGGATAGCCTTGTCCAAAAGGGTACCTTCTGTACGCAGTTTATTAATAAACGAGATCATGACAAGTCCATTGAGCACCGCTACACCTGAAAGTGCGATAAACCCAACCCCGGCAGAAATCGATAGTGGAATGCCTCTGGCCCAAAGTAAAACTATCCCTCCGGTAAGGGCAAAAGGTACCCCTGTGAAGACTAAAAGGGCATCTTTTACCGTTCCAAATGAAGTAAAAAGCAGGAAAAATATTAATACGAGTGCAACGGGGGTAACGATCTGCAATCGTTTTCTGGCTGACAGCATCTGCTCAAACTGCCCTCCCCACGTAATCCAGTAACCTGCCGGAATCGTTACATTTTCCTTTATCATTTTCTCAGACTCTTGTATAAACGACCCAATATCACGACCACGCACATTGGCCGTTACAACAACCCGCCGTTTCCCATTTTCCCTGCTGATTTGATTGGGACCCTGTGCAATGTTGAAGTCAGCGACTGAACCCAGAGGTATATACCCTGGCCTTTTGCTCTCTTCTCTATATATTGCTGGAGATAAAGCAGCGCGTGACGTACTTCCAATATCCGGGAGTGGGATCGGTAATCTCTTAAGCGCTTCCACGTTGCTGCGCATTTCCTCAGGCATGCGCACCAGGAGCTCATGCTGTCTATCCCCCTCAAAAACCTTACCCGCGCTCTTTCCGCCAATGGCAATTTCGATCACCTCCTGTACATCGGCGATATTAAGGCCATACCGTGCCATTTCTTTACGGTTCATCTGAATGGTCAGGGTTGTGAGCCCTGTCACCTGCTCTACTTTAACGTCTGCAGCACCAGGAATCTTCTTAAGAACCCGTGAGATTTTCTCGCCGGTATCAAGCAGGGTTCCCATGTCGTCACCAAATACCTTTACCGCGACATCGCTTCGCACCCCGGCGATAAGCTCATTGAATCGCATCTGGATCGGTTGGGTAAATTCGTAATTGTTTCCAGGAATTCTTTCCAGACTCTCCTCGAGTTCATGTATCAGCTCCTCCTTTGATTTGTGCGGATCTGGCCAATCTGAATGTGGTTTCAGCATTACAAATGTATCGGCTACACTTGGAGGCATTGGATCGGTTGCAATCTCCGCTGTCCCTATTTTGGAAAAGACGTTTTCAACTTCAGGAAATTCTTTTATCTTTTTCTCAAGGATGTCCTGCATTTTAATTGCCTGTGATAAACTGGTACCGGGAATACGCAGGGCATGTATAGCGATATCACCTTCATCAAGGCTTGGTACAAATTCACTTCCCATTCTGGATGCAAGTAACACACTTAGTATAACGAATACACTGGCCGTCGTTACCACCAGTTTTTTTATTGAGCATTGCCTGGTTTAATGACGGGATATATCCCTTTTTGACCCATCGTATCAGAACATTTTCTCTTTCTGATAGTTTTCTGGAAAGGAATAGCGACGCCGCGGCAGGAATAAACGTCACAGAAAAGATCATTGCCCCAACAAGCGCGGCAATCACGGTAAACGCCATGGGGTAAAACATCTTTCCTTCGACACCTGTCAGGCTCAGGATAGGCAGGTAAACAATCATGATGATCAGTTCACCAAACATAGTTGCTTTTCGCACTTCCTTTGATGCCTCAAAAACGACATCATATCTCTCTTCACGGGTCAGTAACCGTCCGAGCCGGTGTTGCTCTTCTGACAGCTTGCGAATGCAATTTTCAACAATAATTACTGCACCGTCAACAATGATTCCGAAGTCCAGTGCCCCAAGGCTCATGAGGTTAGCGCTCACCTTGTTACCCACCATTCCCGTGATGGTAAATAACATGGATAAGGGAATGACCATGGCCGTAATAAGCGCTGCCCTGATATTGCCTAAGAAGAAAAACAGGATCGTGATTACAAGGAGAGCGCCTGCTAAAAGATTCTCCTTAACTGTTTCAATAGTCTTATTTACAAGGGTTGTGCGGTCATAGACCGTCTTTGCGACAACTCCGGAAGGGAGTGTGCGATTAACTTCAACCATCTTGTCTGCCACCCTCCTGGATACCGTACGGCTATTTTCTCCCATGAGCATAAAGGCCGTTCCTAAAACAACTTCCTCTCCATTTTCTGTTGCAGCACCCGTACGCAATTCTTTTCCGAGCAAGACCTCTGCGATGTCTTTGATATAAATAGGCACTCCTTTGTAATTCCCGACAATGATCTGTCGAATATCCTCAATATCGGCTACTTGCCCGGGTGATCGGACGAGATACTGCTCGCCTCGATGCTCGATATACCCGGCACCGATGTTGGCGTTGTTTTTGGCAATGGCCTGGAGTATATCATGAAATGAGAATCCATACTCGATCAGCTTTTCAGGAAAAGGGGTAACATGATACTGCTTCTCGTAACCACCAATGGTGTTTACTTCGGTTACTCCTGGGACATTGCGAAGCTGCGGTTTAATAACGTAGTCCTGAATGGTCCTTATATCCGTAAGAGTATAAGGGGTACCATCCGGCTTTGTAACACCTGCTTTGGATTCAACCGTCCACATAAAGATCTCGCCAAGGCCGGATGCAATGGGCCCAATGAGAGGGAAAATTCCGGGCGGCAGATTCTCTCTGATTTCCTGGATGTGTTCATTGATCAATTGACGTGCAAAGTAAATGTCCGTTCCGTCATGGAAAATAACGGTTACCTGTGAGAGTCCGTAGCGGGAAAGAGAGCGTGTTTCAAACAGGTTGGGTAGACCTGCCATTACTGTCTCGATGGGGAAAGTGACACGTTGTTCAACTTCTAAGGGTGAGTAACCAGGTGCCTCGGTATTAATCTGGACCTGAACGTTGGTGATGTCGGGTACTGCATCAATGGGTAGTCTTTGGAAATTATATATACCTAAAGCTGCAATGGTCAGTGTTCCCATGAGGATTACCCAGCGTTGGTGGATGGAGAATTTTAGGATTTTTTCAAGCATAGTATTATAAATTCGAAACCCGAATATCGAAATCCGAAACGAAACACGACTTTTTTTATTTACTTTTTTGAATTATTGCTCCAAAGATATTCATCAATTCCGTAGCTTCCCGAACTAACTGTTCACGTTCTTTTTCAAGTTCATCATTATTATCGAAAAAAACTAATCTTAACCAATATCTGCTTTCTTTTGCTTCTTTTCTACAAATTTTTATCCTAAAAATAAAGTCTTTTTTACTAAACGATTCATTTGCTTCAATGTAATTTGCTCCTACAGAACCAGACGCATTTATTAATTGCTTCCCATCCTCAATGTTAGCAATAGTTTTAGGAAGTTTCCTTGTGAAATTCCTAGCATTTTTAGCAAAAAGAAAAGTACGTTCCTCCAAATCATAATGTCGGTTAGCTCTTTCATTGTTCATCGCAGTTAATTTCGAATTTCGGGTTTCGAGTTTCGGATTTTAAGCTTTGGATTTACCATTTGTTAATGCTCATGCGTCGCCCCCGCCTTCCCCAGTTCTGCTTTCAGGATGAAACTATTGTGCGCAACGTATTTTTCGCCAGGTAAGAGCCCATGCAAAACCTCCACCCATTGACCATCACTCCTTCCCAACTCCAGGGGGCGGGCCTCAAACTGGTTTCCATATTGCACAAAAATAACCGATTTATCGTCTAATGTTTGGATTGCATCGACAGGTACCGCCACAGGCACCAATACCTCTTCCTGAACAATTTCAACAGTTACAAAAAGGCCTGGACGCCACTGTCCTTCCTGGTTCTGTACAACCACTACCCCCCTGGCAGTTCTTGTTTCTTCTCCAACGAGTGGTCCGATATAGGTCAGTATGCCATCAACTTCCAGCCCCAATACCTTTGATCGTACCGTAACTTTTTGTCCCGATTTAACTATTTTAAAATCTTTGGCATACACCGTGACTCCCACCCAAACTGTTGATAAATCAGCTAAAATAAAGATATCGGCATCCTCCTTGACCGATTCCCCAATGGAAATATGTTTTTCAATAACCACCCCATTAGATTGTACGCGTATCTCATAACGTAGAAAACTCGCCTCTTCCTTGTCTGAGATGTTGTTTAGATCATTTTGAGAAAGTCCCAATGCGAGCAATTTGTGTATAACTTCATGCAAATTTATCCTGGCTTCTGACAATGCCAGCCTGCTTGCAAGATAATTTTTTTCTGAGGAAATCTTTTCTTTCCAAAGGCGCTCTACCCGTTCAAATGTCGCCTGCGCCAGTTCTACACGTTTAATAGAAGCCAAATACTCGCTCTTCAATTCTGCCAGTTCCCGGCTGTCAATAACAGCGATAACCTCACCATGTTTTACCTCATCACCAAGGTTTTTGTATACCTCAGTAACCACACCTGAGACTCTTGGTACGACATGTACTACCTTGTCAGCGTTGAGCTCAATCTCGCCTGGAAGTTCAAGAACAGTCTTCATCTGAACGGAACCGGCAGTTTTAACGCCAATTCCAGCGCTTTGTGCTGCCTCGGGTGTAAGCGCAACCCTCCCTTCTATTTGTGAATACTCCCATCGATAAACACGACCGTTATATTCTGCTATCACTTTAACATCAAAAGAGTGTGGTTCTTCAATAATCCTGTCACTGCAAAGATGGTCGCCCTCACTCTTAAAGTTGATCACATCTGTTTTTTCACCAAGCCGGTGTAATTCTATCGTTAGTTTCACTTTATCAGGATCAACCACTTTCTTATTGTCATATACATGAACCCTGAACAGAGATGGAACTCCCTGTTCATAAATAGCGATCTCAACCTGAAAGTGATCATCTGACAATAATCTCCCTCCATGCGGGCCGTTAACGTGACCCTCCTCATGCTCATGTTCTAAGGCAGAGTGCTCATGATGTTCTTCAACAGTTGTTTTTTCCATACGAAGAATAATTACCGCCAAAACAATTCCCACCAACACAACAAAGCCAACTGCAAAAGGCTTTCGAAACCGGATTATTGAGTCTTTCATAAACGTGAAGAAGATTCATCCTTTCATCAGTATTAAAGAGAGCAGGATGGGTTATGCAAAGCGAACCCATCATTACCATTTTTTGTTGAGTGCGCTCTGCTTCACTCAATCTTACTTTCTAGCCATTTCTCTTTCCCCTCCATCACAAGCAGGGGATACATAGCATACGCATTAAGTTGAGGAACAACAATCACCGGCAATCCCCTGTATGATTCAATCTACAAGATTGAACCATACAAGCATGCTTTGTTCCTGACCCCCTGTCTATCAAAATTAGCCCCTTGGCCAGTACATAATAATAATTACCCCAATGAGGGCAATAAAACCGCCTATCAGGTCAAATCTATCCGGCGCTATTTTGTCAACCTTCCATCCCCATAGAATGGAGAGAACTATGAATACACCACCATAGGCGGCATAGACACGACCAAAATTTGCAGGCTGGGATGTTGGTATAACTCCATAGATAACCAACACGATTGCTCCGGATAAACCGAGCCAAATACTCTTACCCTCTCTTAGCCAGAGCCATACCAGATAACCTCCACCTATTTCACAAAGTCCGGCGAGGATAAAGAAGAAAACAGACCTGGCAATCTCAATCTTTTCCATGTTTTATCTCATTCATCTTTCTGTAATAATTTAACATTAAGGAATTTCAATCACCCTCTCATAATCCCCCCGTTTACGGGGGGAAACAGGGGGGAAATCGCTGGAGCCTAATTTCATCTTTTCAAGGAAGGGATTCCTGCTGCCCAATTTTCAGGAGAACATGTTTCGCAAAGATGACAGAAACATGAATCCGTCATTGCGAGCGACAGCGAAGCCGAAGTTGCGAGCCCAGGCGAAGCAAACCCATGAGATCCCTCGCTTTGCCCGGAATGGCAGCCATAGCCGGGATTGCTTTCGTCGTTCCTCCTCGCAATGACAACTTTTTTAGCGTTTACAATAAATTGTTACCTTATTTTAGACTTCTCAACAGTTTTACTTTTATTCATCTCTGCGCTCCCTGCGACCTCTGTGGTAAAATTATTTTATGTTGCCTCAATCCTCTTTGGAAACCATTGATAGAGTGCAGGTATCACAAAAAGAGTCAGGAAGCTTGAAAAACATACCCCACCAACGATCACCGTGGCCAATGGTTTCTGTACCTCGGCCCCAATATCCGTAGATATGGTCATCGGCAATAACCCAATAATATCGGTCAGGACTGTTATCAGTACGGGTCTCAGTCGCCTTGTAGCGGCCTCTACAATTGTATTTCTCGTTTCCTTCCCTGTTTGAAGATATTCATTAATACACGACACCATAACCGTGCCATTTAACACGCATAGACCAAACAGTGAGATAAATCCCACCCCCGCAGAGACACTCATCGGCATGCCCCTTAAGAATAGCGCCACAATCCCTCCGGTAGCGGCAAAAGGAACATTGATATAAATAAGGACGGCATTTTTAAAGGAACGGAAACTCATGAAAAGAAGAATAAAGATTAATCCCATGGAAATGGGAATAACAATGGCCAGACGGTTCCTTGCACGCTGCATATTCTCAAACTGGCCACCCCAGTCCAGATAATATCCTGCGGGGATATCCACACCTTCCCGTATCTTCTTCTTTGCCTCTGCCACAAAACTGCCGATATCCCTGTCCCGCACGTTACACTCCACGACAATGCGGCGATGTCCGTTCTCGCGGTTGACCTGGGCATGTCCCTCTTCAATAAAAATATCCGCCAGTTGGATAAGCGGCACACGCACGCCACCCGGGGCGCTAATCAGGATATTTTTGATCTCTTCGATGTTATCCCTTGATTCCTCGGTAAAACGGACGATGAGGTCGAATCGCATCTGCTCTTCCAGCACCTGCGATGCCGCCCTGCCGCCAATTGCTGTGGTGATAACATCCTGTATGTCCGACACGTTGATGCCATAACGGGCAATGGCGTTCCGGTCAATTTTTATCTGTATCACCGGCAAACCTGCCACCTGTTCACCCTTCACATCCTCAGCTCCCCGTATATGAGCAACAATTCTTTCGATTTCCCCCGCCTTTGACTTTAATACCTCATAATCCTCACCAAAAAGTTTAATGGCAACATCAGAACGGACGCCGGCTATTAACTCACTGACCCTGAGCTCAATGGGCTGTGAAAAACTATACTGCATACCCGGTATCTTTTTCAAATCCTCTTCCATGCGGGCAATAAGACCATACTTGGTTCTGGCCGTCTGCCAGGTATCCTTCGGTTTAAGCATTACGAACACGTCGCTGATCTCCTGTCCCATGGGGTCCGTGGCAATTTCTGCCCTTCCGGTCTTGGATACAACGGTCTCAACCTCCGGATATTTCATGAGAGTTTTCTCTACAAGCGTAGAAAGGTTAACCGACTCCTTTAAAGAGACACTAGGCAGGCGCCGCACGTTGATTGCTATGGCGCCTTCGTCCAATTCAGGCATAAACTCTGAACCTAAAAAGGGGTAGAGGACAAGGCTGGAAAGGAAACACGAGGCTGCAATAATTAAGGTAATCCTTGGATGAAATACAACCTTTTGCAACAATGGCCTGTAACGGTTCTTCAGGAACAACATTATACGATTATCCGGTTCCTCAGTATGTTCCTTTGTCTTTAACCCTTTTTTAAAAATAAGGGAGCTAAGCGTGGGCATAAGCACGAGGGCAACAAAAAGGGAACTCAGCATGGCAAGACTGACCGTAAGGGCTACAGGCTTAAACATCTTGCCTTCAACACCCTGTAAAGTCAGGAGAGGCACATAAATGATAATGATAATTCCCACAGCGAAGAAGATGGGGCGACCCACCTCCTGAGCTGCACGGAGTATTGTCTCCGCGTAACCATCACTCCTTTTCCTCAAGGTTAGGCGCTGGACAATATTTTCCACCGTGCAAACAGAACCATCAGTAATGTTACCAAACCCCAGCGAACCGATACTCATTACCGTAGCGGCAATCCCCAGGTGATACATGCCAGAAAAGGTTAAAACGACCGTTAAAGGAACAGAAAAAGCAACAAGGAGTGAGACTCGCCAGTTACCTACCGTTAACGTAAGAACTATGATTATCAGTATAATACCGAAAATGACGTTGCTTATAACGGTACGAATAACCTCGTTGACCAGGGCCGCCCGATCATAAAACGGCACGATATTAACGCCTTTTGGCAGATACTGCCGGATCTCTTCAACCTGCCGTTTCACTCTTTCCACCACGGTACGACTATTCTCACCCTTGAGCATCATGGCTATGCCGGTGACAACCTCTCCCTTGCCATCTTTGGTAACCGCCCCGTAACGTACCTCTGGCCCCACCACCACATCTGCAATATTTTTTATATAGATGGGGGTACCTTCTGTCGTCGCATGGACAACAATATTTTCAATGTCCTGCATACTATTGATAAGCCCTATACCTCTTATGAGATACTGTTCAGAGGCATGTTCAATGTATTGCCCACCGGCATTGGCATTATTGGCTGCCAGGGCATCAAAGACCTGCCGGAGAGTGATATCATAGGTGATGAGCTTTTTGGGATCCACCAGCACCTGGTACTGCTTTACGAAACCGCCGAAGCTGTTGATCTCAATGATCCCTGGTGTGGTTAGGAGCCTGGGTTTGATTATCCAGTCCTGAATGGTTCTGAGTTCCATCGTATCTTTACCCTCACCGGTAACTACATATTGATAAATCTCACCGAGCCCCGTGCTAATCGGTCCCATGATAGGCTGGGCATTGAAAATCTTCGGTAGTTGCTCTTTTGCTGTTTGTAAACGCTCCAGGACCAATTGGCGGGCAAAATAGATATTTACGTGGTCAGCAAAAACTACCGTAACCTGTGAGAGTCCCGACTTTGAAAGGGAACGCGTCTCCACAACGTTGGGTAATCCACCCATGGAGAATTCAATAGGGAAGGTAATGAGTTTTTCCACTTCAAGAGGGCCAAGTCCCGACACCTCGGTGTTAATCTGCACCTGGTTTGTGGTAACATCAGGGACGGCATCGACCGGCAAACGCACAAGGTAGTATAAACCCAGCCCCATAATGATACCAATCACGACAATAACAAGGAAACCCTGTTTTAAGGCGTATTCGATAAGCCTGTTGATCATACCGTCAGTGGACGCACCCCTCCCCAAACTTTTCCTTCATAATTCCAGATTTGAGCAGGAAAGCTCCCTTCACAACCACGCTGTCGCTCTTGCTTAAGCCACTGGTAACTTTCACATGGCCATCTATCCGCGTACCAAGGGTCACATCTCGCCTTAAAAAAAGGCCCTCATGAAGGGGCACAAAAACAAAGCATTCTTGTCCGTCGGACTGAACGGCTTTATTAGGCACAATGGGAGAACTATTTGCTTTCTCCGATTGATACAACAGCAACACCTTGGCAAACATACCCGGTTTTAATTTTTCATGACGATTGTCAACCTCTGCACGAACCTTCACGGTCCGCGTTTTTTCATCAACGGTAACTCCAATATACGTAACAATCCCCTCAAATTGTTCGTCCGGGCAGGAGGCAACTGATATCATCACCTTATTTCCTGGCTGAACCATGGAAATATCTTTTTCATAGATATCAAACCATACCCACAGATTGGTGAGGTCAGAAATGGTAACAACCGGCGTAAAGGCGTCCTTAAGTTCACCAATGGCTACATTTTTTTCAATTACCGTACCATCAAAGGGAGCGGAAAGGATAAACAGTGAGGATACCTGGTCATCGGCTATACCCAGGATGTCATCTTCCAACTGACCCATGAGAATCAACTTCTCTTTTAACGCTTTTAGCTCTATCTGCGCCTGTTCGTACGTGTTCTCCGCTTCCAGAAAATGTTTTGTGGATGAAATCTTTTGTTTATAGAGAGTCTTTTCCCTGGAATAGTTCTTTTTTGCCATTCTTAACATTGCCATCGCCTTCTTATAATTAGCCCTGACCTCTCCCAGTTCTACACTATCCAATACTGCCAGCTTCTGCCCTTTCTTCACATGATCTCCCCAGTCTACAAACAACTCCTTAACGACCCCGGATACCCTTGGGGAAACGATAACAAAACGGTCGCGGTTAGACGCAATCTCACCTGTTGCCTTATGAGTTACATCGATGTCAAACAACTCAACGTTTTCTACCGTTATAATCTCCCCTATTATGGATTTATCGACCTTGACGGCCCCAACCTCATAACGACACCCGTCACAGTCAATAATGGAGATATTGTGCTCACAGTGTTTTTTTTAATAATTCTTCGTAACTGCTGTTTTTCATGGCAGGATTACACGAGGCACATCCACTTTCCGGAACACCATGCTCAGGACATACCTTGTCTTTATGGGCGTCCTGACAACCCTGATGTGCGCAAATATTTGCCATGGAAAAGATTCCCGTACATAAGAGAATAATCGTGAAACTAATCAGTCGGATCTTCCATGATTGTAAATAATTCATAAGCTTCGTTTCCCTTTAAAGTAAATGTTAGGAATTTCATTGTTTGTATCATACCATACCAGGCAACCCCCCATAATCCCCCCGTTTACGGGGGGAGGGAACCAGGGGGGGGAAAGTCGCCGAAGGTCTACTTAGAAATGTCTTCTTATCGTCATTATTGCTCCCTTATCTTCATTACTGCCAATCTTTCGATGTCTGCAATAAACATATTTAAACTTTTCAGGGATTCAATATAGGAGATTCTCGTCTCCGCCCATGTCCTCTGCGCATCCAGGAGGTCAATGTAATCAAACTCACCCTCTCTGTATCCCCTGGTAATTAACTTCAGGGATTCTTCCGCCTTTGGCAAAATTTTATCCCTAAATTCCATGACACGCTTCCGTTCTACATTGTATGAATTGAAATTTTTCCGTAACTGAAAGAGCAGGTCGTTATAAACGGACTGGTTTTCACTTTTAGCTTTTTTTTGAAAGCGCCTTGCCTTTTTGTATATTACCCTGGTTGCGATTAAAGAAAGGAGCTGGAATCTCAACACCGAGCTGTACGGTGTCTAGGTTTTCCGCTGAGAGCCTTTTATAGCCAGCAGACACATTGATGTCGGGTATAACTTGCCTTTTTTCCAGCATTAACTGCGTGTCTGCAATTTCCATGTTCTTCTTTGACGCCTTAAGGATTGGCTGATTATTGCTCATCTCCAGTTCAAGCTCAGGAAGTGACAACTCTCCGGGTCTTGACATAAGCATTCCCGTCACACCCCCGATGGTCTCTTCCGGAATGCCCATCACCGTTTGTAACTCCTTTAGGGAATTTTGAAGATTACCTTCCGCATGAGAAACGAGGTTTCTTGCCTTTGACCATTCCACCTCCGCCCTAAGGACATTCGTAATGGCCACTTCCCCCGCCTCAAATCTGAGATTTTCACTTTCATAAATTCCTTTCGCTATTTTTTCTGTCTCCTTTGCTATAGCCAGCCCATCCTGATCTCCAATAACCCCGCTAAACACCTTCTTTGTGTCAGCGATAACATTGAGTACAACGGTATCGCGATCAAACTCGTCTTTTTCTTTTGCTTTTTCACTAACCCTGATTCCTAATCCTCTTTTACCCCCCGTGATGATGGGCTGAGTTACTGCCACGAGGTTCTGGCTCTGATTTAATCCAATTTCATCTTCAGGAATTTCTTCTGCCAAAAACTCGAGAACGGGATTGGGATATAATTTCGACTGCCTCAGCGAACCCAAAGAAGCTTCCAGCTGATCCCTGGTCGATTGCAAAAAAGGATTCTTTTCGACGGCAATACGAATGGCCTCTTCGAGTGAAATCTTTTTGTTTGATACCTGATCATTCTGGTCAGGAGCTTTGGCAGGAAGATCCTTCCCGAAGGCTGATAGCCGGAAACCCGGCAAAAAAAAAAGACGCATACACGATAATAACAAAAACAATGAACCCATATCTTTGAAGATGAGGTTTAAACCGAAAATGCATATCCATAACAAGAACCTTTCACGATAAACCAAGGAATGAATAATTGCTCACAGGAATTCTTCTGAAGCGATCCATCGCAAACTGAAGATTTCTGCATACTGCCACCCTGAGCGGCAATAAAGATTCTTCGCTTCGCTCAGAATGGCAAACGGCGAAGTGCCCAGCATGACAGCGTATTGTTATTTTCAGGTGAAATTACTCATACCATCAGGAAATTCCAATGGTAGCTGCAATCTTGAAACCTGCCTTGAGTAAGCAAAAGAGGTTGTACAGATTACATGACGCAGCCAACCGGAGGTATCGGTTGTTTCACGGATGTCCCGTGTCTTTCGGTAGCAACTCGATACAACGTTATGAGATGTTGAAAGTTATAGACTGGATTATGCGGCTAAACGCGGTGGATGATAAATGATTGTCTGGAAAATGCTTTTGAAATGATTACAAGGACGGGTTTGAAACCTACTGGAAGGACTACTGATAAATAATGACGAGTTTTGTAATAAACCCATAACTACATTGTGGGCACACAGGAGACAACAATGTGAGCAATGCTGATCGTCACTGGGGAGAGAAGAACTGTCATCATGGTGCGATAAACCGGCAGATTCCCTTTCACTACAATGGAATGAATCCTTTTCTCCACAGCCTAGCAAGAAACAGTCGCCTGGCAATATGCACAAAAGAAACCATACTATTAGGATGCCGATAAAGCTATTATTTAAGAAAACAACTTTTCCCATGTATCCGTTGGTAATAAAATTCAGCCAGGACGATGTTTTTTTTTACAATATAATTGATACTTTCTTGTAAAGCAAAGAAAAACAAACTTATACTTTTGCTGAAGTGAATATCATCTTTCTTCATGCAAACAATCTATCAAGTCCGCAATGAAGTGCTGCCGTTATTTATTGACAATTCCTAAGCCAGGATGGCGACTACGAAAAACGAATTTCACTCAAACGGTTATTTCAGGGTATAACTCTTCCCAAACATCTCAATGCCAAACCACTTTCCCTCTGAACCAAGGAGCAATCTGCCTTTGCCGGTAATAAGCAAAAACAAGATTAGCAACGGAAAGAACACGGGGAGTGCAATAATCAAGATGGACAGGGTTACAAAAACCGCGGGTATTAATGCAACAAGCACTATTGCTATTAAGGGAAAGACGAGCATACAGACAATAACAACAATGCTTAAGGCAAATACCAATACCGGCGGGAAGATGAGTACCGACAATATACCCCAGAATCCCTTTCCAAAAAAACCTGATATCTTCTTGTCGAATATGAGCACCCCGCCAGGCACAAAGTCCTCTGTGAATTCACGAAATTTTTCTTCCGGTGGTTTTTCAGGAACCGGCTCTTTCTCTTTTGGCTGTTCTATTGTCTGTTCTTTAGCCAGTATTTCTTCTCCGGTTGTCACCGGCTGACTACTCCCACCGGTTTCTTCCGGAACACCTTCTTTCTGAGAAAGCTCGCCAGATTCTTTTTTCTTTAGTTTTCTTTTCCAGATTGCCATGGTAAAACCACTTAGTCCTTTACAATTACAGATCCTCGCATAAACTCGCAATGGCCTGGGCTGCAATAGCCTCACCACGGCCAATGGCATCCACACCTTCCATTGTTGTTGCCTTGATGTTAACCCTGCCAACATCTACGCAGAGCCATTCCGCTATATTCTTTTTCATCTCCAGTTTTTTCTGTCCAAGCTTCGGTTTTTGGGCAAGAATCATGACGTCCACATTATTCACCCTGTAGCGGCGCTCTTTCAAAAGTTCGGCAACTTTTAGAAGGAACAACTTACTGGATACCCCTTTCCATTTCGGATCCGTATCCGGGAAGTGCTCTCCAATGTCCCCGAGGGCTGCTGCCCCGAGCAGTGCGTCGCATATAGCATGAAGCACGACATCAGCATCCGAATGACCCAGCAATCCTAAATGGTAATCAAACTCGACCCCACCCAGCACCAGCTTGCGGTTTTCAACGAGTTTATGAATATCATATCCAATCCCAAACCGCATCCGATCTCTGTTTAACAACGGTTTCCTGTTCCCATTAGCTTAAACCGCTTTTTCTCATAAGGTTTTTTACATTTTCCAGCAACGTGTTCACTTCTGACACCTGACGCACCGTTTCTTCCCGTTCTGTCCAACGGAGATCGCGATAGGATGAAATATTGTTGCTAATATCTTCTATTACGCGATCAATCGCCTTATTGATTTCGAATTTCATAAACTCAACAAACCGCTCGCAGATGGCATCGGTCCGCTTAATAAATTCATTACGGAACGACTTCCTTCTTTGAGGGAAAATAGCCAGGCCAATAAATGCCAATGCTACGGCTATCCCTATAGTTACCTGAGGAGGTATAAGCCAGGAGACCACTATCGTAGCTCCAACCCCAACACCAATGGCAAACGCCTCTGTCAGTAAAAAACTAATAAACCCAGCCTGTACCGAACTGTTTAATTTCTCCGCTTCACGCTCGATATCCAGTTCCCTGAATTCTTTGGAACGCGCCTTTAAGGCAATCTCAATCTCGTGCCTTCGGTCGTCGTAATGCCGTTCGGTATGCCCTTCAACGATACCACCTGCCCTGCGGTCATACCCAACTTCTTTCTCGATATGATCGCGCGCCAGGTCCCACAATGAACGGTTATTTCTTGAAACATAATCCACCATATCGTCAATAATCCGCTCCAGGTCTGTCTGTGGGTTTAAAAGGCCGTACACTTCCCTTTTAAACCGTTCACTGATTTTTTCCCGCCCTACCTTAGAAAGGACTACGGACCTCATCGTGACGTAGGAATTCAGGAAGTTATCCAGCTTCTCTTTTAACCGGGAGAATACGAGTTTAATTTCATCCCGGTATTTCAAGGTATACTCTTGCATATCCTGCTTTTTATTCTTCAGCCGCGTCTCAAACCGCTCGATGCTTTTTATATCGGTGTTGCACTTATTGACCTTCTCACTGAGATTCTGATGCAGGTCTTGAAACACGTTATGCAGGTATTTTAAAGGACTAACCAGTTTAAAATCGATCTTTGTATCGAGATCGAGTTTATCAAACACAAAAGCTTCAACCTCTTTAATCTTGCTTTTTTCCAGGAGAAGCATATCATTTTCGACTTTCGCTTTATAGGCATCCTTTGCGGAGACCTGTAAAATTTTTGGTTCAAAACCCAGCAACCGGTAACAATTCTTTTCCAGAAAAGACACAATCTCATTGAGCTCTTCGGGAGACTTCAGGTCTATTTTATTAAGAATAAACAACACTTTTCGTCCCCATTTTCCCTTGAGAAATTGCAGAAATTGCCGTTCGCTCTCGGTGAATGGATGATCTGATGAAGTGATAAAGAGTACCAGTTCCGCCCGGTGCACAAAGCTTTCCGTCAATGCGGCATGTTCTACAATAATGGAATTCGTCCCGGGGGTATCAACGAGGGTTACGTTTTTCAATGATTCCATCGGATAAGTCGCCTGACACAAATGGTCTCCCACTTCCCTGACTTCAACCTTCTCACCATACGTCAGCAAGGTAATTCGATTCGTCGTGGGCGTCGGGCCATCCTGTAATACATGCTCACCACACATTGCGTTGATAAAACTGGATTTCCCTGAGTTATATTCACCGGCCACCAGCAAATAAAAAGGTTCTTCCAGCTGGGTGCGCATTTCAACCACCTTTTTCTCCATATCAGTGGCGCCAATTCGTTCAAAAAACTTCTTCGAATTGTCCAGGAGATTTACTACTTCAGGAAAAATATCTCTATGTTTTGCCTTTGCCGTTATCGTTAGCATATGTTTTTAACAGATTTTTTCACAGCTTCCCTAAAACCTCTGAGGTAGGTCAACCGCCCCGGTTGGCATCATAAGGTGATAAGCGGGAATACTTGTCCTACCGATAAGAGGGATTTTGTTGCGGCTGTGCCGCACCAAAAAATAACAGTGACGATGTTAACAGTTTTTGAAATGCAAGTCAAACTTTTCTTTTAACCGCTAAAGGCAATCGCCTCTATCTCCACACCTGCATCTCTGGGCAATTTTGCCGCCTGCACTGCGGCCCTGGCTGGCGGTTTGTGCGGGAAATACTCCCGGTAAACATCATTCACTGCCGCATAGTCATTCAGGTCTTTCATAAAGATCGTTGTCTTTACCACTTTGTCCAGAGATGATCCCGCAGCTTCCAGAATACATTTAAGATTTTCCAATACCTGCCGGGTCTGTACCTTGATATCACCCTGCACAATTTCTCCCGTTGCAGGGTGTAAGGGTATCTGCCCCGACAGAAACACCATATTCCCCATCCTGATTGCCTGGGAATATGGCCCGATTGCCGCAGGCGCCGTATTCGTTGCAATGACTGCCTTTTCCATCTCCAGCCTCCCTTTGTAAAGATTTCTAAAGAAAAACGACTCAAAAAGAAATTATTATTGTAGCCCTTATGGCAGCCAGCGGTCAAGAATTTATCAAAGACACAGCCCGTTTCCCTTGCTTATACGGGCACCTATCTCCGGCTTGTATTTTTTGCTTTTAGGCAGTATAGTATTACCGTGTAAAAACTTCTTTTCCCATTCTCCGTTTTTACGAGGACGAGTTCTATGAGAACATGTTTTTGTAAGTTTTTTCACAACCCTATTTACCCCTTATCAGGAGGCACCATTTGTTTATGAGAGAAAGATTGCTTCGCAGAGTCTACCCTGAGCCACGCGAATGTGCTCACAATGACAACGCACCATATGTCATCAAAGGCATAACCAGGGTCATTGCGAGGGGTCTTTTCCGAAGCAATCTCCCGCTTTCACAACGGAGAAGTGGTAGCGGTTTCGCTGCGTTAGGTATGTTATCATTTATCCATTTGGGTTACCTCTAGGTATTTCATTTCAGGAATAATTGACGGCAAAGAATTCCTTTCAAATTTATGGAGAAAAACATGACTATCTTCCCTTTAAAACGAAAAGAAAGACAGAAGGAGAGAAAAAAGATTCCTCTTTTGGCAGGTTTGCTATGGGCTGTTATTTCATTTCATATCTATGCCGGGGACGTAATTGTCACGGTAGACAGGTTTACGGACATCGGGAACAAAGCCCCCGTGCGGTTTTCAATCTGCGATAACGATGAATGCCATCGGAAAAGAGATAAAGGTTACCAGGAAATTGAGGCACACCTTATCCGCCAAACGGAACACACCAGGATATACAAGATTGAAAATGTCGCGCCAGGGGAATACTCGCTTTCTGCCTATCATGATCTTAATAACAGCGGCATCTTGGAACGCAGCGGTATTCTGGGAATACCAAAGGAGCCGATCGGTTTCTCAAGGATTGACATCAGGAAAATACAGCGACATCCGAAATGGGAAGAAGTTAAATTTCCTGTGGGTAAGCAAGAAACATCGGTCAATGTCCATCTGATCAATAGATTCGGGTTGTAACGGGTAGGTATAGCAAAATCAGACTCAATATTACCGGTATGTTCATGTACAACCCACTGCCTGCTCCGCATGCGGATTATAGGTATGGACGTGAACGGTAGAGTTCCGCAGATATCAGTTTCTGACTTGCATTTGAAAACGCAAAACCAGCAAACCGTTTTGAAAAAAACCATCAAACTCCTCAAAAAGGGCGCTATGCTTGCTATCGAAGGACTTGGCGGTTTCCACCTGACCGGTGATGCCGCAAACAGCGGTACCGTAACAACCCTGAGAGAAAGTAAGCGAAGACCGAAGAAACCTTTTGAGCTCATGGCTCAAGATCGGGAAGGCATAAAAACCTTTTGCACCCACCCTGATAAAAAGGAGGTTGCTTTTGCAGTGACCAGTTCGTCGCATCGTAATCCTGGAAAAGAAATTTCCTAACCCCATTTCAGAGACGGTAGCGCCTCCCAACAAATCATTGCTTTCCGTTTAAATTATAGATAGAATCAAGGGCATTGTGAGAACAATTATTCCCTTCAATGCCTTTGGTGGGAGGGGTCAGGTGTGAGGACAAACTGTTACCATAACCTTTACTGATAAACAAAACAACGACGAAGAGAGGAATCTAGCCCATGT
The DNA here is from genome assembly GCA_002009475.1 of Candidatus Brocadia carolinensis. GTDB lineage: Bacteria > Planctomycetota > Brocadiia > Brocadiales > Brocadiaceae > Brocadia > Brocadia carolinensis. Next base: position 24,142 of record AYTS01000013.1, on the reverse strand, counting down.
ATAAACTTGTATTGGTGAGACACGGCGAAAGCATTTGGAACAGGGACAATTTATTTACCGGATGGACCGATGTTGACCTTTCGGAAAAAGGCGTCGGAGAAGCAAGGCAGGCAGGACAAACCCTCAAGAAGGAGGGATATACCTTTGACACCGCCTTTACCTCCGTACTCAAGCGGGCGATACGAACCCTGTGGATCATGCTGGACGAAATGGATCTCATGTGGATACCGGTAACGAGAGACTGGCGGCTTAATGAACGGCACTACGGCGCACTGCAGGGTCTTAACAAAGCAGAAACAACCGAGAAGTACGGAGAACAACAGGTCAAGCTGTGGAGACGCAGCTATGATATTCGACCGCCCGCACTGGAACTGAACGATCCGAGAAGCCCGGCACATGATCCCCGGTACAAGCAATTGGCAAAGGAACATATCCCCTTCACGGAATGTCTGAAAGACACCGTAGAACGGTTTCTTCCCTGCTGGCATGAAGTGATTGCGCCTACAATCCGGTCCGGAAAGAAAGTGATTATCGCCGCACATGGCAACAGCCTCCGGGCATTGGTAAAATATCTGGACAACATTTCCGACAAAGAAATTGTGGAACTCAATATCCCTACCGGTATTCCGCTGGTTTACGAACTTGAGGACAATCTCACTCCCCGGCGCAATTACTACCTCGGCGACCAGGAAGCGGTTAAACGGGCAACTCAGGCCGTTGCCAATCAGTTGAAAAAGAAGGGTTAAAAAGACAACCGAAATGAAAAATTCTATCGTAGCAAGTGTCCTCGTGGTCATCATGCTTGCTTTCATCGGCAACGTATTTCCTGAAGAAAGGGAACAAACCGGGATTCTGGATTTGCCCAGATTCACCAATAACTATCGTATGGGCAAACAGGGCGGAGACGGCGGTCATCAAGACAACTTCCTCATCGATTTTTCTGATTATTCAGGAGGTTCTGTTCATGGATGGTTAGAGTCAAAGGGGTTTTATTTTGAGGACAGAACTCAGGACAATAGAGTAATTGAATTATCAGCAGATGAACGTGCACTCATGGTAAAAGCGAAGCAACCTGCCAGGGTTTTTCTTGTCAACGAGTCTTTTAATCCGAAAGAATTTTCGAACATAACGATTGAATGGGGAATTCTTCGCTACCCACAGGATGCCTCCTATGAGAAAAAAGTTAACAATGAAGCGTTGATGGTTTATGTCTTTTTTGGTGACGCCCGATTGCCCAGTGGATCCTTTTTTGTACCAGACAGTCCCTATTTCATAGGCCTGTTTCTCAGCAAAGAGGATACAGTTAACAAACCTTACCGGGGAAGATATTTTAACGAAGGAGGTCGTTTTGTTTGTTTAGGAAATCCGAAACCTGGAGAATCGATAATTTCAAAGTTTGATTTGAGCCGCGCGTTTCAAGACTTTTTCAACGATGCGGTTCCCTCGGTATCAGGGATTAGTCTCGCAGTTGATACCTCTTCATCTGGAAATGAGGGGAAAGCAGAAGCTTTTATCAAGCGCATCGAGTTCTCCAGTAAATAATCCGGAAGAAAACTACTCCGCTATTTACCCGAATCACGTGGGTACCGTCATAAAACGTGCTATAGAAAACACACAAGGAACGTTGTCATTGCGCGGGCGCTAGCCCGAAGCAATCTCTATGACTGTCATTCCGAGCAAAGCGAGGAATCTCATGGGTTTGCTTCGCTTGGGCTCGCAACTTCGGCTTCGCGGAGTTTACACTGAGCAAAGCGAATGTGCTCGCAAAGACCAGTACCTTTCAACTTATTTCATGCGTTTACTCTATATTAAGAATGCACTGTAGAACCAGATTTCTCTCAAGGAGCGTACCGTTATGGCGAAGGTCATTTCGTTCATTAACTACAAAGGCGGAGTCGGCAAGACGACCACCACCTATCACATCGGATGCGCCCTGGCTCGATTTCACCAGAAAAAGGTCTTGCTCATCGATACCGACCCTCAAACCAATCTGACGTTCTTGTGCACGATTCCGGAACGATGGGAGAAATTTAAACGGGAGCAGGGCACCGTATCAAACTTGTTCCATGCATATCTGAATAATACCCTGGATACTTTTGATATAAATACCATCCTATGGAAATTCCCACTAAGAATCGGGGTACACGAGGTTATCTCCCTGTTGGAACTGATTCCATCTGATATTGAACTCCTGGGAATTGATCTCGAACTGGCCGCAAAAACTACCCGGAGGAATGAAACGAGTTTTTATCACGAGCAAATCAATCTGCTGAGAAGGTCATTGAATAAGATAAAATCAGAATTCGGTATCGATACTTCCCGTGATGCACGAGACGCCCGTTTTTATGTGGAGCAACGCCATATCCTGAGAAAGACGCTGGATAAAATAAAAGACCATTACGACTATATTCTGATTGATTGTCCGCCGAATCTTTACCTGGTTACCCAAAACTCTCTGGCGGCAAGCGACTATTATATCATAACGACCATTCCTGACCACTTGTCAACGATTGGGATCAATATTCTTATCAGGAAAATCTCAGAGCTTAACAACGTGCTGGTTCAGAAATACCGGATTGCAAGGGTAGATACAGCATGTGTTGCCTTGAAAGGCATCTTGTTTACCATGGTTCATAAGGCAGGACCCCATATGGTAGGCATGAATAAGAAGATTATGCAGGATATTCGTGACGAACACGGCGACGTCTGTTTTGAGAACTATATTTCATGGGGTATTGGCTACACCGAAGCCGCAGCACAATCCACACCGGTTTTCCTCATGAACGACGATAACGCCATGCGCGTTGCTGAGCAGTACAAAGAGGTAACCAAGGAATTTTTACAGAAGGTCGGCGGTGATTAACATGGCAAAAAGGGCAAAAAAAATCGACCTGGTTGATACGTTAACAAAAACAAAGGAATGCCTCTCATTACTTCCGGGAGAGACAGAAAGACAAAGGATGGCACACATGATCCCGGAGATAATAAAAGAACTTGAGGTACTACGGGAAGGCATTGGCCGTTTCCCCGACGCATCTGAGATTCACCACGTAGCCAACGCTATTCATACCCTGGTGTCATTCTTTAACACCCTGAAAGACAAGCCGCTCCTTGCGGAAATACTCCTTCCGAAAAAGGCAAAATCAGGGAAAACCAAAAGTGTTGCCATTGACATAAATACCTTACAAATTCAGCTAGAAGGGTTGCCTACCGAGAGGATCCTTGAAGAACTTACAAAACACAAAAAGGATGTCCTTGTGGCATTATCAGCAAAACTGAATATAACGGCAAATAAAAAACTGACAAAAGACGCCCTGGCGGACAGGATCTTCAAGCTGGGTTTTGCAAATAAGAGGGGATATAATCTCTTAGGCAATCAATAGATTCTATACCCATCTTTCCCTCATGGAGTCTTAAAGCTGAGCGCCCGCGCAAAGACAAAACCGGGACGACATCGCGAGGAGCGAAGCGATGTGGCGAGCTCTTATCATCACAAGGAGAGAGATTATTTTGGGCTGAAGGCCATCGCAAAGACGACAAGACAGGTAAATGTCTTCGTGAAACGCACGACTCTTTACCACCTCAACGGCGCTTGCCACGCCTCTTTCAAATCGTAGATGTTTTCGTTAACAACGGGTTTTTTGCTGAGACCATATATTGTAAGGAGCGGCTCTGCCGTAACCGATCCTAACAATCCGCAAGGAATGTCTTTTACTATTTTTTCAAATTGTTTCTGATGCTCAGGCCGAACCTCAACAACAAAACGACTGTTTGATTCGGAAAAAAGGAGCGTGTCATTCCTCTGAATAGACCCCTCTGTAACAACAGCAGAAAGGTTAAGTGTCATGCCATATCCTCCGGAGAAAGCCATTTCTGCGGCTGCAATGGCAAGGCCACCTTCAGAGCAGTCATGACAAGACCTGATAATCCTGAGTTTCGTTGCCTGTGAAAGGGTCTCCATGATTTTTCTTCCTAAAACGGGGTTTACCTTTGGAACATTATTTCCCTTATATCCGTGGATGTGATAATAATGCGAACCGCCGAGCTCAGGACGAGTGAGACCTACCATATAGACCAGGTTGCCGGGTTCTTTGATATCCATCGATACGGCATTTCGTACGTCTTCCATGACGGAGACGGCAGAAATGAGTAAGGTCGGCGGTATGACAATCGTTTCTTTGTCCGTAACAAATTCGTTATTCAGGCTATCCTTTCCGGAGATAAACGGGGTTCCATACGCAATGGCGATGTCATGACACGCCTGTGCAGCCCTCACGAGACTACCGAGACGGTCAGGCTTGTTGGTGTTACCCCAGCAGAAGTTATCTAAGAGCGCGACCTGGTCCAAACTCCCGCCAACAGCGATGATCTGCCGCAGCGCCTCATCAATGGCGGAGGCTGCCATGTGATAGGGATCTATATCGCCGTATCGAGGATTCATGCCATTGGATACGACAATACCTCTCATGGATCCCAAGACGGGCGTAATAATACAAGCGTCACCCGGCCCATCATTGTGTAGACCCTGAAGAGGTTTTAGTACACTCCCACCCTGTACCTCATGGTCGTATTGGCGTATAACCCATTCCTTACTGCAAACGTTCCATGCTGAGAGTATCCTTTTCAAATCATTTCCAAAATCTTCTTTTTCCGGCAGCGCAGGTTCCTCAAACATGGGTTTATGCCATGTGGCTTTGCGTTCCAGCCGGGGTATACCGTCGTGGAGGAAATCCATTTCCATTTCACCGACCACGTGAGCATTATATGACAGGCGCAATATTTTGTCGTTCGTGAATCTTCCGATAACCGTGGCCTCGACGCTTTCTGCCTGAAAGAGTTTCAGAAGGTCATCCTCTTTTTCCGGAGGAACGGCGAGTACCATCCGCTCCTGTGCCTCGGAGATCCAGATTTCCGTATAGGAAAGGCCTTCGTATTTCAGGGGCACTTTTTCCAAATGGACATGTGCTCCCAGGTCTTGACCCATTTCACCCACAGCAGAGGATAGCCCTCCGGCTCCGCAATCGGTGATGCAATGGTACAGTCCTTTGTCACGGGCTTGTAAAAGCACGTCCAGCAACGCCTTTTCCGTTATTGCATTGCCGATCTGAACGGCGCCACCTGACATCTGTTCAGATTGCTCATTCAATTCTGCGGAAGAGAATGTGGCCCCGTGGATACCATCGCGTCCTGTTCTGCCCCCGGCGACAACAATAAGGTCGTTGGGCTGTGCAGTTTTTTTGCACTTATCCCTTGGTATGATGCCCACAGTTCCACAAAAAACGATGGGATTACCAAGGTATCGTTCATCAAAAAAGATAGCGCCATTAGCGGTAGGAATGCCCATACGATTTCCATAATCCCGTACACCGGCAACGACCCCTTTAAAAATTCTCTTTGGATGCAAAACACCTTTGGGGATTTTATCGAGGGAGGTATCCGGATTACCAAAGCAAAATACATCCGTATTCAGGATGGGCTTTCCCCCCAATCCTGTACCCATGATATCTCTGATGACGCCTCCAACGCCGGTATTAGCGCCTCCGTACGGTTCGATGGCAGAGGGATGATTATGGGTTTCTACCTTAAAACAAATGTTATAGTTTCTGTCAAAATCAACGATGCCGGCGTTATCTTTAAATACAGACACACACCAGGGCTTGTTCAGCTCACTGGTTGCCTTCATGATAGTATTTTTTAATAAATTATCGATTTTCATTCCATCGAAATCGATAATACCCTTAAAGGTTTTATGGACACAGTGTTCAGACCATGTCTGTGCAATGGTTTCAAGTTCGATGTCGGTAGGTTCCCGGTTGAGGGACTGGAAATACTTCTGGATCGATTGCAGCTCTGGTAAATTGAGAGAGAGCTGGCCACGGGCACTTACCTCTTCCAATTGGTTATTGTCTGCACGTAATAACGGTACGTGCTGCTTTTTAAAGGCATACTGAATCGTATCGTGGTTGTAGTTAGGTATTTCCGGGTAGATAAAAACATCCTCGATCTTTGTGTTTGCGAGGATCCTGGTCGCTATACTGTGGATCGCTTCCTGTGAGATATTCCCATCCAGAAAATACTTTTGCGCGGTTTTCACACCGCCGAGGTTTATTCCCATATCACGAATTGCCTTCAAAACCGAGTGCTCAACGGGGTCCATAACGCCTGGCTTGCGGCTGATTTCCACAACATGGTGCCTCAAATCCGATATCCGAGATCCGAAATCTGAAATCTGATAATCCTGGGTAACCGTATCCACCAGGAGTCTGTGGGCAATCGTATCCAGATCATCTTTGTTTATCTTCCCAAAGATGATGTAAACCTGACGGATTCGGACATTCGTGACTTCAGGGAAACCGAATGTCTCGATTTCTGATCGTACATTATTTCCCAGAGGATCGGGAAGTTCGTCTTTAAAAAATACTTCGATGCGCGAATACATAAAAGTCACTCGTTTATAGTTTACCGTGTAAATCCTTCTTTTCTTTGCAAGTTTCTTACAACCCCCTTTACCCCCTTTGTTAAGGGGGACACCTTAAAATCCCCATTAGAAAAGGGGGATCCAGGGGGTTGTGCTTTTCCCAGTTATTTTATAATCCCCTTGCCCACAGTTTATTTTAAGGGGATTGTATGGTTCATACTGCCCAGAAACCAGCTCAAGTATTTGTCCTTCCCTGATTTTTTACGTTATTCTGAAAGACACTGTCACGTGACCCTTTTGCCTTGTGCAGCTTGTCCAGTAACGTAATATTATTTTTTCTCAGGAGATCGTCTTTGAATCCAGCAAGTTCGGCCATAAACTGGTCGATGGACTTTATAACATTATCACGATTGTGATCAAAAATATTTACCCACAATTCCGCATCCCCGGATGCAACCCTTGTCGTATCCCGTAACCCGCTTGCACCGTAAACAAGATGTTCTTGTTTGATTGCATTCACCAGACATGAGGCAATCAGGTGGGGCAGGTGACTCACGTATGCAAGTATTTCATCGTGCTGCTCAGAGCTCAAATAGATAATTTTAGCCCCCAAAAGTTGCCACAGAGAAGAAATGGTCTCCAATCCCTTTGCATTCTCATTGAGAGGCGTTATGATACAGTTGGAGCCCACAAAAAGATCCGGCGAGGCAAACTCAACGCCCCTTTGCTCTGACCCTGCAATAGGATGCGCACCAACAAATGCAATGTCGTCCCTGATATTTTGAGTAATTTGCTGAACGATATGATGTTTCGTACTGCCCACATCGGTGAGAATAGCGTTACTTTTCATACAAGGTATGACTTTTTTTGCAGTATCGATAATCTGGTTTACCGACGTGGCGAGTATGACAATATCCGCATTCTTCACTGCCTCCCCGGCATGCAACGTCCCTTTATCGATGGCATGCATTTTAACAGCAGCTTCGATGGAGGAAGACCGGTGACCAACGCCAATGACGGTCTTTGTCAGATTCCTTTTTTTCAGTCCTAGTCCGATGGACCCGCCAATGAGTCCCGGACCGATGATGCAGACGGTTCCAAATTGCATGTAAATCAGTATAAATCAGGTTTTCGACAACGAAACATTTCTATCTCTTTGATTGGAGTGGCTAACAGTGGGGGCAAGCATTCTTCTTTCACCCGCACCTTGACCTCTCCCACCGGGGATGAGGAACTACTGTTTGAAATTCATTGAACACGAACATTACCATAGGCAGCCGTAGTCTTGCAGGCTGCGGCTACCAGATGTGAAAATGGCCATATTTTCAAGAAACAATATACTGTATAGCAACCGCGTAAAGAAAGTTATTATTGCGATGGCACAAGCCCAAAGCAGGCTCTATCGCTGGATAGATTCGCTGCCGCTCGCAATGACCAGTACATGTCAACTTATTTAACACCTTTCCGCTATACTGTGCTATCGCATTACCGTGCAAATACTTCTTTTTTATATAATTTTTTTACACATCCCTAAACCCCTGCGGTAGGTCAACCGTCCACGGTTGACCTCATAATGACAAGCGGGGACGCTTGTCCTACCGATAGAGGGGATTTGATTGTGGCTATGCTGCATTATGATCTCTTCTAAACCACATTTCGTAAAGGGGGATGAATATATAGGCACCAAAGCTCAGGATAATGAAAATGTTGGATATCGTAAAGGCGATTACACAATGAGGAGATAAATATCTGATAAGCCACGGCGAGGCAAGATTCAAGAGAATTCCCACAAACGAAACTCCGTAGATCGTAACCTTTAACTCCTCGCGGGTATGCGTCATCGCCATAATGCGGGAGAGGATGAATACCACAATGGGCATTGAAAAGATATGGGTATGGGTCACCTCCAAGAGTTCCCGGTAGGATTTTGGGAAAAACAACCCTTCTTCGAGTTTTAATTTATTTTCTTCTGCTGACAGCGGGACGTCAAGTTCTTCCTCTTCATCGCCACAATAGTAGCGTATGGTTTTTTGTGCAGAAAACCCTGTTCGCTCATAATAATTGAGGAAGCCAACGCCCAGGGCAATCGCCATGATGGCTAAAAAAAAGGTAAAAAAAATCTTATTGCTTATGGGAAGCGACCACATGCCACTTGACATTGTCTTCTCCTTTGACCGGGGATTTCTTGAATTTATCTGCAAAGCCCTTGGTCATCTCAATTATGATTTTCCCGTCATTTCCTTCATAGATAATCATGGCGTGGACGTTGGGGATTTTTTTAATAAGTTCCAGGCCTTTCTCATGACCCAGGACAAAAAGGCTGGTCGATAGGGCATCAACCTCCGTCCCCGTGGGGGCAACAATGGTCGTTGCAATGGTACCGGCTACTGGCCTGCCTGTAAGCGGGTTTATGATATGAGAATAGCGTTTCCCATTCATCTCAAAGAACCGCTCGTAATCTCCCGATGTGGCCGTAGCCTCGTCCCTGAGTTCCAGATAACCAAGGATTTCACCTTTATTGCGTGGGTGTTGGACACCAATCTTCCATGCAGTTTTATCATGGGGAGTGCCTAATACGTAAATATTTCCTCCAAGATTGATACATGCATTCTCCAAGCCAAATTTTTTTACGATCTCCAGCGCCTTGTCTACGGCATATCCCTTTCCAATAGCGCCCAAATCAATTTGTGTCTGTGTATTTTTAAAAAACACCGTGTTTACTTTCTTTGTACCAGTATTTTTGTTAATCACGATATTCTTATAGGATACGGCGGGTAAGACTTTTTCTATCTCTTTGTCAGTGGGGACATGTCCTTTTCCCTGAAAAAATCCCCACAGGGTAACGAGCGGGGAGACCGTGATGTCAAAAGCGCCGCCACTGAGTTCACTGTAATAGTGAGACCGCTCAATCACATCGAGGAGTTCTCCCTGGCAGTGAACTGGCGACTTCGCCGCATACTTATTCATCTGAGAAAGTTCGCTATCCTGTTTGTAATTACTCATAATACGGTCCATACGTTCCATCTCATCCAATGCCCCTTCAACGGCCTGACCTGCCGTCTTTTCATCCTTCGAATATACCGACACCTCAGCAAAGGTGCCCATGATCATGCGTGTTTGCTTTATTATTTTTACCTCAGAGGACTGCCCCTCGCGATTGTCGTTTTGTTTTTTGTCTTGTTTTGTGCTTTTCTGAATGTCAGCCGTCCTGGCTTTCACATTCTGAGATATGTTTGTCTCGCTTACCGGTTCTTCTTTTACAGACAATGCAGCAGGTGCGTTTGCACGTGAGATCGTATCTCCACTTCTTCTCCCGCTGAGATAATATGAATCAATAACAGCAAGCACCTTTCTCACGCCGGCACACATGTACTGCACGGACATGGTAGCTCCCGTAACATTAATGATGTCTTTATTTATACGAATAGGATTTTTAAGAGATTTACCAGGAAACTGATAGAGGAAGCGTTTTTTTAGCAACTTCCCCACCCCGGCTTTCACGGTAAACAAGGACTGCAACATCCTTGATTTTCCCTTGTGTAGTTACACCCACAATAAAGGTAAACGGGTGAAACTTTCCAATTTCTTCTGTAATAATCGCATAGCCCTGAATAACTCCTTTCGTTTTCCCAAGATAAACCTTAAATCCATTTTCATAGAGCCGTCTGCTCAGAAGTTTTTCAAGGTTGTTTTTTTTCTTCGGGAGACATAACAAACTCGTCGGATATAATTTCATCACACTCGGGGAATACCAGGGCAAGGGCTTCTTCTTCCGTGAGGTACGTCTGGAGTTGAAAATTCTCTGCTGGCTCAGTCTCTGTTTGAGCCTCTAGAGATTTTGAAGTGAAAAGAGACAGAAAACCTGTCAAATGCAAAAACAAAATGCCGGCAAAAATTGTCCGCTTTAAAGCCATGAGGAATTTTAATGGGCTTGTCGTCTTAAAAAGTTATCCTTTGATTTTTAGGAAGTTTCCACACTGAACTGCACAGGACATTTTCATAAGAAAGAGGGAAACCAACATATTATAGATTCCTTCTTTTGTGAAAGAGTCATTGGTCACCAAGGATATTTTCTATCCTTTGCAAATAGTCTCGCTCAATGGAACCATCTGATACCGTGCGATTCCATCGGTATGCCCGGCTTCCACCCGGCGCTTTTTCTTCAATCTGGGTATGTAGGGAAACATAGGTTTTGTCCTGCTCTCCCGTTACCTGGATAAACAAACGATATCGCTCTTGCCATGCCCCGTCCGTAAGTATCCCGCTAGACTTTTGCGTAGACCAGCCTTTTATCCACTGGGTTCTTAAAAATCCTTTTTCCATATCTTTTATTTCAATCGGAATCCCTGTAACAGCCTGATCTATAGCGTTCCATACGGTATTCGTATCTTTATCAAAATACCGGGAAACCGCCGTAATGTTTCTCAATCCGGAGCGCTGTGTTGCACAACCCGTGAAAAAGGCAGCAAAAACGACCATGGATAACAATATGCCTATATAGGCATTCTTTAACAATCGAACGGAATTCATAGAGAACAAAAATATTAGCAGAAACACGGTTCTTTTACAAACACTTTGTTTGAATTTTTTTTTGAACTGTCAATGCAGTATTTAGATTTAAACTCTGCAGTAATTCTACTGCATTTTCAAAAAACCCCTCTGATATTGTAACTTCTAAATAATACCTCACCTATGTATAACGTCCAGCAAATATTATAGTTATAAAAAATAAAATAAAAGATTGGTTCTTCTGTATCTAAGGCACAATTTTTGTTCAATTGAAAATAGTAGGTTTTCGATGTTTTCACACAACATCTCTTTATGCCTCAGCAAAAATTGTGTATAATTATGCCTTTAATTTTTAAAACATGTTAAGTTAACTTTGCATGCAAAAAAGGTTTTTCCCCGTCTTATATCCTTTTATCCGGAGGCACACTTTGAAAATAAGGGAAATGTTACCCACAGTATTTACTATGGGAAATATTATTTGCGGTTTTACTTCGATTTTATGCGCTTCAAATCATCAGCTTGAAATTGCTGGCTGGTTAATTGTAGCAGCTATGGCGCTGGACGCCTTTGATGGAAGACTTGCCCGCATGATGAAAAGCGCAAGCAAGCTGGGGGCGCAATTAGACTCAATGGCTGATTTAGCAACATTTGGTATTGCTCCTGCCATTCTCATGATTAAGGCATGCGCAAACTTTCCCGCTATCTTTTTGTGGGGACTTGGTTTGTTTTTCATGATATGTGCCGCCTTTCGACTGGCAAGGTTTAACATACAAAAAGATGATGGCGTGAATATATCAAGACATTTTTTCACGGGATTACCCACCACGCTCTCTGGAGGCACCATTGCACAATTGGTCATTCTGAATCAGTTTATTCAAATAAAATTTGGTACCAACCTCGTCGTAGTCCTTTTACCATTTATTACTTTCACGCTCGGGTTATTTATGATAAGCAAAATCCCGTTCTTTAATATTACGAGCAAAATAGGCCTTAAACAAGGAATCTGGTTTATGATACTGGAATTTTCTGCGGCCATTCTATTCTTTGTGCTTATGCCTGAGTTAGCGCTATCAACTGCGCTTAGTTGTTATTTAATAAGCTGTGCAATGTATGGCGTGGTAAAAGGCAGGCACTTGAAAAAAGGATACTCTGTCACTTAAAATTCGTTCGGGTCATCCACCGGTTTTTTTTTCTGCATTTGTGTCATTGAGCATTGCTTCTTTTGTAAAGAGAAGACAAAGGCTTCATCGTTGCACAAGTCATGCATCTTTCGTCCAACCTTTCTGCGTTTTTCAAAAACCAATACCCTTTTGCATGAGGACTTTTGGCTGCAATTTTCTTGCAATACATGGGAAAATAATTAAAATTGTTCATTATTGCAAAATTATGGTTACAAAACGTGAGAATACGAAAAATCTGATATAGTAATTGTGAGAATCTGCAACAAGGAGATAGTGTGTGCCTGAAAAAACGATAACAGAACTTGAGAATTTAATACTAGAGATTGAGCACCGGATTGAGGATTTACAAAGCGCTTCCATACATGATTACTTTGACAGGGGTACCGAAATACAAAATTTAAAAGAAAGACGAGAACGTCTTCAGAAAAACCTCTGCTCTAAATTAACTCCTTACGATATTGTTAAACTTGCCCGGCATCCCTTGCGGCCCCTTTCCGCTGATTATATACAGATGATATTTGACGATTTCATAGAACTTCATGGAGACAAGCGTTTCGGTGATGACAAAGCAATGATCTGTGGATTGGGAAGAATTGGACAAGAAAGACTTTTATTTGTTGGACAGCAAAAAGGTAAAAGCACAAAGGAGCGTATTGCATGCAATTTTGGAATGCCTAATCCCGAAGGATATAGAAAGGCATTACAAAAAATGAAGCTTGCAGAAAAGTTTCATTTACCAATCGTCACGCTCATAGACACACCGGGGGCCAACCCGGACATTGGGGCAGAAGAAAGGGGACAGGCACAGGCAATTGCCGAAAACATCTACGAGATGTGTCGACTAAAAACCCCGATTATCAATATCGTTATTGGGGAAGGTGGTAGTGGTGGCGCATTAGGGATAGGAGTGGGTGACAAATTTGCAATTTTGGAATATGCATATTATTCCGTAATTTCACCTGAAGGTTGCGCCGCAATCTTATGGAAGAATGCAGAAAATGCGCCAATATCAGCCAGGTCTTTACAGCTCACCGCGAAAGATCTATTACGCTTTGGTGTGGTTGATGAAATTATTTCAGAGCCACTTGGCGCAGCACACAAGGACCCCAAAACGATGGCTGGCATTCTTAAGGCACAGATAGCCAAATATCTTGCAGAAATGAAAAGCATCTCCATTGACGATCTTATAGAGAATCGGTATGCAAGATACAGAAAAATAGGCAAATATGTAGAAGAATAAATATAAGGTGGATCGCACCGCACAACTCTTGCAGGAATATATCCACTTCAACTTTAACTTTCTTAAATCATATTGTTTTCTTCAGGTATCTGACGCTACTTTGCCTCCTGAACCACCAGATCATCAAAAAAGGTATAAGAATCGGCCTTAGTCCAAAGACCCACGCTTCCACTATCAAAGGTATCATCAGTCGCTTCTATTACTTTTGCGTTATTAAAGAAGCATTGCATCTTATCTCCCTTATAAATCACTTTTAAAAGATGCCACTCATTCGATTTAACCTTTAGGTCTTTACCACCAATCTGCTCGCGGCTTCCATTAACCACTTTATATAATCTGACATTATTTTCCTTGGCATTTGCTCTAAGCACATAATAGTTTTTACTGTCTTTGTATCTAAAAACTAAACCGCCAGCCTGATCGACATCGCCACTGATAGCCCTGAACTTAACGAACGCCATGGCATCCTTATAAGATACACCGTCTAATATCAATAAGGGGAATCGATAGTCAGTATCATCCAGTTTGATTTGTACCACTACATTATCCGCAGAGGGAGCATGTTCAATCTTTTTAACTACCCAACGCCCGGATTCTCCCTTTCCTGTAAAGGCCATTTGGCACCCCCGGGGGAGATCGCCATCTTTATCGTCATCGAAATAATACTCCTTCCTTTCTCCCAGAATTTCTGAGCCTGTAACCTTTTGACCCTGCTGTGCATAGACGCCCTGTGAAATGGCCGAACTCATAAAACAAATTGCCGCGGCAATAAAAATTTTCTTCATAAACCTTATCTCACTTTTTAAAAATTATGTAATAAAAACACACTCTTAATTATTGCTCTGCGCCTGGAGATTTAATAAACCACCAACACAAAGAATATCGATCTCACGGGGGGTCAACGCATGGTTTACCCGTATTGTTTTATTCTTTGTCAGATTATTAACAACCAAAGCACTCCCTGATTTTAATCTGTTTTTTATATCGGGCATCTCGATGTTATCCCCCTGATCAATTGAATTATAGTCACCCTCATTCTCAAAGGTTAACGGCAGGATTCCAAAATTTACCAGATTTGCCCTGTGGATTCTGGCAAACGACTTGGCAATAACTGCCTTTACTCCTAAATACATGGGCGCCAGGGCGGCGTGTTCCCTGCTTGAACCTTGCCCGTAGTTTACTCCACCGGTCAGGAAGCCCCCGCCTTTTTCCTTTGCACGTTTTACAAACTCCTTGTCCACCTTCTCAAATACAAACTCTGAGATGGCGGGAATATTTGACCGTAATGGCAAAACCTTTGCGCCTGCCGGCATGATATCATCGGTGGTAATATTGTCCCCGGCCTTTAAAAGGACATCTCCTTTTAAGGTGTCAGGCATAGGATCTTTTTTTGGCAAAGGCTTTATGTTGGGCCCTCTCCTGATCATCACTGTTTCCGGTTTTAACGAAGGCGGAACAATCATCGTGTCATCAATAGTAAATTTCTTAGGATCTTTAATAACAATTGGCTCTCCAAACTCCCTGGGATCACTGATAACACCGTTGATCGCCGTGGCTATAGCCGTTTCCGGGCTAACCAGGTATACCTGAGCATCAGCAGTCCCGCTTCTCCCCACAAAATTCCTGTTAAACGACCTTACGGAAACACCGCCTGACGGCGGGGCTTGTCCCATTCCGATACAGGGTCCGCAGGCCACCTCAATCACACGCGCACCCGCAAGAATCATATCAGTCAATGCACCATTATTTGCTATCATCTCCAACACCTGCCTTGAACCCGGAGAAATGGTCAGGCTGACCTCCGGATGCACCTTTTTTCCCTTTAACATGGTTGCCGCCACCATGAGGTCGTGATACGATGAGTTCGTACAACTCCCAACACACACTTGCTCAACCTTTTTCCCTTTAACTTCTCTTACGCTACAAACATTATCAGGACTATGAGGTCTGGCAATCAACGGTTCTAATGCCGAAAGGTCAATCTCGATAACCTCATCATACTTTGCGCTGGCATCAGCCTTAAACGGTTTCCATACATTCTCTCGTCCCTGCATCCTGAGATACTTTTTTGTTTGGGCATCACTGGGAAAAATCGAGGTAAGCGCTCCCAGTTCTGCACCCATATTGGTAATGGTAGCACGTTCTGTCACCGTAAGGGTTTTTACCCCATCGCCTCCGTATTCAAATACTTTACCTACGCCGCCTTTTACCGTTACCCTTTTTAATAATTCCAAAATCACGTCCTTTGCAGTTACCCAGGGCTGTAACGTTCCGCTTAATTTCACCAACACTACCTTTGGCATGGAAACATAAAATGGCCCACCAGCCATAGCGACAGCCACATCGAGACCGCCTGCACCAATGGCTATCATTCCCAATCCGCCGCACGTAGGCGTATGGCTATCGGACCCTAGTAAGGTTTCCCCTGGCACAGCAAATCGTTCGAGATGCACCTGATGACAAATGCCATTGCCGGGCTTGGAAAAATAAATGCCGTATTTTTCTGCTATGCTCTGGAGGAACAGGTGATCATCAAAATTTTCAAACCCGGTCTGGAGCATATTATGATCAACGTAACTTACGGACAGTTTTGTCCTGACTTTTGGAATGCCCATAGCTTCGAACTGGAGATACGCCATAGTCCCTGTGGCGTCCTGTGTAAGGGTTTGATCAATAATAAAAGCAATCTCCTCACCGCTTTTTAGTTCGCCGGATACCAGATGCAAACTTAAAATTTTTTGCACCAGATTCTTTCCCATCTTTGCCCTTTCATTTGTCGTAGAAATACAAAAAAAAAGTCCCACCGTTTGAGGCGGTGGGACTTTCGCTAGAACATGCTATTTCATTCTCACTTCCAAACAAACCCTATTGGTGAGTTAGATGCGTCTTTATATATCCATGACCCCCAAAAAGCACTACATCGATTTCTTTTGGAATATAACTTTTACTGAAATTATGAGATTTATTTGGACCATGACACGATTGACATGTAACCAAATCCTTGGTAATCAAACCCTGATTGCGCAACTCCATTACCTTACCAAAAATAGACCCCTTGGCTATATTTAACTGGGCATGCTCAGGACCGCCAATATGACACTTTTCGCAGGCATCGGACGCCCTTGCCTCTGCCACCGAAAATTTGTGGCTTGGGTGGCAGGCATCACAACTTCCGCCAACTCTATCGAACTCATAACTCAAACCTAATTTATGACACCCCTTGCAATCCTTGATATTCAACAACCTCGTGCTGATCACATCAAATTTGCTGGGAACTGCCACAGCATGACCTTGCAGATGTTTGCTTTCACGGAAATCAATATATTGGGTCTGATGGCATTCACCGCAGGTACTAGCAGAAACATGGCCATGTTTCTTTGCAATAAACCGGTGATCGTTTCCATGACACGTAACACACGTCACGCCCTTCACGGCATGAACGCCTTTCGTCCATTCCTTTACAACCTCCGGTGTGGCCATTTTATGGCAAGCCAGACATTCGGTTTCTTCGTAGGTACCATATGGTTTAATCTTCTTTGCTGCATAAGCCTTGAACAAATCACCCGGCATGTGCGGATGAACCACGCCAAGATGGCAATCCGTGCAGGTCAATTTTTCTAGTGATATACTATGAGAAACTTCGGTACGGTGTTTACTGCTTTTTAAAACAGCTTCAATATGGGATTTGTCTTTGGTGAAGCCTTCCGAATGGCAACGAATGCAGTTTCCATTTAAAATTTCGAGACTATCATCAGCAATCTCAATGAACGCGCCATCTGAAAATGCCTGGAATGAATGCATTAACGAATCATGCGTTCCATCACTGAGTTTTGCGTGTGCATAACCCTTAAGCCCCGGGCCAACGTGACAGGCGTGACAATTTTCAACATGTTCATTATGATGCTTCGAAGCCTTAAAAGAATCATAATGAATTTTCATTTCATGGCAGCTGGCACAAAACTCGCTCTTTTCCGAGTAATGATATACCTTATGCAAGGTAACGAAAAAAACCGCTAGCACGATTATTGCAAAAAAGCCTACCAGCTTTTTTCTCTTCCGAACAAATTCCAACACCTGCTTCAACCGCTCCATACACCCCTCCTAAATTTCATTTGACGGCAGTTAACCTTCGTTATGTAATTCAGATATTTTGATTGATTATTCCAGACTATGAATGCCTTTTCCAGGGCAAAATAATAACCAGCTCTATGAAATCATTTTAGAATAAAACAAAGCTCTAGAATCCTACCATAAAGTTTTTCCATGTTCAAGTTATTTTTTCATTGGTCGTGAATTCTTTCTCTCTGAAAGAAAAATAATGCCTTCATGAAACCGGATTCCTCTAAATTAATTGACAAAAACATGGCTCTTCAGTAAAATTCAGTTTTTAAAATTTTAACACAAAAAACCCTTATCTAAGGAATTTGTTACATGATGAATCACCTTGCCAAATACCTGATTTGTGCTTCTGTTGTTGCTTTTTTCTCTTTTTCCTTATATTTGGAAAAATCTGCACAAGCCCAACATGCCGGAGGCGGAATTATCGACACGACAAAACAACCTGGAACGTCAACACCAAGTTATCATCAGTCATTTGCTCCTTATGGTGATACCATACAAATCCCATGGATTGACGAGAAGCCCAACCCTCTTTCTATTAAAGTAACAGAAACAATCACGTATGAAGTACCCGTAGAGGAAAAAAAAATTTAACGAGAAGAAATTAACTATTGAAGATCTTGAGTTAAAAGAAGTAAAGGATAACAGGGAAATCAACTTTCATCAGGTTGATTGTCTTTTTTTCAAAACCATAAAACAGACACAGACGAAAACGGCAGAAAATCTAATCTGTACGCGCGAGAGAGACGGCACACAATATTGGCTGTCTGATGGCAAAAAATATGTTGAATGGGGAACATGGTCAAACTGGAAGGTTGTAAAGGAAGCACAAATGGTTGAAATGGCAGAAAAAAACCCTTAACTCTCCTTAATTAGTAAGCAGTAGCAACTTTTTTGTATCCCCTTTCGTTCTCCTATGATTGATGGGGAACGGAGTGTTGTACATCTGCCGCTTTATATATACCTGGCATTATCAAAAGGAGGCTTTTTTGTGAAGTTTGTATATCCGCTCATTATATTGATTGTGTTAACAATAACGCAATTCAACCTTCTCTGCGCCGAAGCAACTAAAAAAAGAACCCTTACCAAACACTAAAGAAAATAGTATCAAAAACAAGCTTTGCCCGGAATGTAACAGGCTATATCCGGGAGATATAAGTTTCTGCAGCATTGATGGCAGAGAACTGGTGGAATCCAACAAAGTGGACCTTATATGTCCCACCTGCAAGGAAATAGCAAATCCAGGTGAAAAAATTCTGTAAAAAAAGACGGGACGCAACTTATTTCTAAATCCTTGCATGACAAAAAAAACTTCCTTATCTGATAAAAAAAACTTCCGTTCCTGATAAAAAAATTGAAATTAAACTCCCGCCAAACGCCTCGCAAGAAGATAAAACAAAAGCCGCCATGTATTACATACTGGAAGGAAATCGACTGCGCGAAGAATTGAATGATTTTGAAGGAGCTTTAGGAGAATACAAAAAAGCAGAGAAAATAAATCCTGACCTTCCAGCCATCCATTTTCAGATGGGAGGCATTTATTGGAAACTTGGTAAGCAAAGGGAAGCCTTAACCCACCTCGACAAATGTAAAACATTGTTGGAGGCACAACCACCGGAGACGAAGTCAGATGAAAGTTACAAGAAGACATTGCAGGATGTCAAAGTTTACATCAGCAAATTAGAAAAAGGGCTAAAACCATCCGAAAAGAATCAACGCAAAGAGTTAACGATGGCTGAACGTGACGAAAGAATGAAGAAGGCCCTTTTGGAAAATAAGGGGAAATGGGATGAAATGGTATTGATTCCCGCAGGAAAATTTATTATGGGCACCACAGAAGATGAATTTATTCCTGAAGAAACCCCACAACATGAAGTATTTTTAAATTCATATTTTATTGACAAATATGAGGTCACCAATGCCCAGTACTGGGCTTTTTTACAATCAATAAAAAGCACCGGTGACCACAGCAAGTGTTTCCCGGGTGAACCCAAAAACAAAGACCATACCCCGGGAACACCCCATACAGGATGGGACTACCCCTATTACGATTATCCTGATTATCCGGTCACGCGTGTCGATTGGTATGATGCCTATGCTTATGCTGCATGGGCAGGGAAACGCCTGCCTACAGAGGCTGAATGGGAGAAGGCCGCCAGAGGAACTGACGGACGCAGATTTCCCTGGGGCAATGTGTGGGATGCCAAACGAAGCAATGTTGGCCCTGATGCTCCCCTGTCTGTTGGAAGTTTTGAATATGGGGCAAGCGTCTATGGGTGCCTCGATTTAATCGGCAGTATCTCAGAATGGTGCTACGATTGGTATCATCCGGAATATTACCAAAAGAGCCCAAGCATGAATCCTAAAGGACCGGAAACCAGCACGGGCATGCGAGTAATCAAAGGAGCTTCTCTATTTGCCCCCTACGCATATAAAATGCGCTGTGCGGTAAGGATATTTGGAAAACCAGATGATCGAAACAAAAGCATTGGCTTCCGATGCGCGAAAGATCATACAGCAGAAACCGGGAAAACGGTTAAAGAAGCTAACAAACCGGAAGACACTGGTAAGGTCGTGCACTAAGGGTTACCATGTCTGCATCCCTATTATCTATCAGGATTTGAACCTTCATAATAGGCAGACAGGTTCTCTTCTTTATAAATCCTGGCAAATGCCGACTTGGCATGCTGATAGGAATTGTAATCGTTCTGGGCGTTCACCCTGTCACCCTTCAACTCGTGGGCCTTACTTCGGCCCAAATAGGCATTGGCATAATCGTGGTCAAGAATAATCACTTTCGTAAATTCCTCAATGGCCTGATCGGCCATTTGCTTTTTCAGATAAATGATACCTAAATTGTAATGCGGTGCAACTAATTTTGAATTGATCTCTATTGCCCTTTTGTATTCAACAATCGCTGTGTCCGTTTTATCGATCTTCTGATAAACATTGCCAAGACAATAATGAATCTTGGCAATGTTTGAACCTTGCGATAGCGCCTTCCTTAGCGCTTCGATGGCGTCATAATACCATCCGTTAACAAAACAGGCAATTCCCAAATTCACATATGCTTCACCATACTGCGGATTTATTTCAAGAACTCGCTTATACTCAGAAATTGATTCCTCAATGTGCCCTGTCTGATAGTATGCAATTCCCAGATTAAAGTGCACCTTGTCATAATTCGGCGATACCGCAATCGCTTTTTTATACATTTCACGCGCCTTATCATGGCTATTAACATCCTGGTACAAAACGCCGAGGTTAAAATATGCCTCTGTCTTCTTAGGATCGAGTCCTATCGTTGTCTCGTATTCCCTCTTTGCTTCATCGAAATGGTTACGTTTATAGTAAATCATGCCCAATCGAAGATGAGCATCTGCATCATTAGGGTCTTTTTGTACAGTTTTCTGCCAAACCTTGAGCTCATCCTCCGGCACTCCGATCTGTATGCTAACCTCGGACATCCGTTGGTAAGCCTCAGCATAATCCGGTTTGAGTTGGGTTGCTATCGTAAACGCCTCTAGCGCCTTTTCCAGATCCCCTTTTTTGCAATAAGCATTTCCCAGTTTAAAATAAACCTCCGGCTGCTTCTTGTTTTTTTGTAGCAGCTTTTCGTACTCATGAATTGCTTCATCCACACGCCCATCATCAAGATATTTATCTCCGGACAGGGAGACTCCTTTTGCAAATCCGCAAGGCTGAAAAAGCAACAGAGTAATAATTCCTGCAATCGGAATCCTTTTTACCATGTCAATTCGATTTTAATTCCAATTCCCTATCTTTTATCTGACCTTTTAAGGCTGGAACCGAAGACAAAAACATCTCCTTGATTTCATCCTGTTTATAGACCACCGCAGGATCTTTTCCCGTCCTCCATTTCGTAATATACGCATATGAGAGGTAATCGCTGTAGGCCTTGCTGTGATCTCCTTTCATTGAATAGAGTTGTGCCCGGTTGTAGTAGGCATCTTCGTAAAGCGGGTCGATCTTTTTTGTTATCTTGTCATACCATTCCATTGCCTTGTCGAGACGGTCTGTTCTGTGATAGATCACTCCAACATTATATGCTGCATTCACATATTTAGGATTTTTTTCCAGTACTGCCAAATTATCAGCCAACGCCTCGTCATACCTCTGCTGCAAAGCAAAAACGATTGCCCTTTGGTAATGCGCGTCAAGATTCTCCGGATTTATTTCCATCGCTTTATTGTAGTGGGCAATAGCTTCTTCAAACTTCTTTTCAGTAAGACTAATCAAACCAAAGACAACATAGGCATTTGAGTACTTAGGATTCACCTCAAGCGTCTTGTTGAGTTCTTTTTTAGCTTCATCAACCTTTCCCTGCTTGTGAAGTGCTACCGCAAGATTATAGTGTGCATTATCGTAGGAAGGATTAATTTCTGCGGCCTTCTTAAACATGGTTTCAGCATCCTCATACAAACCCATGTCCAGATAACCTACTCCAAGATTAAAAATGATATAAGGGTTTTCCGGATCGAGTTCCAATGCCTTTTTGTATTGAGCGATGGCATCGATATCCTTTTCAAGCTTATGCAAAAAGACACCGAGATCTACATACGTCAGCGGGTTTTCAGGATCGCTATCAATTGCCTTATATCGTTTCTGAAACTCATCGTCTGGCGCTCCAATCTTGACAAACGTCTCTGCTAACTTCTTATGAGCCTCAAGGTAATTCGGTTTAATGTCAATTGCCTTCCTGAAATCAATCGCTGCCTCATCAAGCTTGCCCTGTTCAAAATAGACAACCCCTCTGCCGTAATAGGCCGTTGCCATATCAGCGTTGGCATCTATGGCCTTTGAATATTCGGCCAATGCCTCATCTAATTTATTCTCCCTCACCAGGCCATTGGCAATCTCAAGATGTGTTTTTCCCTTCTCGCAAGCCAGAGGCAAGCAAAACAATGTCAGCGATAACAAACAAAATACGCGCTTGAACAAGTTCATATCCTTCTCCACTCAAGTATAATTAAAATACATTTAACAAAGATTTGTTTTCTAAGTATATTTAAAACTTCTCTGATTTCAATCCTTTTATAATAAAAAAAAGGAAGCTGTGCAAACATCGCACAGCTTCCTTCCATTCACTACTAACTACGGGGAAAAAAGATTACAAATTAATGCGTCTTCCCCATGGATCTTGATGCTTCATCATGTGGATCACCGTGATGAGCATCATGTCCGGTCTTCCAACCGAGTTCTTTTATCTTCCTGTTGATGTACTCAACTTCCTCAGCAGGTGCATGGTGCGTATCTAACCAACCTGGATCAGGACACAGATCGAAGATCGTCTTGCCAGGGTGATTCTTCACGATGTACGGACCCGTCAACTGATCAAGCCATTCCCCCGTCTTCCAGAAACTCTCCGGAACCCAGGTAATTCCAACCTTCTTCTCAAGTGCAGCAAGTCTCCTTGCCTGAGAAGCGTCCTGCTTCACGTTGACCAACCAACGATCCATACCGAACGAACCATCTGAGTACGTTGCATCGTTCCATGAACCATGCGCCATACCTTTGTAGATGTATGTCTGGAAATATCCAACGCTCTCAAAGCACAGACGCTCAATGTCAGAGCAGTTCGACATTCTGAACTCACCTGACTCACCAGCCTTGCCACCAAATGCCGGATCATCATGATAAGCGCCAATCTTCAAACTCCAGACATGCTGACCTGACCAGTCAGGACACAAATCTTTGGGCATTGGGTCTGCCACTCCATCCTTGACAAGGTCTGCTGCAATTTGAAATGTCTCACGATACTTTAAACCTGCATCCTTAACCGATTCATCCATAGCCTGCAGATTTTCCTTTGCAAATCTTGGTGAATGGCAATCATCGCAAACCGATGCCCAGCGCTCTCTCTTCTCTTTCCATATTGGCGCACCACGATCTGCCATCGACATACCCATACTTGCATATACCGTGCTAAACCTCTGTATGTTATGATGACCGCCCCTCATGTGGCAATACTGGCAGGTTGGGCCAACATAATCAGCATCAGCCAACTTCTTTGTCCAGTCAAACTGCTGCGGATCCCACTTGTTCACCTGATATACCGTACCATGGAGACCGATATCATATGCTTCCCAGTCCCTGTGGTCTTTACCCCAGTGACAGGTCTTGCACTGTTCTGACTTTCTTGCAACCTTCGGATCAAACTGATGCCTCTGGTGGCAGGTGCTGCATCTTTCTTCAGGACTGGTATGACAGAACGTGCAACCAGCCGTGTCTCCCGGTGGCCTTTCAATTGACCACGCACATTCCACCTGCGCAAAACTTGAACAGGAAGCGTGTGAACCAATACCACCCTGACCCTGCTCTGAATACTGGGTCTCATGACATTCGCTCGTTCCGCAAGCCTTCGATGACGGCATGGTCAACTTCTGATGATTGTTGCCATGGCAGGTATCACAACCCGTTGGACTTGGTTCAGCCCTGGAATGAGCGCTCTTCTTATAGTCCCTTACAATGCCTGGGGTGATAACCGAGTGACAGCCTATACACTGATCCAACTGAAATGTACCTTGATCGGGTTTGAAGGCCTTACCTCATCCCTGTTGTACATATAGTCAGGAATGTAATAACGGTATGCAGGTAACGTCTTCCAGAATTTGCTGTATTTTCCTGGATAAGGCGGTGCACCTGAGTCCTTAG
>AYTS01000012.1 GCA_002009475.1 Candidatus Brocadia carolinensis | reverse complement strand
TTTTCTTCGTCCTTATGGTCTCAACCAGGACCAGACAGGAATATTTCTTATCACCTCTCTTTTTGTATGCATCTCTGATATACATACCATGATTATACCAGAGAAGACGAAAATGTCAACACAATCCTCACTATTCACACACTACATCGCCGGCAAAAATTCTCGACCCGTATTATTCAACCACTTACGACTTGCTCACTATGCAAAAGTACCGCTTCGGCTACACTTTTTGCGTAAGTTCGGCTAAGAGGCGAAAACAATCGAGGAATGTTTTCTCGTGAAGGATAAGGATAGGCCTACGGTAGCGTGGATAAACATCGACGGGATTCACCGGAGTGCCATAATGAGAGGGCTATTTGAAGCAATCAGGGAAGCTCAATCCACCCCCTTATACTTCCGCCAGCGGGAGACAGATGGATGCAATACGCATAAGGGGGTGCTGGTGATTGGTGTTCCTTAACTTAATACGTCTGCCATTTATCTCCTTTTACTTCCTGCGAAAAAAGCGAATAATTGCAACAAGGATTACTCCACCAACTACCGCTGTAACAACATTCCCCAGGATACGGAACGTAAAATGCCCGATAAAGCTTAGTAATGCGCCTGCAACAAGCCCACCCAGCAATCCGACAATTAAATCTCCTTTGATACCAAAACCCCTTCCCCGAACCACTAACCCCGTCACCCAACCTGCTATGATACCGCAGATGATCCAGACAATAAAATTCATGAATATTCCTCCTTCTTTCTATTTAGCATATTTTTTTAACAATTTTTCTTTCGCATTTTTGTATTCCTTTTCCGTTATTATCTTCTTCTGATACGCGGCATCAAGATCTTGTAACTCTTGCCCCAGACTGGCATGAGTTGTTGTCTGTTTAATCTCGGCCCCACCCCCTCCACAGCCAATAAATTGTACACAACCGATACAACAGGCTATCACACAGCACCATGTCACATGTCGTTTCATGAACATTACTCCTTTCATCTGATCTTCAGGTACCCCGGTGAACCTCTCACCGAAACAAGAATTAAGCCTCAGCGCCGAAATACGGGCAACAAACGCCTGGCGGAACTATGGATGTTTTCGGTCACGCAACCCATGCGTGCGCTTGTTCAAGTTGTGAAGGCGTAAAATACTCAGTGTTCACCGGACGAAAAGGCTTCCCGGTAAACGCCAGGGCTAAGTGCCTCCATTTTTCATCTCCGACGATGGCGATTTTTTCAATATCATGATCGTGCTTTGATTGAAAACTGGTATCCTCCCAATCAGTCCCTTTCTCCCATCCGAGAAAGTTCTGCAGGAACACCAGCATACGTATCTTCCCTTCTCTTTTCATAAATTCTGCAGCAACTGCTTGCATCCGGTCCAGCTCTGTCTTTTTTAACTCACCCGTTATCCTGACACATATCAGATTGCCAGATGAACTGATAACTTCATATGGCATAGATATCTCCTTATTCCTTTCCCTTTCAGAAAACTTTTAACAGTACCCCCATCCTAATGAAGGATTGAAGAATTATCTCTATCGCAAGCGCAACCTGCAGCACCGCGAGTATGCTACCGAGGATGTGCAGGGTTATAACGCCAATATACTTTAATATGGTGTGAGCAAACAGCATCGTCAGGAGATTCAAAACCATAATCATAAACAGAATACAAAGAATTCCGATCTGCCGTCCAGCATCCTGTGCTGTAGCCATGAGGATAATAAGCATTGCAATGCCATATGGGGTAATAATCAGCGGGAAAGAGAGGGGATAAGCTGCCAGGGCGAGCGTTGGGGCTGATGGTGTTGTTTCATTCCCGTGGGGGGATGAATACATCTGCATGACCATGCGTAAAGCCACCACGAAAAGAATAATTCCACCCGCAAGCAGCAGAGCAGAAAATGAAATATGCCATGACTGCAGAATCCTTTGACCCATAAAAGCAGCCACAAGACAGCCAATGGTGGAGATGAGGGCCGCCCTGAGTGCAAGTTTACGCCGAAACCCTCTGTCCGTATCTTTCGTCATCTTAACAAAAGGAATTAAAATCTTGATAGGCCCCAGCATAAGGAAGAAAAAGGTAAATATTCCTGCAAAATTCAGGAGATACGGCGTCTGCTGATCACCTGAAACGGTTGCCTGGGAATGATTGATGGAGATTGTTTGTGCAATTGATGGAAGCATGAAGCTGAGGAAAAGGATGCCCATTGCAGCCAGAAAAAAAACTCTTTCTTCTCATAAAGATTCTCCACTTTTTGTTGGGTCGAAGTAATTACCAGCATGAAACATACCCTTAAATCCCCTCTTGCCAGATGGGACGTGTGCTTTCCCCATAAAAAGGGGGACCAGGGGTATGACTCATATCAGCAATTGATTTGCCCCTACTGAAATATCCTGCAAGTATCAGATAGTTCTTTCAAAAAACAAACAACGATATTTACTCATCAGCACCCGGCGACTCTTTTGTTTACGGCTATGCTGTGCGATGTGAATTAACAAGCATCCGGGGCGGACTTCGTCTCAGGATGCCGGGGCTATCATGGTATTCCGAAGGTCGACCATGGCTTGTTGACTCACTTTGAGCAGCCCCTCCGCAGAACGGTCGAGATCCGCAATCAGCCATATAACCGCCGAAAATGTAAGGACGACTGCAAGAACAGAGAGCGACCTGCGCGTACCAGCCAGTCCTGCATGGTAACCTATCGCTGCCATTGCAAGGATCGTAATGAAGTAGAGCACAAACCAAATGATTCCGGGGATGCGTCTCCTCAGTCCAGCCTCTATTCGTTTTCCGTGCAGGTCAATTACCTCATTCAACGATCCAATGAACAGTCCGGCAATAAAAAAGGTGGGATTCTTTTCGACTTCTGCGACCGCCAGAGACCAGAGACGACGGTGCAACTCTTCCGATCTGCGAATCCCTTGTTCGAGGTTCCCCGGGTGAATACCCACTCGAACATCCACATATTCGCGGAGAAGATTGCGGATTTCCGTGCGATGGGGTTCCGGGAGCAGTTCAGCACGCAAATAGGTCGTCCCGATCGCATTCGCCTCAGCCAGGACTAAGTCCCTCCTGTCGTAGTACTGGGATGCTGCCAACCCAAAGGTGAATGCCAGTATGAACCCAAGCAGGCCGAGTGTGGCACCAACCATCGCGCCAACAGGCTGCTCCTTCTCCTTCTCTTTTTCCTGTTTCGAGCGCTGGAGTCTGTACCTTTCCAGCCGGAAGCCTACCTCAAACGAGAGCAGGACAACCGCAACTGTGGCCACATATACCCCCCAAAGGGGAAGATAGTCAAGCGGTTCACATATTTGCATAAGTGTTCCTATACGATTGAATTAGGCCTTCGTCAACTTTCCTCCCTGTTTCCCCCCAGTTTACGGGGGGACTATGGGGGGTAATTGAAATTCCTGTATATTAAAAATAAGTTGTCATTGCGAGGACGTCAGCCCAAAAAAATCTCCCGGAAAGAATCTCTTCCTTACGCAATAATGCCTCTGTCCAACCAAATATGGTAGTCTATGCGATTTTTAACAGCCGACATGTCATCGTATTACCGTGCAAAAAACTTCTTTCCCCATTTTCATGAGGACATGTTTTTGTAAGTTTTTTTACATGCCCCGAAATCCCCGATGTAGGTCAACCTGCCTTCGGTTGACATCATAATGGCAAGCGGGGACGCTTGCCCTACCGATAGAGGGGACTTGGTTGCGGTTTTGGTATGCTACATAATTTACCAGCCCATGAAATAAGGGTGAACATACCATTTTTTATCCATTATTGCAAAAAAAAACTGCAATCTCCTTCAGTTATTGCTTTATTACCGCCGCTAACATGAAGACCTATCCGCTCAGAACGTTCGTTCGCCGTCTACTTCTTATACGGCTTGGTGTACAGCGACATTGATTGCTGTCTGTGCCGGTTCCCCCATCTTATGCGTCGGATTGCTGACTACTTCCCAAGCATCCTCAATGCAAATCTCGAAACCATTTCGGTCTGGTGCCTGACAGTGCCATTGTCAGGCGTATTGGCGATACAGATACCCATAATTACCGGCCAGCACTTTACGCCGCCCGCATGGGTGAAACCTGCCTGACTGAACGCATCTGAAATGAGAACCCTCACAAAAGGTTCGTTTCTCTATGACGTCGGAGAGATTAGCATACCAGCTAACATCCAGTTAAAGCCCGGGCGTCTGGATGAATCTGAGATCAAGGTTACGCAGATCCATGTAAATCACGGGAGTCGAAATTGCAGGACGTTCTTCACGGCTGCATGACAGTACAGGTCATGAAATCCAGCATTATGGCTCATGAACCACTCCTGTTGCACCAGGAGTTTTCATTTGATCAACTCATCTGATGCTCATTCTGCTATAGTGCTAAAAAATTAAAAAACCTTGCAACCTTCTTCATTTTTTGATTTATTAGGGAATTAAATATTTTAACGAAAAATGAAATTTCGTCAACCATCCTGAATTAGTCCTTCGACGACTTTCTCCTTTGTTTCCCCCCGTTTACGGGGGGGTAATTGAAATTCCTGTATATTAAACTACGACCGCTATGGCTCCTCGGATGATCAGCCATAGCGGTAGACAGTTACACGGGATGCCGGGCTGAATCCAACTCGTTTGGATATTTCGATGTGCTGTTGCTGGAATTTCGAACACCACCGTAGTTCAGAATCTTCGCAGTTCGAGATGGCCCGGAGAATCTGAGGGAGGAGTCATGCTCGCGATCGTGATCTCAGCGCTGTGCCCTTGGGCGTGAGTGCTTTTCCAAGAACGAGCGAAGAGTCCCGGTTTTTCCCGGAAAAAGTCAAGCTGGCAGTCAGAAAACAATCCCTGACAGGAGGTGAAATATGCGCATCGCAATAGGTTCAGATCATGCCGGATTCGATCTGAAGGAAGAGGTGAAGGCCTTTTTAATCAAGGGGAATCACGAGATACTCGACGTGGGCACCTATAGCAAAGACCCCGTGGATTATCCCGACTACGCTGAAGCCGTCGGCGCAGCCCTGCGAGAATACAGGGCAGATCGCGGCGTTCTCATCTGCGGCAGCGGCGTTGGAGCGTCAATGGCAGCAAATAGAATTCCCGGCATTCGTGCCGGTTTGTGCCATGATACATACTCGGCACATCAGGGCGTAGAACATGACGGTATGAACGTGCTGGTGCTTGGAGGGCGTGTTGTTGGCATTGAACTCGCGCATGAGCTGATTCGTGCGTTCTTAAGCGCAAACTTCACGGGTGAGGGGCGCCATGTGCGCCGTCTTGCCAAGATGACAGCGTTGGAAAACCGGTTGCGCGCACTGCAGGTCTGCGGCCAGTCAGTGTGGCTCGATTATATACGCCGCAGCCTGATCAGCAGCGGTGAATTGCGCCGCATGATCGATGAAGACGGCTTGCGGGGAGTGACCTCTAATCCGGCAATTTTCGAAAAGGCTATTGCCGGGAGTTCCGATTACAAAGATATTATCGAGGCAATAGAAGGACGGGCTATGGATCCCAAGTCGCTGTATGAAAAACTAGCGATACGCGATATCCAGGACGCCGCGATCGCCCTGCGCCCCGTATACGAAGAGACTTTAATGCGTGACGGGTACGTAAGCCTTGAGGTCTCGCCGTCACTCGCGTACGACACGGCTGGCACACTGGACGAAGCCAGGCGTTTGTGGCAGGCGGTGAAGTGCGAGAATCTGATGATCAAAATCCCGGCTACGCCCCAGGGCATTCCCGCCATCCGCCAGCTCATCAGCGAGGGTATCAATGTTAATGTGACGCTGCTCTTTGCCCTGGAAGTATATGAGCAGGTGGCAGAAGCTTACCTTGCGGGGCTGGAGAAATATGTCTCCGGCGGCGGTGATCCGAAACGGGTGGCCAGCGTTGCCAGTTTCTTTATCAGCCGGATCGATAGCGCAATCGATGCGCTCATTGCGTCGCGGTTACAGGCAACGAAGAACACAAGAGACCAGAACATGCTGCGCGGCCTGACGGGCAAGGTGGCGATAGCCAACGCCAAGCTGACCTATCAGCGCTACCAGGAACTCTTCAGTGGCCCGCGCTGGCAGGCGCTGGCAAGCCAGGGTGCGCAAACGCAACGCTTGTTATGGGCAAGCACCGGTACAAAGAATCCCAGCTACCGTGACGTCGTTTACATAGAAGAACTTATTGGGCCCGATACCGTTAACACGATTCCTCCTGCAACCTTCGAGGCGTTTCGCAATCACGGGCAGACGCGCCCCAGCCTCACGGAAGACATTGATTCAGCCTGTGACACCATGGACATGGTCGCGGAAGCCGGAATCTCCATGAAAGACGTGACCGACAGATTGCTTGATGAAGGGGTGCAACTCTTCTCGGATGCCTTCGGAAAGCTGTTGAAGGCGGTTGAGAAGCAAAGCAGGGAAGCGGGGGTGGAAAAAATCAATCGGCTAACGTACAAACTACCTGATCCCCTGGCCGCTGCGGTGAAGGCTTCGTTGGCAGAGTGGGAGACGCATGGTAAGGTCAGAAGGCTCTGGGGACGGGATGCATCGTTGTGGACGGGCAAGAATGAGGCGCAGTGGCTTGGCTGGCTTGGCATCACCAACGACCAATTGGCCCACATACAGCGCCTGACCCACATTACCGAAGTGGCGAAGAATGCAGGGTTCTCGCACGTCCTCTTGCTTGGCATGGGGGGATCAAGCCTCTGCCCGGAAGTGATGAAGATGACGTTTGGTCAGATCGCTGGTTTTCCGGAACTTTACGTCCTCGACTCTACCGACCCTGCTCAGGTGAAGGCTTTCGAGAGCAAGGTCGATCTGAAAAACACCCTCTTCATCGTTTCGAGCAAATCTGGCTCAACGCTTGAACCCAACATGTTAAAACGGTATTTCTTCGAATGCGTCACACAGCTCGTTGGCCTGAAGGAAGCCGGACGTCGTTTCATCGCCATCACCGATCCCGGCTCAAAGATACAGCAAATTGCTGAAAGCGATGGTTTTCGGCACATATTCTTCGGCTGGGAGAATATTGGCGGGCGCTTCTCAGCGCTCTCCGACTTCGGGCTGGTCCCTGCGGCCATCATGGGAGTGGATGTGGAGAAGTTTTTGGATCGGGCAGAGAAGATGGTCTATGCCTGTATGCCTTCGGTGCCGGTTGAAGAAAACCCCGGTGTCGTGCTCGGTACTATCCTTGGTATAGCCGCAAACCAATTCCGGCTCGACAAGGTGACGTTTATTGCTTCGCCAGGCATTTACGATCTTGGCGCCTGGCTGGAACAGCTCATTGCTGCGTCTACAGGCAAAGAAGGCAAGGGATTAATTCCAGTCGATCGTGAGGCACCCGGCAAGCCTGATGTCTATGGCCAGGACCGTATCTTTGTCTATTTGAGATTGCAGTCAGCGCCGGATGCCATACAGGACCGGGCAGTCGAAGATCTGGAACACACCGATCACCCGGTCGTGCGCATTGTGGTAAACGATCCTTACGATCTGGGTGAGGAATTCTTTCGCTGGGAGATTGCAACTGCAACGGCCGGTTCCATCCTTGGCATTAACCCGTTCGATCAACCGGATGTGGAAGCGAGCAAGGCTGCTACGCGAAAGTTTACTGCCGAGTACGAAAGAAAGGGGACGTTACCTGAAGAGATACCAATCTTCGCCGGGGAAGGGATTCAGCTCTTTATGGATGAGAAGAATGCTGGTACCTTAACAAAGATGGTGAACGGCAAGAAAACGCTGTCGGGGTATCTCAAGGCGCACCTGAACCGGCTCAACGCGGGCGACTATTTTGCGCTTCTTGCCTATATAGAGATGAATGCGGCGCATGAGCAGTTGTTACAGGCGATTCGCCAGGGCATTCGCGATGCAAGGCGTATAGCCACATGCCTGCAGTTTGGACCGCGCAGCCTGCACTCGACAGGGCAGGCATTTAAAGGTGGACCAAATACGGGCGTGTTCCTGCTGATCACATGCGATGACGCTGTCGATGTGCCCGTACCGGGGCACAAGTACACGTTTGGAGTCGTTAAAGCGGCACAGGCACGGGGTGATTTCCAGACACTGGTGAAGCGTGACCGGCGTGTCTTACGCGCTCATCTTGGAACGAATGTCGCCGCCGACCTGGCTACGTTGCACAAAGCCATCACTGCGGCGCTGTTGTCGTAGCTGACGGATATGGTGTATTCCCACTTTTTTGCGAAAAATGAATAAAAGGTATGCTGAGTACTTCTTATAAAAATGTAGGGTGGGCATCGCCCACCAAAAAATAGGTAATGTGAACGAGTGCGTGATGTTTGGTGGGCGATGCCCACCCTACCCGGTTAAGCCGATTTACAAAAATCGGGAATGTATCCGACGGATACGGAGAATGAGAATTGTTATAATTTAAAATGCTAAGGAATTTCAAAATGGATAATTCCTTGCGAGGCTCTGCCGCAACCAAACCCAATGGTAGAGAGAAAACAACCCCCTGTATCCCCCTTTATTAAGGGGGACTCGAGATATCCACCTTAGGAAAGGGGGACAAAGGGGGTTGTAAAAAACGTACAAAAAGATGAAACTTTATTATGAAAAAATCTTGACAGGAAGGAGAGCGAATTACGATGAGTAAAAAAGAATCCACTAAAACGAAAGCCGATGCAGTCAGCCTGGCCGACGAGGAAGGAGTGAAGCAAGTGCTCATGAACTCAGTCCTCGGTCTTTGGGACGTGGTAAACAATCTTACACGACTCAAGCCATCTAAGCGCGACCATTACCGGGTAACGATCTTTGGCTCAGCACGGGCGAAGGCAGGAACGTTTGGTTATGAAGAGACCAAACGGGCTGCCGCAGCTCTGGCAAAGATGGGCTGCGACATTATCACCGGAGGTGGTCCTGGGCTGATGCAGGCAGCCAACGAAGGAGCCGCTACCGCACCGGAACGCGCCCAATCCGTTGGGATCCGGGTTGATTTACCCTTTGAGCAGGAAGTCAATGCGTTTGTTGCCCAGGCATTTGAGCATAGGACCTTTTTTACTCGTCTGCACCAGTTCGTGCTTGCCTCTGACGCTTTCATCGTCGCGCCAGGAGGAATAGGCACCGTGCTGGAAACGATGATGATCTGGCAGTTGCTGCAGGTCCATCATCTTGAAAATACGCCGCTGATTCTCGTGGGGAAAATGTGGCCGGGCCTTATTGAGTGGGCGCGCAGCTCCATGCTCTCTGCCGATGTCCCTTTGGCCAACGCCGAGGACATGACCATCCCGCGCTGCGTACCGAATGCCGACGGAGCGATTGCACTCATCCGCGAGCATCATCAGGTTTGGTTGTCCAAAAACCACAGATGATAGAGTATTGCTGTCACTAGTGTCCGGTTATAAGTTGAACAAGGACAATTGCTTATAAGGAAAGTATGGTTCGCTTTTGTAATCAGAATTTGTAAGTACTTGTAAAATAGGGACTTTCTCAAATAGGGTAATACTCAAAATTTGTAAAATTGTGTAGAGACTCATGT
This sequence comes from Candidatus Brocadia carolinensis, assembly GCA_002009475.1. Classification (GTDB taxonomy): domain Bacteria; phylum Planctomycetota; class Brocadiia; order Brocadiales; family Brocadiaceae; genus Brocadia; species Brocadia carolinensis. Next base: position 136 of record AYTS01000012.1, on the reverse strand, counting down.
CTAAATTGAGATGCTTTTTGATGATTGCAACAAGCACGTAAACGGAGATTGCAATCCATATTTGAGTTTTTACCGAGTTTTCAGAGGTACCGTAAAATGCCTTAATTCTCAAGTGTTGTTTTATCCACTTGAAAAA
>AYTS01000011.1 GCA_002009475.1 Candidatus Brocadia carolinensis | reverse complement strand
TTTTTACTTTGTGATTGCCTTCGTAACGCTGAACACATTTGCGAAATTCATGCATGGGTAAAAAATCGATTACTTGTGAGAAAACAGTTTTTCCTATATTCATGAGCCATTCCTTTCCGTTTGTTATGAAGAATAGAATGGCTATAGTATACTTTGAATTTCAAATCGATTACGACCTTTTTTGCTTGTATTTCTCTTGAATTATAATACTTACAACAAATATTTATTCAAACGTCCGGACAGTAGTGTCTTGACATCTAAAAAAAATTATGTCATTAATAACAAGAAGTTCAAACAAGGATGTTAAAACCATACGGAAATATGAAAGACATTACGATAAAGGCAAACCCTGGGCAATCAGGGGACGCAAAGTAAATAGGGTCTTTTATAGGGGGTATGCAATTCGCCCCTGCCTCTGGTAAAAAGACAGCCTTACTGCCGAAGATGTTTACAAAACTCTTTGCAGTAGGGCTTTTTTTATTTGGAGGGCGTTTGTTAAAAGGAGGTGTGCTGAATGATCTTTCGAAAAGTTAGAAAAATAATTCATTCACCTTTTACCATACGAGGGTAATAGGGCAAACACCAACGACCCTGTTATCAAGTGGGAGCCTGTTACCACAAAGATCGCAGGTTCAGCAACCATCTGAATTCCTGGAGTCAGGAGTGGAGTACAAGTTCGAGGTGTTAGCGATAGAAGCTGGCGGGAATCAGACAATGTCGGAAGGGGGACCATTCGCGGTACAATAGTGCTCCTGCCCCTGCCGGATTTTGGGGACTCCTTAGAGGCTATGTTATACTTAATCATGATGGGGCGTAATCCCTAATTACCCCCAGAATTTAACTTATAGGTAATCTGATTATGAAAGGAGTAAAAAATGAGGATGATAGGAAACATGAAAATGCGCACCCTAATGGGTATTGTCGTTTTGACAGCCATTTTAGCAATGCCAGGCATCGTATTATCTGGATATAAACATAAAAAGTGTTTTACCGATCCTTTTACAGATTCTTTTGTGCTTGATAAGTGTAACGGTTTTTCGTCCACCGGAAGCAATCCCTTTTTCATTCTTGAGCCGGGATATCAGCTCGTCTTGGAAGGAACAGAGGATGATGAGGAAATCAAATTAACCATAACAGTTCTTGATGAGACAATGGACATAACAACAGATGAAACAGGGGCCGTAACAACCAGGATTGTAGAAGAAAGAGAAACTATCAACGGTGAATTATATGAGGTCTCAAGGAATTTCTTTGCAATATGCAATCGTGATAATAGTGTATTTTATTTTGGAGAGGATGTGGATTTCTACGAAAACGGAGTAATAGTCGGCCATGATGGCGCCTGGCGAGCAGGTGTTAATGGAGCAAGAGCTGGCATAATGATGCCGGGAACTATCCTCCTGGGTTCAAGATATTACCAGGAAACAGCGCCGGGGGTTGCAATGGACCGTGCGGAAATCCTGAGTATGAAAAAGTGTGTAGAGACGCCGGCAGGGGAGTTTGAAAATTGCCTGAAAATAAAGGAGACCACGCCGTTAGAGCCAAAGGCCAAAGGATTCAAGTTCCATGCCCCTGGTGTTGGGCTTATAAAAGATGGTGTGCTGGAACTTACCGAAATAAATAATTTATGAGATTGCCTTTGCACGATCATTTATGTTGAGCGTAGTTTTTTACAAAAACAACGTAACCCGACCTTCACAATTTGGGGGTGAGGCAAGCCGCTAAGCCAGTAAAATCAAGGAGTCGTGTCGCAGATCATTACAGGCCTACCTGTCCTGAGGTATAAACCTTGGGGGTGGTTGTTCGGGAAGCGATAACCAAAAAGCAGAGCAGCGCCTCTTTCCGTTTGGGTATAGCGGCTCATGACAATGTGGCGGTCATCCGTGGTTGGTGAATGAACCTTAATCATTTGCATGGTTGACATTTTTTCAGAAATGGCTTCGGATGTCCGCCCTGCGGCTTGCCCCATCGGTGTTAAGTTAAGCGGTTTTCTGGTGGCATGGACAAACCCCGTTTGTCCATGATTGCTCCTTGTGACATACAACGGTATGAAAACGATCGGAAATGCGACGGGTAATCGTCCACAGCGGGCATCTTCTTGTTGTCCCCCCGCTGGCGGGGGGATCAAGGGGGTGGACTGGCAGAACCAGGAATTATGGCCGGCTCATAATCTGAATATCTCTAAGCACTTTTAAACCATGGCGCACTTGTCTCTCTAACAATGGGCACCAAAGGGTACGTATCGAAAGCGACCCTCTTTAAGTCCTCAAATGTTTGTTCTCCATGGGTCGAAAGCGGATAAGATTCCCATGCGGTTTCAAGTGAAGCGGCCGGCATATTGGCACAAAACAGATAGCGTCCTTCGTGCCGCAACGTTTACCGCAGGCGTTCACAAGCCAGGATGAAATGGAAGGTATTCTCATTTACCGGTTCTTGCAGATTTGGCAGAGAAATGCGAACCAGCCCAAAGTCCCGTCCGGCTCCTTTCTTTGATGCTCCGATATGCATCGGCAGGTCACTACGAGTGATGTGCTTTCGATTGCGAAATTCGTGCAGGATTGCCCGCAGCCGCTTGAGTCTGCGGCAATGTTTGGGGCATTCCTTGGCCCCCCGGTTATGGCTTTCCACGGAGACGTAGAACTCTGATTCTTGCTGAAGAATTTTCGCCCGGTTGCTCTCCTGCATCTGAGTTCAGGGTTGTTTGGGCAATAGTCTTTTCTGCACGGCTCAAATGCATCCTGGGAGTGTCAACCAAATAATCAATCCCTCGTGAGCGCACCTTTTCCACATATCCTCAGTTGGAATACCAAGATCTCTAAACCATGTATGCTGAAATTTCTCATACTGTTTTATGATCGTCCGTGATTTCTCTCGCAGAAACATGCAGGCGTTTTCACAGTTTCCTGTCCATGTGTCAATAGGATAGTTCGGCACTACAAGCCGTTTTGAAAGGTATCCCTTTAATATCAAGGGTTTCCAGGCGAGACATACCGAAAAACAACCGTTTTTGGTTCGAATTGCGAAAGCCGGATAAATGTAACACCTATGCCTTTATCCCCTCTTTTGAGAGTGAATGGTCAAAGAGATTGAACTTCCTGGTATAAAATATAAACTTTGATGGACGAGATTTAAACGTATTCTAATAAAAAAACTTTCCTTTTTTCCTGCCTGTTCTGTTACAATGATGTTTATTGTCCATAAAGAAACACAAGGATGTTTTTTCTCCCTCTTCGGGGCTGACTCTGGTGATGTTTTCTTTTCAAGGCTTTGCTGCCTGGGTAGTACAACGTTTAGGGTACAGGAATTTCAATGTTGAAGATTGCTTCGCTTTGCTCGCAATGACAGTATAGAATCGTATGTCATTGCGAGGAACGTACGTGAGGAAGCAATTTGATTTATTGATTTTCCACAGGCTAAGGCCTGTGGTTGCTATACGCGGAAATATCCATGTTTTCATGAAATGGTATAATATTAGGTGTTTTCGTCCCTTTGGGGCTCGTTGTTGTTTGATAAACAAGTAAGGTGGGAACCACATGAAGATTTTGGTTGTCGGTGGCGGGGGAAGAGAACACGCCCTTGTATGGAAAATAGCGCAATCACCTATGGTAAAAAAGGTTTTTTGCGCACCCGGCAATCCGGGCATTGCTGAAATTGCCGAATGCGTGGATATTGATGCGGAAAATATTGAAGGTCTTTACAACTTTGCGCTGAAACAAAAAATAGATTTGACCGTCGTTGGCCCGGAAGATGCACTAATGGCTGGTATCACCGACCGGTTTCGGGAAGGACATATGCGGATATTCGGTCCTACCAAACGTGCAGCGGCAATTGAGGGAAGTAAAGTTTTTGCAAAGACCCTCATGCGAAAGCACGGTATCCCCACGGCGGATTTCAAGATCTTTGAGGAGATAAAACAGGCAAAAAAACATATAACAACGTGTGAATTTCCCCTGGTTATGAAGGCCGATGGATTGGCAAAGGGGAAGGGGGTATTTATCTGTAAGACACCCGATGAAGCGAATAAACATCTCGATGATATCATGCAAGAAAAAATATTCGGTCCTGCGGGCAACAGGGTTATTATCGAGGAGTTTCTTTCGGGAGAAGAGGTATCCATCCTTGCAATTACGGACGGGAACACAATTCTCCCCTTATCATCGGCACAGGACCATAAAGCAGCATATGATGGCGACAAAGGGCCCAATACCGGCGGTATGGGTGCATATTCGCCTGTCCCCTTCGTTACCCAGCAATTGCAGTTTTCTGTCGAGGAGAATATTCTGGTGCCTGTCGTTCATGCCATGAAGAGGGAGAATCGCCCGTATAAGGGCGTCATTTACGCAGGTCTTATCATTACCAGCGCCGGGCCAAGGGTCCTTGAGTTTAACGCCAGATTTGGCGACCCGGAGACACAAGTCCTCCTTATGAGGATGAAAAGTGATTTAGTCCCGATCCTGCTTTCAACAGAAAAGAATACCCTCGAAGACGCAGAAATTGAATGGAATGACGGTGTCGCCATTTGTGTCGTTATGGCATCGAAGGGGTACCCTGATTCATACGAAAAAGGGGTTCCCATTTTTGGTCTCGAAAACATAAAAGAATTCGATCATGTCCAGGTTTTCCATGCAGGAACGGCCGTCAGGGACAGAAAGATTGCCACCAACGGAGGCCGTGTGTTAGGAGTTACAGCGCTGGGGAAGGACCTGCAGGAGGCTCAAAAGACGGCATATGGAGCGATTGAAAAACTGTCATTCGCCGGAGCCCATTATCGAAGAGATATTGGCGCCAAGGCCATATATCGGGAAAAATAGCATGGTGAAGATAATTCCCAAAAATTCTTTTTATCCCGCGGTCATTTTTTTGTCTCTATCGATACTCATATTCTTTTGTATAAATCCTGTGGTATCTTTATTGTTTGCAGATGCCCAGGACAAGATATTTTGGGATAAGAAATACGGAACGGAGGCTTATATCTTCGGAAAGGAACCGGTTGAATTTCTTCGGGAGCATATTGACCTCTTGCCTAGAGGGAAGGTGTTGGATATAGCAATGGGCGAAGGTCGCAATGCTGTATTTCTGGCAAAACACGGTTTTGAGGTGGACGGTTGTGATATTTCTGAGACAGCCATTAAAAAAGCCAGGGAACTGGCCAGGGAGAGCAATGTTACCATCCATGCTTTTGTTGCTGATTTAGAGACGTATCAATTGTCCAAAGATACGTATGATGTGATTACATGCTTTTATTATCTGCAACGCGACCTTGTGCCTCAGATGAAGGCGGCGCTGAAGCCAGGTGGTGTGATTGTTTACGAGACCTATACCCTTGAAAATTGGGAACACGGGTTTGAAGGCCCGAAAAATAAGGATTATTTATTACAATCGAACGAACTTTTGCATCTTTTCAAAGACCTGAAAATTCTCTATTACCGGGAACTTATTTTGGACAATAAAAAGGCCATAGCGAGCCTGATTGCAAAGAAAGGAGGATAGTGTTTGCCACGGATTATCACGGAATTCCGCGGTGAAATAGTTGCGAGATATGTCACTCTTACAAGACGTCACAGACAGACAACGGGAAGCGATTACCCATCTCGAAGGTCCCCTTCTGGTGGTAGCAGGGGCCGGGAGCGGGAAAACCCGCGTCATTACCCGCCGCATTGGATATCTGATGTCGCAGGGCGTAAAACCATACAACATCCTGGCCATCACGTTTACCAACAAGGCCGCCAATGAGATGGATGAACGGTTAAAACAGTTTACTTCACACAAAGGACTCTGGGTCTCCACTTTTCACAAGATGTGTTCGCGGATTTTGAGAAGCAACATCGACCGCTTGGGGTATTCAAGAGACTTCAGCATCTATGACACGACCGATCAACTGAACCGCGTGAAGTCCATTATGGCAGAGCTCCAGATGGATACCACACAATGGAAGCCCCGTACGATTGTAAGTTCTCTGAGCAACGCCAAAAATAAACTCATTGACCCCGAAACCTTCGCCTCAACCACTTCAGGCTATTATAATAATCAGGTTGCTAAGATTTATAAAAAATACCAAACCCTTCTCAAAGCGAATAATGCCCTGGATTTTGATGATCTCCTGATAAAAACCATAGAACTCTTTAAGGCCCATCCTGATATTTTGGAAATGTACCAGGAAAAATTCAGGTTTATCCTCATCGATGAATACCAGGACACCAATTACTCCCAGTATACCATCACGCGGCTCCTGGCAAACAGATACCGAAACATCTGCGTGACGGGCGATCCTGACCAGTCTATCTATGGCTGGCGCGGAGCCGATATCAGAAATATCATGGATTTTGAGAAGGACTACCCCGATGCCAGGGTGGTGCTGCTCGAACAGAATTACCGTTCTACAAAACACATTCTTCATGCGGCTTCCAGTGTAATTCAGCAGAACAAATACCGGAAACAGAAGCTTCTTTGGACGGAAAATGTGCCGGGGGAAAAACTCACGGTTATTTCCTGCGAAAATGAACACGGAGAGGCTGACGAGATCGCAAAAAAAATAAAAGAACTAACCGCTGAAGGTGTCAGATATTCAGATATCGCGATATTTTATCGCACCAATGCCCAGTCGCGTGTCCTGGAAATTTCCTTCAGAAACTCCAGTATTCCCTATATCATCATCGGGGGTGTCGAATTTTATCAAAGGAAGGAAGTAAAAGACATTCTTTCCTATTTACGGTTATGTATCAACCCGCATGATGAGGTGGCATTGGAACGTGCGATCAATACGCCGGCACGCGGTATAGGGAATACGACGATGAAAAAGCTGGAGGACTGGGCAACGCATCACGGCACCACTCTGTTTGATGCTATACGACAGATTGACGCAATACCAGAAATTACGGGTAAAACTGCCGCATCAATTAAAAGGTTTTTTGAGCTCATCTCCGGGTTGCAGCAATTTCCCAGATCGCCGGTTGAAGACATTATTAAACGGGTGATTGACAAGACAAACTATTTCGCCTTTCTCCGGGAATGCGGAGAAACAGAAGCGAATGACCGTATTGCCAACGTGGAAGAACTGGTCAATGCCGCTCACGAATATGACATAACCTATTCTGAGGGGTCCCTCCAGGGATTTTTAGAGGAAGTGGCGCTTGTCTCTGATGTGGATAAACTGGAAGACACTATCGAAGCCGTAACCCTTATGACACTCCACACAGCCAAAGGTTTGGAATTCCCCGTCGTCTTTATCGCCGGTATGGAAGAAGGACTATTGCCTCATGTGGAATCAAACGATGCGGACGATGAGATCGAAGAGGAAAGAAGGGTTTGCTACGTGGGTATTACACGGGCAATGCAGAAACTCATTCTTACTCACGCCAAACGCAGGATGCAATACGGGCAGTTGAATCTATGCCGACCGTCCAGGTTTTTAGATGAGATACCAGATGAAATTGTAGAAAGAATTGATAAAACCAACAGGACGTATGCTTTTTATCCTTACGACACAAGAAGCGGGTTAGCCCAAGAAATACCAGTCAGCTTTGATTCAGGGAGAGTTGCCGCGGCTTCTGCGAGTGTTCCGGCAAGAGAAGCCACCCACACCTTTGTGTGCGGCGAAGTGGTCAGACACCCTCTTTTTGGTGTTGGACGGGTACTGGAGGTATACGGGAGCAATGAAAAGGCGAGCGCCAAGGTAAGCTTTCATGTTGGTGGGACAAAGCACCTGATGCTGGCATATGCAAAACTGGAGCGGGTAAAATAAAGGCTAATAACGAAATTTCTGCAGGTGAGGCTTGCTCGACATAATGTCCCGATGCTGAAAGAAATTCAGTGAATTTTAGACATAGCGCAGCAAAGCCGCACCCAATTCTCCGTTGTGATAGCGGGAGATTGCTTCGGAAAAGACCCCCGCAATGACACAGGCTATGCCTTTAATGACATATGTACGCTGTCATTGCGAGCGAGGCGAAGCAATCTTTCTCTCTTAAACAATTTGTACCTCCTGATAAGGGGTAAATAGGGCTGTGAAAAAACCTACAAAAAAAGAAGTTTTTACACGGTAATACTATAACTTCTACGGTACAGAATCTCCGGCAAGATATCCCGAGGACAAGGCCGCCTGGAGATTAAAACCACCAGTAGGGCCATCAATATCCAATACCTCCCCGGCAAAATATAAGCCTGCACAGAGTTTAGATTGCATGGTTTTTGCATCGACCTGGTCCAGACTTATACCACCTCCCGTGACAATAGCTTCCTCGATGGGCCGATGACGCACGAGGGTGAGAGGTAGCCCCTTGAGAAGTCTCACGATCCTCCTTCTTTCCGGTGCTGTTATCTGGGATGCCTTTTTATGTAGTTCAATGTTACAGAGATTCATGAAAATTGGGGCTAATTTTTCAGGAAGAAAAAAAGTCAGACAGGATTTCATGACCTTACTACCGTGCCGTTTGATGGTATCCAGGAGGATGCTCTCAAGTTTTTCGGGTGTATGTTTGGGCTTAAGGTCAATGCGTATTTGTACTGAACCTCCTGGCAAACACCCGACAATGCGTTTGCTCATATCCAGGATGGTTGGGCCAGATACACCGTAATGGGTAAAAAGCGCCTCGCCAAACTGTTCTGCAATCTTCTTGCCTGTTTGATATGCTGTGATATTTACATTTTTCATGGGTGTCCCTTGTAAGGATTTCACCCATGTTTCCTCCGTCTCGAAGGCAATAATCGCGGGATAGGTTGGACAAATGGTATGGCCAGCAGAAGTAGCCAATGTGTAGCCGTCCCCCGTACTGCCGGTGGCAGGATAACTGAGTCCCCCTGTTGCAATCAGGATATTTTTACCAAAAATGTTTTCATGATTGGTTTCCACACCCGACACACGATTGTTTTCTATGTTTAGCCTCAAGACATGCGAATTTGCTTGTATCTTTACCTTGTGGTCATGCATACAAGTCTCAAGCGCCTTCAAAATGGAATCGGCCTTTTGGCTTTTTGGAAAGACTCTGCCCTTATTTTCTACCACCGTGTCAACACCATAGGAGAGAAGGAATAAGCGTAACTTTTCGTTGTCAAATGTTTCTAATGCCGCGCGCAGGAAAAGGCCTCCCCTTCCGTATACCTTTATCAATGCATCCAAAGAAGCCATATTGGTTACATTACATCGGCCCGAGGCACAGATAAGGAGTTTTTTCCCCAATTGATCCTTTTTTTCTAAAAGAACAACCCTTTTTCCTCTTGCGCCGGCCCGGCCGGCCGCTATCATGCCAGCAGGACCACCGCCAATAACAATGAAATCGTACATAAGACTACTGCTCCGGAGTACCAATACATGAAACACAGAGACAATATATCACTCCGATGGGGCTTAAGACAGGGGCACATCGGTTTTCTATATACCTAACCCGAACAAGTCGGAAAAGAATACTTTTTTGTTTCTCACACAAAGACACCGAGGCATAAAGAAATACATAAATAATTGAATGACGAATATCGAACAAGGAATTTTGAATCATGCGGTTTTCTTGATAAAAAAGATGCCGGGTTTCCCCATGCTACCGTTCGGCGGTTAACAGACTGTCCGAGAATGCAGCCATGAATAAAGACACAGGAAATTGTGTATAAAGGAAATACGATCGATAAACAAATCAGAAAAAGGTTAAAATATTTCCATCCAAATCATAATTTTGTATTTTCGTATGAAAGGGTACCTGAAACTGCTTAAGGAGGGCTTGTTTTCCTTGTATTACCTTATACCGTGGCGAGCCTTATTCCCAATTTCAGCATCTTTTTT
>AYTS01000010.1 GCA_002009475.1 Candidatus Brocadia carolinensis | reverse complement strand
GAGATTTTGTCCAGTTCATCGGCCATTTGGTAAAAAAAGCCTATGTAAGTGCGCGCAAGATTCATCTGGTGCTGGACAATCTTAATACTCATTTTCGCAGTAGTTTTGAAGAAATATTGGGTGTTAAAGAAGCAACCCAAATGTTGGAACGAGTAGAATTTCATTATACTCCCAAGCATGCCAGTTGGCTGAATATGGCCGAAATTGAAATCGGCATCATGGATCGGCAGTGTACTGGGTGCCGAATACCAAACGAACAAACCCCTCGGTCGGAAGTTGCTGCGTGGACTGACCGACGCAATCAGGCCAAATCAACAATAGATTGGAAGTTTACACGACAAGATGCTGATCAAAAGCTGTCAAGACACTATGTTTCGTAATTAATTTGTTATAATACTAGCATGCTGGCCCGCGGCACAACACCACATTGGGTTTCAAAACGAAGGGGTGTGTGAATGCTACCTGATCAGACGTCCATAAAGAGTTATCATGTTTATGCGTATACCTTCTTGATGTATGTCAAGACGGGAGGTGGGGGCCACATCTTGATTTGTGGCGTGCCCAGCGCAGGGTAGCGTCTTCTTGTGGGTGGAAGTCGCGTCACGGTAAAAGCCAGAGCCATGCCTGCCTGTTGGCAGACAGGTAGCATGGATGGCAGGGGGTGATGGAAACGTTACCTTCTGAAGCCCATCGACAAGGTCTGCAATAAAGCAGGCAAGCAACTATCCGGGTTGTAACGAACGTGAACGTAGAGGTAGCCTCGTAAAAGTGTAAATTCACTGAGCGAGCCTCTCACCAATAGGCGAAGGCAGAATTCTTTTACCAGACTGGTTAAAAAGGTATAAGGACGGTGACGGGGTATCAGCGGTGACACGGATAGAAAGAGACGCAATCAACTGGGGAAGCCCTCCTCGTCCCTGATAGAAGAATCAGGAGCAAGGTAAGCCTTATAAGTCGAAAGGCGAAGTAGGCTGACAGGCGAGAGGGTGGCGGATGAGTCCGTAGTAGTGAAGATGGTAAGGACAACATAACCTGACCGGAGCGAAGGGACTCTGCTGTATCTCAAATCTTTCTTTGGAGGTGAGGTAGGGAAGGATGATAAAAACTTCCATAAGGATACAGGAACTGAGGGGAAAGATATGCAGCAATGTGAAGACCGATCGCTCTTGGGTCGATTGGTGGATATGCCTTGCTGAGAAGGGAACAGGAAAGCCGTATGAGGGCAAACCTCACGTACGGTTTGATGTGGCAGGGGATGGAAAAGTACTATGGAGAACCTAAACGGGCACAAAGCTGGAAACGGCAGTAACAGACAAGGAGATACCTAATGCAACTCGCCATTCCTTGACCCTACAGCTTGGGGGGGGGTAGGCATCGCCTACCATGTTTTTTTTAACCTTCTTCAGGCAACTTCTCAAGCCTTTTTTTTATTCGCAACATAATTTCAGGACGGTCAATGGTTGAAGAACTCAGTCAAATATCCCAAAAATCGTTTGACAAACACAGCGGGTTTATCAATAATTGCCACTAGAATACCAAAAAACCATTTATACGGAAGGGGAGATATGCAAACAGCAAAAAAAGAGGTATGCGAGCTTCTCAACCGGTTGCCCGAGGATTGTTCTTTAGAGGATATTCAGTATCACCTGTATGTCCTTCAGAAGATTGAACGTGGTCTAAAGGATGCTGAAGAAGGCCGGGTTTACTCACAGGCAGAAGTAGAAAAGATAATGGCAAAATGGCTCCCAAAGTAATTTGGTCACATGAAGCTACTGCTGATCTTGAATCACTTGTTGATTATATTGCGAGAGATTCTGCTTTTTATGCTGCGGCATTTGTGCAAGAAATTCTTGATGCAAGCCGTTCACTCAATGAGTTCTCTGCGCGAGGACGTATTGTTCCAGAGATTTCCAATCCGAATATCCGCGAGCTTTTCGTAAGAGAATATCGACTTGTTTATAGCGTTGAAGTATCACGTGTTGTTATTTTGGGTCTTATTCATGGCAAGAGAGACCTAAAAACATTATGGGAAAGAGAACAGAGGGGCTGAATATAACCTCAAACCTTTTTTGTTCCACGTCGTTTTTCCAGTTTTTTCATTATGGCATCGGCTGCCATTTTTTCGAGCGCATGTTGGGAAACTTGTGCGGATGTGGAACGATTTGACATTGAATGGATTATGGTAATGGTGAGCAAGAAATTTCAGTATACATGCTGGCAGATTACCGAGGTTATTCCTTATCAATTGTTCTATCACTCGTATTTTGCGAAAGATTCCAGTTGCGTGCACCGTGTACAACTCCAGTAATCCATAATTCCTCAATTTCAAGTCGATACATAATACGATAAGAACTACAAATGATTTCACGGCGAGAAGGGTCACCAATTTCAGGTATAATACGACCAGAACGAGGATAATCCTGTAAGCGATCCGTTGCGTCAAGCAGGCGGGTAACGAAAAGAGCTGCTTGGTCAACCGAGTCTCTTGCAATAAACTCGGCAATTGAATTGACATCGTCTAATGCAGAGGGCGATCAAATTATTTTAGCCATTTTTGTAATGTCCGCCTTACCTCTTCGTGTGAAATACTTTTCCCTTCTCTTATCTCACGTTCACCGCGATCAAACTTTGTTCTTATATATAATGCATGCATAATATCATCCATTGTTACCTCATTTGGTAAATTGTCGATTACCTGTTTGGCTATCTCTTTTATGATCATTTTGTTTCTCCTCCTCGTTAACGAAATGCATAAAATGTCTTACGTATGATATATGTTTTCTTATTATGGACAAAATTATATCTTAAATCAATGGAAAATACCTGGGGGGAGCGATTAGGGGTTACCTTGATTTGTGATTATATATGGTTGTATGGTTGTCGTTGGATGAAGCCGGGCAGGATGGGCATCGCCCACCATGTATTTCTTTATGGGGATAATTTTTTTTATTTTATTTAAGCTGGTTTTATGAATGACACGGACAAAGAGTTTGTCCGTGCTCTTCGAACTCGATAAATATCTTTTAATAAATACGGGACCGTCCTCTCGTTCATTAACCAATGGTCTTTAATCCCGAAGGGATAGTATTATTGTAGTATCGCGAACACATTTGCTTTATTCAGCCGAGGCGGGTGGGCATTACCCACCATTTTTTTTCAGGTGTATGTTGGGTAATTTGTGCGGTTGGTGGGTGAATGAAATGGATGGGCACGATTTCGACATTGAACGGATTGTGGTAATGGTGGGGTCATGCTTGGCTTGCATCATGTTGATGGGGTTGATGTGGCAGGCGGTGCCATGCCCTACATAAACAACATGTAGCCACACGGCTTTAGCCTGCGTGGTTTTCAACAAATGCTATCGTGCAGGTTCGTGATTATTTGTGCTAATTCGTTGCTGAGAAGCCTGGTATGCATCGCCTACCACATATTTCGAATGCAGGCGGGGAATGTGCGAGGATGTAGAATAAATGAAGTGGATGGGAACAACGTAATGTGTTTACCTGAACTTTTTGAGGAACTTTTCGCTGTTCTTTTTGTGTGTGATGGCAAGAACGATGACCTCTTTTGGATGGATTCGATAATAAATTCTAAAAACACCGCTTCGCAGACGATAAAGTGGCGGGTCAAAATTTGTCAGTTTTTTTATCCTGGTTTTACCAAACGGGAATGGGGATGTTTCTAAATAGATTTTTATATCAGTTGCGAGTTGGAGAGCCTTATCAACCTCAAGCTTTTCAAGGTCTTTTTGAGCAGAGGGGCTGAATATAACTTCAAACCTTTTTTGTTCCACGTCGTTTTTCCAGCTTCTTCATTATGGCATCGGCCGGAACCCCTCCCTTACCCACGTATTCCGTGTAAGCCTCTTCAATTTTCGTTTTGAAAACCGGATCATTTTCTATAAGATAATCAGTCAAATCTTCTTCTGTAATATGGTGAAGGATGGCAACTGGCTTACCATAAGCGGTAATTATTATGTCTTCATTTTCAGACTCTTTAAGGATGTCCATGGTACGGTGCTTCAGTTCTTTTATCCCAGCAAAACGCATATTACCTCCCTTTGCATTCAACAATTAAATTTAAAGTTGCACAATAGTGTAACTATAAACAAGGTTGTATGTCAATGGCAAAAAGAGAATCGATTGGGACAGAGGGTCACCCATAAGAAGGCTTTTGTCAAGCGAAAAAGATTTTCCGTAGCAAAAAATTGCAAAATTTTTGCCTTATCAAATGAAAAAATGATAATGCTCAAATACATTCATCCAAATGCCCGCACCCGTATTTTCAGGTTAAAAACAGGAATCTGTCTGCTTATTTCTCACGTCCTCATCACAACCACTCCATTGACTTTATCTCTTGTATCTGCTACTTTTACACAGCAAACTGATTGACGTAAAAACGCGGTCGACAGTATATAATGACCTATCATACAAGAAAGGAAATGGTCGACGACGTTTTAACAATTTATGATGTGGAACATGGTATTCTTACAGGTAAAATAATTGAACGCCAAACGGACAGGATAACTGCTGAGAGGTAGGGAGGGCATCCATGAGAAACCTTTTAGCTGGCGAAAAGATTTTCCGTTGCCAAAAATCGCAGATTTTTTGCCTTATCAAATGGAAAAAATTTACCGCCGTCAAAACCTCGCACAACGCTACTACATGCTTTGCTGTAGGGAACTGTAGCCTCAAAAACTGAATTGCTTTAAATTTTTAGTTTTCGCTTAAGGGATAATGGGTGAGCCATTCTGTTGATACCCTTTGAGATACACCGCGTACATGTGTGATCAGCACGATAGCGTTTACAAAGGAGATCAAGATGGCTTGGGTTTACTTGATTCTTGCCGGACTGTTTGAGATTGGATGGCCCGTCGGACTAAAGATGGCGCAAGTGCCGCAGACACGTTGGACTGGTATCGGCGTTGGGATTGTTTTTATGATGGTAAGTGGATTTCTTCTTTGGCTGGCTCAAAGACAAATCCCTATCGGAACTGCCTATGCTGTTTGGACGGGAATCGGCGCAGCGGGAACGTTCCTGGTTGGTGTTCTTTACTACGGGGACCCCTCATCTGTCGTCAGGTATGTTGGAGTTGCACTCATCATTGCAGGGGTCGTTGCCCTGAAATTGGCGCATTGATAGGTGCGCGCTAACAATTTATTCAAACCGACGTCGCTTTGCAACGTGGTTAATTCAAGGTATAGGAATTTCAATCACCCCCCATAATCCCCCAGTAACCTGGGGGAAAACAGGGAGGTAGGTCGCCGAAGGCCTAATTAAATCTTCAGAGATGATCATTTATTTGAAAGGAACGGTCTCATGAACTACAAGAGCATTACTGCCATTTTCTTGATATTTAGTTTGTTGCTCTCTCCGCTGGCAGTAGTACTAGCCGGTGAAATGCCTCCACAGGGTGGCAAGCCACTCTCGTTACTCCTCAAATCAGTGGAAGAACAAAAACTGGGGAGCATCACGGGAGCCGAGTTCGATAACGGTCAGTGGGGGGTGAAGGTTTGTACTACCGCTGTTTGCCAGAAGCTCTACCTCGATCCAAAGTCAGGTGAGGAGATACGTCGAAGGAATACGGTTTTTGATGAAATACTACCGGCGAAAGTCTTGGCTCTCTCAACAATCATCCAGTCCGTCGAAGCGCGTGAATTGTGGATCATAACGGAAGTTGAGTTCGATACTGGATTCTGGGAAGTCGAAATTCGTAAGGACGGTCAAAAGATCAAGCTGGCTATCGATCCCAGGAATGGAGAGATAAGTCGTTGATTTTTGTGCAAAGAAATGCCTGCCTACCATCAGCGCCAACTCTGGTGCCCAACTGAGCTGAGCTCCGTTGGACGGCGACTAACTTAGCGGAGAATTCCCGCTGCCTCAAGAAAACGATCATCAATCCCGAAGGGAACAAGCCATGGCAGTCCTCAGGGGTAAAGTGCTTCGGCTCACGGAGTCCAACGTCAGCGGCGGCGTTTCGGGAGTTTTCTCGTCACCCCAGACCAAGTACGCGCTCTTCCTGTTCGAGGGCAACACCTTTTCTTGTGTTACCGTGGAAAAACTTCTTTTCCCCATTTTCAAGAGGTCAAGTTTTAGCAAGTTTTTTCACAACCCTATTTATCCCTTATCAGGAAGCACAGATTGTTTATGAGAGAAAGATTGCTTCGCTCGCAATGACAATGCACCATATGTCATCAAAGCTTAGCCTGTGTCATTGCGAGGGTCTTTTTCGAAGCAATCTCCCGTTTTCACAACGGAGAATTGGTTGCGGCTTTGCTGCGCTATGTATTACGTGAGGCATTGTTATCGTCCTTTCTGGTGAAGGTGGCTGTTTTCCCTTTTGGTTTTTTGGATTGACAAGTTCACATGCTTCATCCCATCGGGCCGCCAGGATGGGGAAATGACGCCTTTGTGATGGTACCATTCGGTTAACGTACCCCACGTGATGCAAAAATCGCCGTACCGATCATTGATCTCGTCCATTGCGCGTGTGGCGGCCTGTTTGTTCCTGTCCGAGCGGAAAAGCGGTATCTGGGCAAGATGCTTTGTGAGATTACTGACACTGACTCCCACCAACCTGACCGGTTGTTGGAGTCGCCAGGCATGGAATATATCCAGTGCAACAAGAAAGATGTCGGTGCTATGGCTCATATACACCCCCACCGTATTGCGTCTTGTAACGGTGTGGAAGTCGTGATACCGTAAGGTAAGGGCGACCGTTCTCCCTGCATATCCTCCACGGCGCAATCGTCGTCCCACCATCTCGGACAACTGGAGGGTATACCGTTCCAGCGTCTCCGTATCACTTACATCTTTAGCAATGGTCATACTATGACCAACCGATTTTGCATCGGGTTCCTGTCCTGCCGGAACAACGGGACTATTGTCTATGCCCTGAGCCATGAGCTTGAGTCGTTCTCCAATTATGCCAAATCGTCCCCGTAGCGCACGGATGGAAGCCCGTTTCAGTTGACCACAGGTTGTAATACCCATGTCAGCCAGATGTTTTTCCATGCGTGAGCCTATACCGCAGAGTGCATTTACGGGCAGAGGTTCCATCAACCGCTCAACATCTTCCTGCTGGATGATGACGAGGCCATCCGGTTTTTTCATGTCACTCCCCAGTTTTGCAAGGAGCTTATTGGGCGCTATTCCGACAGAGCAAGTGAGCCGTCCGAAATGCTTGTGAATGTCTTCCTTGATACGGTGCGCAATGGTCACAGCGCTTTCAAAGAGGGGTATCGAGCCGGTTATATCCAGAAATGCCTCGTCAATAGAATAGACCTCGACGACAGGGGTGTATTGCTGGTATATCCCTACGAGCCGGCGACAGGTGTCCGTATAGCGGCTGGTATCGCCTGCGACAAGGATGATTCGGGGACATAACCGTTGAGCCTCGTATTTGGTCATGCCGGTTTTAACGCCATATGCCCGTGCCTCGTAAGAGGCCGTGGTGACCACCGTCCTTTCGTTGGAGCCAATTACCGCAATGGGTTTTCCCCTGAGGAATGGATTGATCTGCTGCTCCACCGAGGCAAAGAAGGCGTTCATATCGATGTGCATAATGGTTTTTTTCATAGTCTTTCACAAAACTAAAATTGTTGTGTCCAAAGGGGTGCATTCCCAATTTTTTGTAAACGTTTACACCTGCCTGTCGGCTGACATATTGTATCGCAAATATCTTGCATGATTAACCCTGACAGGGTTTGGCACCCTGTCAGGGTTGTTTTTTTTCAGATTCCATTACGGTTGCAAAAAAATGCGAATGTTCCCTGTCCAAAGTGTCTTTGGAAGATATTCAGTGGATATGCTATACTCAAATGTTAAGGAATTTCAATCACCCCCCATAATCCCCCCGTAAACGAGGGGAAACAGGGGAGAGAGTCGCCGAAGGCCTAATTTAACGGGATGGCACGGACAAGCCATGCTTGTCCGTGTTTTTGCACTACTGCTTTCATGCCTTGTGCTTGTATGGTCTGCCTTGGATTGTCTATCCAAATATGAAAATGAATATTTCGTAAACACTATCGTGCAAGTCCATCACGGACAAACGGAGTTTGTCCGTGCCACCCTGTGACCAATTGAAAATTCACCTTGTATGAGCATCTTGAGTATAACCATCCGTTTCAACAGAACGAAGCGTCCACACCAGGGTGTCGGTATTATATGAGATGGCAAAGAGGTTGGCTCCATCCGTAACGGTAAAATGATGTATACTGGCCTTTCCCATCCGCTCTGTCCAGATATACGTGATCTCCAGGACATTGTATTTTCTGCCACTCCATACAAACCAGACGGGTTTAAGCTTTTTGTTATTATCACCAAAAATGGCGCCCACCTTAATGGGTTCATTAACCTCGGTAGTCATAGGTTTCCCTCAAAATTATCTATCGAGTTGTCGTATCACGGCAGTAATCTTCCCGATGATATGGACATCGGCCTGCCCTTCGGTAATGGTAATTGGCTTCATTGTGGGATGATCAGGTTTCAATTCTATGGTGTTTCCCTTTTGGTAAAACCGCTTTACCGTGGCTTCGTCATCAATAAGAACTGCTACAATCTCACCGTTATGAGCCACCGGTTGCGGGACAACAAGGACGAGATCCCCATCCAGGATATGGGCATTTATCATGCTGTCTCCCACGACCCGCAGGAAAAAGGCCTTATGGTTGCGGCATATTGCCTTATCCACCGGAAAAGATCCTTCAATATCCTCGATAGGGGGATGCGGTATACCCGCCCGTATCTTTCCCACAATCGGGATATGCCGTACCTCCGATGTTGCAGCTACCCCAATGATCTCTATGGCACGGGGGCTGTTGAATTGCCGCCTGATGTACCTCTTGCGTTCCAGGACGTCGAGGTATTTTTTTACCATATTGGTGCTGGACAATCCGAGTCCGTCCCTTAGTTCCCTGATAGTGGGAGGAAACCCCTTTTCTTGCAGATAGTCCTTAAGGAAAAGGAAGAAATCAGCCTGTTTTTTCGATAATGCAACATTTGCTGGTTTTGATTTGTTGGGGTTCATATGTTCACCTATTATACTATTTCATTTCCTCTTGTCAAGTTTCAACAATAGTTTTTGATTCGAGGCGCATAAAGTGAGAACAGATGTTGATTTGGCAGATTTTTATAGGAAATTACCAATTCGGAAAGAGATTTGGTTTCACAGCAATTATGACGTGGGACGTGGGAACGGGGATTCTCAGTGGTATTAATGCAGCATGAGCGATATGATGCCTATAATGGTTAGTATTCCACCAATGATTTCTTTTTCGTACTCTTCGATACTGCAGAGGTTTATTTTTTTTTACCCCGCTATAGGCAAGGATGGTCAGCACTAACATGCCGGAAATGGTTGTTACGGACAGGATAGCAGAGAGCAGCAGGAGTTTGCTCCAACTGAAGGTGCTGGCTGCCAGAAATATCGGTAATGCAGCAATACAGGGCGACAAACTTAACATGATGAAGAGGGAGATTGCAATGGTTTTGTCCGAAAATTTTGTATGGTTATGATTATGTGTGCCGTGCCTTAACCTTCCGACAACGACAAAGATGATGCCCAGCACGATCAGGATACTACCCGCCAGGGGCTCAGCGAAGGTTTCGGCATATTTTGTTATGTGAAATCCAAGGATGGCAATAATAAAACCCAACAGGGTTGTTGTCAGGGAGTGTCCCAGCCCGGCAATGGCAGTGATAAAGATGGTTTTCGTCAGACTCCACTTTTGCCCTTTCCCTATCAGGGCAAAGGGCATCCAGTGATTTGGCATGATGGCATGTGTCAGGGCGATAAAGAAGGTTGCTCCGATAAGACTGATGGTGGTGTTGTACATGATAAAAAACCTTTGTGAGTTTTTGGTTTATAATATTACTCTCACTACTGTCCGGACGTTTGAATAAATATTTGTTGTAAGTATTATAATTCAAGAGAAATACAAGCAAAAAAGGTCGTAATCGATTTGAAATTCAAAGTATACTATAGCCATTCTATTCTTCATAACAAACGGAAAGGAATGGCTCATGAATATAGGAAAAACTGTTTTCTCACAAGTAATCGATTTTTT
>AYTS01000009.1 GCA_002009475.1 Candidatus Brocadia carolinensis | reverse complement strand
AAAGATTTTTTCCCGAATTTTACTTGAACGGTATCAGGAGCAATAGTAATTTTTGCATTGCCCTCGATGAAGCTTCTATAGGTAGTCTTTGGTTTTGCTCTTTCAAATAATTTAAACTTGCCCGAGAGTGCCTTATAAAGGGTATTGGCAATCAAGGTCATTGCAATATCAAAATCCACCTTTACGATTACCGGAGAAGAAAGGGCATTGAGGCTAAAGAAATCAATATTTTCCTGGATATTGTTTTCAATGAGCCAGCGAAGGGCATAGGTTTCAATGATCTCTTTTGCGCTTGTTTCAAAATCATTCGTGATGATGAGCATCGGGAGTTCCCGGCCTGTGCCCGTAACAATAATTTGCCGGAGGTTGCCTCCGTAGTCTTTCATGGCAATAAGCGCTTCGGTGATTTTTAATAGCTGATATTTACGGGAGGGAATGGTAAGTTTGATGTGTTTCCATTCCTTGTCAGTGCCTATGTCTTGAAGTATGTTCTTGCCGCGCCTCTTGAGGGTAATAAACCTGATACGAAAGTCTTTGTCGAGGATATCGAGGTTTTTATAGGTGGTCAACTTTGAATCAAATACGAGACATTAAAGCAAAATACAAAATCTAGTCAGATGGTCGGGTAGATTGGGTTGAACGTGAGTGAAACCAAACGAACTCGGTAAATGATAGATCGGAGGCGTTGGTTTTTACTTTTGGCGAAACCCAACCTACTTTGTGAAAGATAGCGGATGTATTAATTAAGTAAAGATACCTGTGTCATTACGAGGGCGATTGCACGAAGCAATCTTCCTATGGCGGTTATTCCGGGCAAAGCGGGGAATTTCATGGGCTTGCTTCGCTTGGGCTTGCAACTTCGGCTTCGTGGAGGTTACCCTGAGGAAAGTGCATGTGTTCGCGATGACAACTTTTACGTTTATTACCGTTACGCCATTCTCATGCCTTGACGAATCTCTTGCCCGAGAGCTGCTTTGCCAGCTTCTTTATTTCAAGAATGAGTAAGGTGCTGGTCACAACGGAGGTGGGAAGTTTGGTAATACGGATAATTTCATCGATGTCTTTGGGGTTGCTGGACAGGAGTGAAAAGATCTTTTTTTCCTGGGAGTTAAGCACGAGACCCCTTGGGTCGTCTGCCACAGACGCTTCGCCGTCACTCAGTGTTTCCCCAAGCGGCCCTAACTCCTGAATGATATCGGAAATCTCCTCAACGAGCTTGGCTCCTTCCTTAATCAACTTGTGCGTTCCGCGACTGTACAGGTTGTCAATATTGCCGGGAATGGCAAAGACCTCTTTCCCCTGTTCAAGCGCCCACTGTGCTGTTATCAGAGAACCGCTTTTCAATGACGATTCAACCACCAGCACGCCCAGTGACAAACCGCTGATCAGTCGGTTTCTCGGTGGAAAATTGCGGAAATCGGGGGGGGTCTTCATGGGGAATTCGGATACAAGGGCGCCGTGCTGAACGATCTGTTCTGCCAGCTCAATATTTTCCCGGGGATAAATGACACCCAGTCCGCAGCCGAGCACCGCAATGGTACGTCCCCTGGAGCTCATGGCGCCCCGGTGTGCAGCAGCATCTATGCCGCGCGCCATGCCGCTGACGATGCAAAGCCCCTTTTGCGCAAGGAGCCGGGCAAAACGCTCTGCCTGTGACAGTCCATAATAAGTGCAACGCCGCGCTCCGACGATAGCAAGGGCAAGGATATCGGTTTCCAGGATATTACCCCTGACATACAAAACGAGCGGCGGATCATAGATGGCTTTGAGATGTTTCGGATATTGCTCGCTGGTATACGGCAGGATTTGAACCCCCTTCTCTTTCGCCAGGTCAATTTCGGCTCCAATATCGATGGTTCTCGATTCCTCAACAATGGCGTTTGTAAGCTTTGGGCCAATGCCAGGCACTGACTCTAATTCCGCTCTGGAGGCTTCCAGGATCGCCTCTGCAGAACCAAATCTTTCCTGGAGCGTTTTGTACGTCCTTATCCCAATTCCCTTCGTCATATTCAGACGTAAGAGGGCTTCAAATTCTGTCACGGGTATTTCCTCTAAAAGGCGGATCAAAAACCTTTTGAAAAAGGCAAGTTTTTATAAAGTTATAAAACCGGTATATTCAGACAACCTGCTGTTTGCTAAAGAGGTTTGTTTAATACGCGGTATAAAATTTCTTCAGTCACCTGATCAGATATAATGACTTCACCAATTTTCGTCGGAAGGATAAACCGGAGTCTGCCGGAAATAACCTTTTTGTCGGTGTAGAGGGTTCTGACAAGATCTTCAGCTTTTAATCCGGTATGAAGCGGCGATCCCAATCTCCTGATCAATGAAAGTTGCCGTTCCAGCACCGTAATATCGGTTAATCCCATTTCAAGGGCAATCCTGGTTGCATACAGCATCCCCATGGCAACTGCTTCCCCATGCCGGTATCTTGCATAATTGGTTACAGTCTCAATGGCATGCCCTATGGTGTGCCCATAGTTTAATATGGCACGCAGGTGTGTTTCCTTTTCATCCTCTTCTACAACGTTTGCCTTGATACTGCAAGAGGTGGCAATAATGTTCATGAGTGCGTTATGATTCAATTGTAATATTTCATGCAGGGAGTTTTCCAGAAAGGCAAACAACGCAGCATCCCGAATGACGCCGTATTTGATGACCTCCACCAATCCCGCCACCAGTTCAACGGCCGGCAAGGTTGACAGGGTATCGGTATCAATAAAAACGGCCCTGGGCTGATAAAAACTTCCAATCATATTTTTCCCCCGTGGATGGTTCACAGCCACCTTGCCACCGATACTGCTGTCGACTTGCGCAAGGAGTGTCGTGGGCACCTGGATAAACGGAATGCCTCGCATAAAGGTCGCGGCAATAAAACCACTGATGTCGCCTACGACGCCGCCGCCTAACGCAACGATCAGAGAATTTCTGTCCAGCTTATGATCAAAACACGCTTCGTACAGCATCAAAGCCGTATCCACGTTCTTTTGATCTTCGCCCGGTTTTAATGCTATTAGCCTGACATCAAACTTCTTACGGGAAAGACTCTCAGATACCATACCGCCATACACCCGTTCGATGTTTTCGTCCGTTATCAGGAGCGTCTTGCAGGGACTCTTCTCTTGCACCAGGATATCCCCAATTCCCGGCAAAAGCCCCTTGTCTATCGAAATGTTGTAACTGTTTGATGATAGATTAACACGTATGGTTTTCATATTTCCTTTATTATACTCAAAAGTCCCATCATGTGGTATTAAGAAACTTGATACAAAGTCATCATGATCCCATGAGACGTCATGAACAAGCTATGCTTGTTCATGTTTGGTGATACCGCTTCAGTCGGATTAGCTATAAATCAGGCCTTCGGTGACTTACCTCTCTGTTTCCCCCCGTTTACGGGGGGATTATGGGGGGTGCTTGAAATTCCTGTATGTTAAATTGGCTGCCTTCTGCAGCGACTTTAAGCTCTCCTTATTGTGGGGCGACCAGACTGGTCGCTTTACATGGGTCTGAGGTGTATCACGGCCGCTTTGCACGCCCCTTAATCCTCTCTTTCCTGAGGGGGAAATATCTGTTCGACATTCTTTGCTGCCGCGTTCAACACGGACAAACGGAGTTTGTCCGTGTTGCCCTGTGATCTAACGAAAATTTCCACTTTATAGTATTGCTGTGTAAAAAAACTTCTTTTTTTTATAAGGTTTTTAACATACTCAGAAATCCCTGAGGTAGAGCAACCGTCCCCGGTTGACATCATAATAACAAGCGGGGACGGTTGCCCTACCAATAGAGGGGCTTGGCTGTGACTTTGCAGCGCTATGAGTACCCAGAGTATGGCTCGTGGAGAAATCTGCGGTCAACCTTCAGATCAATATGTACCATAGATTCAGCTTGTTTTACAGAAAAAATTAAACCGCGTGTTTAACAGCCTCTAACTCAATATATTTGCTTACTTTGGCACTAATGCCCAGATACGGCACTGTCCGCCAGAACCTCCCTCAATCTTAATGGGCGCCACTACAAGGGTAAATCCTCTGGGCGGTAACATGTCAAGATTAGCCACATTTTCAAGGATGAATTTTCCTGCACGATTTATCACATGATGTACCTGAAAGGCTGAGCAATTTCCACAATCACCACTGAGGGTATCAATACCAATACCCCTGATACGCCGCTTTTCTACAAGGAAGAGGGCGGACTCCTTCGAATAACCAGGGAAGTGCATGCATCCGTGCATGTCCTTGTTCTTATATTCCTCAAAATTATGCCACCGCTTACTCCATCCAGTGTGTAATAATACCACCGACCCGTCGGGTATCTGCCCATGCACCTTTTCCCACTGTTCAATATCGGACGACAAGAGCACATAGTCAGGGTCGTGCTCTGACTTGTCGGTTATGTCAATCAGAACTGCTGGACCAACCAATTGTTCAAAAGGAAGTTGATCTACCGAAGGCTGATTCAACTCAAAATGGTTGGGGGCATCAAGATGCGTTCCCAGGTGCTCAGGAGTACTGTACCTGCCGGAAAATACCATGTCTTTTTTTATATTTGCAATGACCTCATACTTGAACGGGGCGTAGTTTCCCACCGGCCAGTAGGGATTCTTTTCATTCAAAGGATAGGTCAGGTCGACAGCCCTGGCTTTACCTTCCATCACATCTTCAAGGATACCGGCCTGCAGATGCGGTATCTCAAAAACCACCATAATACCCAGCGTAGCCATTCTTAAAAAATTTTTCATCTCATGTATCTCCTTTGCAAGGTAAACGAGATTGACAAACCTTGACGGTATCGAAATTCTCATTTTAATTAAGCGTTTTTGCGGCAGGCTGGATTCAACGAAGCGAGTCCACCCAATCAAAGCCTATTCATCCCTGAGAGAAACTCTCAAAATCATGTGTCGTCTTCTCTGTCGTTACAGGTGAGTTGTTTGTAAGGCGAGCGGAAGTTTTTTGGAATCGAACGGTGGACGGTAAAGAAACGATTCCGGAATCTTTTTGAGTATGGACTCGATTTCGTGAGCAGTTTGTGAAAGGGTAGATTCGTTGTACACAGAGAGGTTAAACCATTCGTTGATTGATATACCGGATTTTAAGTCAGTCAGAGAGTTACAAATCGGGTCTTTGGTATTTCAGACAAAAAGCATGGAGGGGGCTCCTTAAGGTTTCACGGGAAATATATAAGTCGATATTATATCAGATGCAAGACGGATATAAAGATAAAAATAGCTGAAATACTGATATTTGCAAGCTTTTTCAGGCATTGTAAGACACTCTAGCAAAATTGTCATTCAAAATTTAAGGAAACCCGTACGCCTCATTTACGGGTAGTCCTCTTAGAGTATTACCGTGTAAAAACTTCTTTCCCATTTCCCGTTTTTACGAGGATGTGTTTCTTGAGCACATGTTCTTGTAAGTCTTTTCACGGCCCTATTTACCCCTTATCACTCGGTGCAGATTGCTTATGAGAGAAAGATTGTTTCGCGGAGTTTACTCTGAGCAACGCGACTGTGCCCGCAATGACAATACACCATATGTCACTAAAGGTATAGCCCATATCATTGTGCGGGTCGTTTCCGAAGCAAACTCCCGCTTTCACAACGGAGAATTGGTTGCGGCTTCGCTGCGGTAGGGGTGCCCCCTGATATGCTACTTTTCTTCGGTCTGCAAGCTCAACTTTTTGAATCCAAGACTCTTCAAGGCATCCATGACATCCACAAAAAATTGAAGGATAATACTCTTGTCGGCCCTTATCAATATCGGACTCTCGTTGTCGATTGACTTCAAAGAATTTCTTAAGCCCTCAAGAGTTGTGATGTTTGAATTAAGATAAATGTTTCCGGCCTTGTCTATCTCGATGAGTTGTGTCTTTGATGCGTTCATTGAGCTTTTTGATGCCTTTGGGAGCTCCATCGGTATAAACCCGGTGGCTATGAAGGTCGAGGTGGTAAGAACGATCGTAAGGAGTACCAACATCACATCCACGAGGGGAATGACGTTCATATAATCAAATTCCTTTTCATCCATTCTTTATTTCCCACTTCATAATAATCACCTTCGCTTTCCGCAAAAGAAAATTGTAAAAGACGATCGCGGGGATTGCCACGAGGAGACCTACTGCGGTCGCCTTCAGGGCAAGGGCAAGGCCGGACATGACCTGCGCTGGGTCCATGGAACCTACCTTTCCCATGGTCTGAAACGTAAGCATTATTCCAAGCACCGTCCCCAAAAGGCCTATGTA
This sequence comes from Candidatus Brocadia carolinensis, assembly GCA_002009475.1. GTDB lineage: Bacteria > Planctomycetota > Brocadiia > Brocadiales > Brocadiaceae > Brocadia > Brocadia carolinensis. The sequence continues at coordinate 3,967 of AYTS01000009.1, read as the reverse complement.
CGGGGCATTGCTGCCTATCGTCGCGATTAAATTAAGTCGTTTAGTAATCTCAAGCTCGAGGGACTTCTTGTTCTTGAAATCGTTTATGTCAAGTCGCCGGTATATGAGAAATCTTTCCATTGCTATAGCAAGCGAGATAATACTCATAACCATAAGGAGTCCCATGATACCATAATCAATTGCTATCTTTAGATCCATACGTATTCACCTCCGTAATAGATTTTCCTCTTAATAAGGATACATGAAATAATTCACAAATAAAACTTCAGGACATAATATCTTAACCAGATATACACCGTTGACAAAATAATCATTTCGATAGTAAGAGGTATGCCATAGAGAAGATATTTTTTGAATGATATGGGATATCCTGCCTTTTCTGCAAGGCCAAGGGTAACAATGTTTGCGGATGCCCCGATCGGCGTTGCATTTCCTCCCAGACAAGTGCCAAGCGCCAGAGACCACCACACGGGCATAAGCGCTGAATGCTGTATGATCGATTTTAAGTCCGGTCCCGAGGGCAAGAGTGTTTGTGCCATATCAGTAACAAGGGGAATTACGCTGGCGATTAAAATCGTATTTTCCATAACGGTTGATGCAATAGCAGAAAACCACAGGATGATAATTGATGTAACAAACATGTTTTCTGCATCGGGTTTTGTGAACGAAATCATGGAATCTGAAAGCAGAGAGATTAACCCCACCTTGACAACGCCAGCTACCACAATGAAAAGTCCTATAAAATAAAAAAGGGTTGACCACTCCAATTCTCTCAACACATGCTGGAGATTCTCCTTTGAAATAATAAGCAAAACAGCCGCCCCTAAAATGGCAATGGTTGCAGGTTCCAGATGAATCCGGCTTGAAAAGATAAATCCTGGAATAACGAATCCTAAAACACCAAGGGACTTTATGAGTAAACGGTAGCTTTTAATCATCTCATATTCATTGATGGTCAGTATCTTCTGCCGTACCTCTTCTTTCACCCGGAATCTTTTGCCAAAGAGAAGTTTGATAGTTAAGAGGAAAAAAGAAAAAATAAAGAGTACTGCTGGCGTCAAATGATAGATAAAATCCATAAAGGTAAGTTGCACCTTGCTTGCAATCAGTATATTGGGCGGACCGCCAATAAGCGTGGCCGTACCACCAAGACTGGAGGCCATGATTTCCGACAGCAAAAAGGGGAAAGGGTCGATCTGCAGTTCATCAGCGATAAGCAAGCTCACGGGGATAAGGATGAGAACGGTGGTTACGTTATTAAGGAAGGAGGAAAAAAGGGCGGTAATACCGGTGAAAAGCACCAGTATCCACACGGGTCTTCCTCTTACCAGCTTTGCAGACTTAATTGCCAGGAATTGGAATACGCCTGTCTTGCTGAGGATGTTGACGATAACCATCATGCCGAAGAGGAGAAAAATAACGTTGTAATCAATGGCATATTTCCGGTCATAAAAGGCTTCGTGCTGGCTGACGATGTTAAGCGCCATCATCAGACCGCCGCCGGCCAATGCAACCTTTGTTTTGTCAAGTCTTTCCGTAATAATTAATCCAAACGATACGATAAAAATGCCCGTAGCTATCCAGAAAATCATGCGTGGGTTTCCTTCAGAACGAAAAGTGGCTTAGTTCAATCCTTTGTAAGAATTTTCATTATGTGCCTGATCAGGTTCATAAGATGCACAATTCCAACGATTTTGCCATCCTTAACAACAGGAAGGGTATGTATTTTATTAACCGCCATGAGGGCGGCAGCTTTCATTAACGTATCATCTTCATGCACGGACAAAAGTGTTTTTGTCATGATTTGTGTAATAGCCAGATTTCTGCTTTCAATGCATTTATTTTCCAGGTAATTTTCATTGATTGCGGAAATGAGGAATTCGTCAAAAGTTAAATATTTAGGAATAAGCGCCTTTACAATATCTGTCTCAGTTACAATCCCCACCAGGTTATCTTCTGCATCAACGACAAAAACTACGCGATATTTCACCTCATCAAGCATTCTGACAAGGTGTTCAAACGTATCTGAAGTGTGGGCAAGATTCGGAGTTGTGTCCATAATATCAGTTACTTTCATAATACCACGCTCCTCTGTAATGGTGGTTCTGCATGAAGACCAAGCAAGTCTTCCGGTATTTTCACGTAATCCTGGCAGAGCAAACAATCATGCTCTTTGATTGTTGTCAGACAAAAACATTGTAATAAGAGATTCTCCTTTTACCAAGAGCAAAAAGTGTCAGCCGCGACCGATCACCATGTGTGCGGCGCCTGAGCATATCGTTTCAGCAGGGTGTTTCTGCCTTTTTCGTTGGATAGAGTTCAATAGTAGAATAGCGGCTTGACCTCAGGTATAAGGTTTTGTTATATATGGAACAATTATCATCGTATGACATTGGTAGTTACTTTTTTAAATGGCAACCTGTTGCCGGAGGATCGTATATGGCTTCTGAGAATATAAAACTGTGTCCGGAATGCGGATCGGAGTATTATGCACACATTTCCGAATGTGCCGACTGTGGTATCCCTCTGAAAATACCGGAAGAGATCGAAAAAAAGGAGGATAAGAAACCGGACGTTACTGTGCATCTCCACGGCGAATGGGTTGCCATCCGTGAAGAAGAGAAGGAGGGCATCCGGGAATTGTCGGATGTACTTTCGGGGAAAGGAATACCTTCTCAAATCGCATTGGCTCCGGGCTGCAGTACGGGAAAGTGCGGATGCCGGTACCTTCTCCTGGTGGCAAAAGGAGATGTGCATGCCGCACACGATTGTATCGAAGAATTCCACACACACATGTACCCGGAAATCAAAACCGCCCAGGAATGGGAATCACAGGGGAAATGCCCTGCCTGTGGTTATCGTGTGAGTCACGACACGAAAGAATGCCCCGATTGCGGTCTCTTGTTAATGAGTGAAAAGTAATTGAAGGTCAAGGTATTTCAACCACTATCCCCATAATCCCCCCCAGTTTACGGGGGGGAAGCAGGGGGGGAAAGTTGCCGAAGGCCTAATTTATAACCTTTATACACAAATAGTAAATTTTTCGTAACAAATTTTCATGTTCACTATTTCAAATGAATATGATGTCTTTTGTCAAGAAATATCTGTTTGAATATACTGGGCTGGTTTTATCTGCTTTGAAGCATTGCATATTTTCCTTGACACTTACCTGCGAATTTGACAGAATGCTCGGCAATTTAAACGACAACGAAAGAAGGACACATCGATAAGGGCAAACCCTGAGTGATTTGGGGACGCAAAGGAAAAGGTCTTTAAAGTTCCGCAAAGACACAAATGCCCGGAAGATTGACTGGAAAAAATTTATGAAAACAGTGACGTTTAGAGAATGTTTAATTGAAGTTTTAAAGAATTCCCTTTATGAAAAAGGTGAAAGTTTTGATGTAATTATTGCTGAGTCAACGGATTTACCAGGATGTTTTACGCAGGGCAGGAATTTTGAAGAAGCCAGAGAGAATCTCATTGATGCTATAGAACTTTGGATTACGGTAGGATTAAGAAACGGTGAAGAAATGCCAATAATCAATGGATGTAAGCTAGCGGTGAGTACAGAGCCAGCAAAAAAGAAAAAGGTTCATGTCTAATCTGAATCCGTGTAAAAGGCGGGTATTAATTAAAAAGGTAAAGGTGTTTTGATTAAAAGGGCCATTTCCAGGTGGTAAGCATTCTTGGATGGAGAAGGGAACTGTACGAATTATCATTCCTAACCGAACTTACGCAAAAAGTGTAGCCGAAGCGGTACTTTTGCATAGTGAGCAAGTCGTAAGTGGTTGAATAATACGGGTCGAGAATTTTTGCCGGCGATGTAGTGTATGAATAGTGGGGATTGTGTTGGCATTTTCGTCTTCTCTGGTATAATCATGGTATGTATATCAGAGATGCATACAAAAAGAGAGGTGATAAGAAATATTCCTGTCTGGTCCTGGTTGAGACCATAAGGACGAAGAAA
>AYTS01000008.1 GCA_002009475.1 Candidatus Brocadia carolinensis | reverse complement strand
GATATCAGAAGGCAATGTTTCAGACGTGAAGGTGGCACATCAGCTACCCTTTGAGTCTGGTACCATGGTGGTAGACGACAGAGGCTATAACGATTACCGCCTCTTTGGCAAGCGGACTGAGCAAGGCATCTCTTTTGTCACTCGCATGAAGAATAACACCCGGTACGAGGTTGTCAAAGAACAGGAAATCCCGGTATTTCTTACCAATACCATGAAATTAAGCGCTACGACTATTGCTGCCCTATATAAAGACCGCTGGCAAATTGAGCTGTTTTTTAAGGCAATCAAACAGAACCTCAAGATAAAGACCTTTGTGGGAACCAGTGCCAACGCGGTAAAGATTCAAATTTGGACAGCACTCATCGCCATGCTGATACTGAAATACCTCCAGTTGAGCTCAAAGTTCGCATGGTCTCTTTCCAATGTGATGGCTCTCCCGCGTATGAATCTCTTTACCCATCGGGATATTTGGGCATGGCTCGATAAACCGTTTGAAATACCACCCGTTCCTTACGAACCGAGGCAATTGAGTTTCAATTTTACTTAATTCGGACAGCATCTATGGCAACCTGGTTTTAAAAATAAGGAAAACTTGTCCAAAATGCCAATAAATTCAAGAGCTATACTTGAGCTTCCCAGCTAATTTGGGCAGCAATGATGTGGCATAACATAAAATGCCAATACTTATAGAATAACGATAAAAATGAATATTAAACGTTTGATGTTGACAAATCTAATGGTATGATATATAGTAATACCAAAGGTGTATCATGAAAAAAGCAAAAATCGCCATTACCATAGACGAACAATTTGTTGAAGACATAGATAGACTCGTTAATGAACATGTTTTTCAAAATCGCAGCCAGGCTATACAGGAAGCGGTGGAGGATAAACTGAAACGTCTGAAACGCACTCGTTTAGCAAAAGAATGTACCAAGCTCGACACAACCTTTGAAAAAACAATGGCGGAGGAAGGTTTTACTGAGGATGTGAACCAATGGCCCGAATACTAAGAGGTGATATCAGGTGGGCAGATTTAAATCCTGTGCGGGGCCGTGAGCAGGCTGGCTTACGGCCTGTTTTGATTTTGAGTCATGAAATTTTTAATGAACGTTCGGGAACCGTTATTGTCGTGGCGATAACTAGTCAGCCTCAATGTGCAGGGTTTCCGCTCACCCTTGAATTAAAAAAAGCAGATTTACCTAAACGGTCGTGGGTTAAAATAAGTCAGATTCGAACCCTTTCCGTGGAGAGAATTGGAAAAATAATTACCAAAGCGGATACAGAAGAGTTAGATCAAGTCGTCGAAGGACTAAATGAAATAATAGGGGTATAACAATTCACTTCACAGGATACGGTAAAACACCCCCGCGGTGCAGGGGCAAATGAAAAGGTTCCATCGCGTACTCATCCGTGTTTCGGGAATCATCCCCATTAAAACAAATGGCCTCCGTAAACGGCTCAGATCAGGCATTAAGTCTAAAAATTCCCGCAAAGGGTATGGTCTTGCATATGTTGCTATAGAATACTTTCAAAATAATGTTTTCTGTGCCGTTAGATCAGGACATGAAAGAAACCTTAACATCGCCTTGGAGAAAGACTATTAAGTCGTGTATTTCCCTTGCCCAATTTTCCTCTGCCTTCGTTGCCCAGTATGTTCATCTCACTAAAGAGAAACTCTGGGTAATTAAAAGGAGTCTGTATGGAGCACGAATTTATATTTTATCCGAAGAAAAATTTTGTAATAATCCGCACCCATGGTCACGCCACCTTAGAGGGATTTAAAACCTTTGTTATAGACCTTCTTAAAGATACACAATGGGTTAAGGGGATGACTATCCTCGTCGATCACCGGGATGTGGATTTTAATGGGATATCAAAAGTCGATGTGGATACGTATCGAAATTTTATCATAGAGAATTCAGATATCATAGGACCCGCGCGAATCGCTGCAGTAGTGTCAGAAGCATTGGGTTATGGTTTGGGAAGGATGTGGGAAATTCCTCTGAGATGTGAGGTCGCTTTTGAACACCACGTATTTTACTCAATCAATGATGCCATAACCTGGCTAGGCACAGAGGTTGATGATCCCTGCAATAAGTGAATAGACACCATGCCTTTGTTGATAGAGACTCAGGCATTCCAAGCCGGTAATACGGACACCTGCATTGCTCCACATTCTTTTTGGATATCTTTTTCAAAAAATTCTTTAAGTAGTGCATCGTATATTTTAAAAAGAAACAATGTTTACAAACGATGCTAAAAGATCTTGACTTTATTTTTGATGGACCATATCGAACATGTTTGTTGGCTTCGCATAAACGGCTGTATGGCTTTTCGACAATCTACGGGGGAAGATAGGGGATTTGGCTGTAGTTTGTGAGCCAGGCGATATTAAAAAAGGGCAGTGGCGAACGGTCGTCGCCACTGCCCTCAGAAAAAACTACTGCATTCGACTTAGACTTTAGAAATACTGTTTTATACCCCAAAAGGCGGAACTTTTACGGAACGCCTCGTCAAGATCGATCTCTACAATAACACCCCATTCGTATTCCGGAATCCAGCACCATGTTCCTAATACGGGAACCCCTCGATAATCAGGATAACCGGTGACATCGTATCCCTCGCCTCCATTCAGGCATTCGGCAATCCCCTTTGTTAACCTTCCCGATTTGGGATTGATTCCTTTCAGCTCCAGTGCCGTTCTGTCCTTTATCATGCCGTTCCGTTTAAGTTCAATAGCAAATCGTGATTCTGTAATAAAAACACCATCCGAATTGATAAGATATGTTTCGCCGCTTTCTCCAATCTCAATACTATGCATGAGTTTATTCAGCTCCATCATATCAACCCGAAGTACCAGCATACCGGCAAAGGACCCATTAACTTCCTGAATTATAGAGGAGACAAACAGCGTTGGTATGTTACGTTCGACCTTGCCAAATTCACTAAGGATGGGAGTTGTTGAAGGCTTTACATCACTAACAAAGACCTCGTGTTTCTTTGCTTCAACAAAATAGTCTTCCCCGGAAACATCCATACCCACCAAATTTTTTTCGGTTGCTAACTTTACCACCCCTGCTGAATCACAGATAAATATGCCTTTATATCCATATTCATCCCTGATAAAATCCAAATAGTTGAGAGCGTCGACAAACTCATCAACAGATCCAACGCCCTTTGTGTAGTGGATAGTTTGTGGTTTACGGGCAATTGCTTTCGCATTATTCTTATGCCCTTCCATGGACATCTTTACCAGGTTGACCTGTCGATGCATAAGTCCGCGCAGATTCTTTATCATGGTATCCTGGAAAAATTTACGGACCTCGTTACATGCCTCATCCACGTTAATTTCGGCAATAAGCCCCCAATTCAGATACGGCAGCCATGTCCAGTAACCGATCACACTGGTACCCCGATAGTCGAGATAGCCCGTGTCGTTGAATCCTTCCATTCCTTTTAAACATTGCTGGACCGCCAGGGTCTGATTCCCCGTCTTGGGATTTATCACCCTCAGCTCTAATGGTACCCGTTTCTTTATCAGGCCGTTTTTCTTAAGATCGGCTGCGAAACGTGATTCTGTGAGCATGCGTCCATCTTTGTTGATTAAATATATTTCCCCTGAGTCTGTAGCTTTCATGGGTAGTATCAGCTTTATGAGTTCATTCACATCAAGCCTGAAGACCAATATTCCTAAGAGCCCTGTTTTCCCATTCATAACAGGGGTTGATACAAACATTGTAGGCAGCCCAACCTCCAGCTCGCCAAATTCATTCTCAATAGGCAGGGTAGATGGCATCATGTCAGAAAAAAATGTTTTTCCCTTTATTGCCTCTTGAATATATTGTGCCGAGGAGACATCCATCCCTACGTTATTTTTATCCGTTGAAAGAATTATTACACCCATAGGGTTTGTAATAAAAACTTCCTTATAGCGATACACATTTTTTATAAAAGTGAGATATTCAAGGGGTTTGGAAAAATCCGGTTCCATGTTCTCCTGGATAACGGAACTACGGTATGCAGGTAAGTTATGGGCGGTAACTCTTATATCTTTTTTCCGAGCGTCAACCCAGGTCGTAATAATATCAGCTTGCTTTCGTGTGATACCCTGCAAGTCTCTTACAATACCCTCCCGAATGATACTGAGGGTGTCAGGATAAGCCATTTTAACTACAAATAGTGACAACAAGAAACATGAAATGAGTGTTGCTATGGTTGCTTTGGTTGTTTTAATCATTGTTTTTCCCTCCTTATGAAAAAATAACATAGATTACTACGGCCTTGTTGTGACCAAAAGCGATACAACCATAATATTAGTAATGTAGTAAGAACTCTGTTGTTTCTCCTCCTTTCACTCATTTTTTGCATAAGACTTCCTCTTTCTGTCCAAAACTATAGTTACCATAAAAAGTTGTCACTGCAAACAAAGCGAAGCAATCCATACCGTAGCGATTGCTTCGGGCTGCCGTCCTCGCAATGACAGGTGCTGTATACTTGTTTGAGACGCTTATGACACTCAAAAAAACATGCGTAGACATTATACCTTAAATTTATGTAAATTCAAAATAATTAAACATTTTAATGGGTTATCTTTGTAAGTGATAAAATTGCCTTATTTTATCAGGTTGCGGTCTTTTTTAAACCGGGTAAGACGCTCTTTGATCTCCTTATCAAATCCGTTTTCCGTTGGTTTGTAGTATTCTCTGTCCTGCAATTCGTCAGGCAGATAAACCTGCTCTGTATATCCACCAAAACTATGCGGATATTTGTAACCCATACCATATCCCAGGTCTTTCATTAATGGGGTGGGGGCGTTACGAATATGAAAAGGCACGGGCAAGGCGCCTTTTTCCCTGACATCCTTCAATGCCGCCAGATAAGCCAGATATGATGCATTGCTTTTTGGCGCGCAGGCAAGATAGGTAACACCCTGGGCAAGGGGTATCCAACCTTCCGGCATACCGATAAAGTCAAAGGCATCCTTAATGGCAATTGCCATCTGAACAGCCTGCGGATCTGCATTTCCGATATCTTCTGAAGCAAAGATGATCATACGTCGCGCAACAAAGAGCGGGTCCTCACCCGCATCCAGCATCCGCGCCAGCCAGTAAAGGGCGGCATCAGGGTCACTCCCCCGCATGGATTTAATAAAAGCGGAAATGACGTTGTAATGCTCCTCGCCTCCTTTGTCATAGAGGAGGGCCTTCCGCTGTATTGCTTCCTGGGCTGTCTCCAGAGTTACCATCCGCTTTCCTGCCTGATCGGGTTTTGAAAGCATGACAGCCGCTTCCAGGGAATTTAAGGCTACCCGCGCATCTCCCTGCGCAAGGCGCGCCAAAAAATCAAAGGCGTCGTTTTGCAGCTCCACGTTCAGATTACCAAGCCCCCGATCTTTATCCGCGAGGGCGTTTGTCATAATACCCTTGATATGGTCGTCAGTGAGTTGTTCCAGTACCAACACCTTGCAACGCGAGAGCAGCGGGGCATTTACCTCGAAGGAAGGATTTTCAGTCGTGGCGCCCACGAGGGTTATCGTACCGTCTTCCACATGATGAAGAAATGCATCCTGCTGCGCTTTGTTAAACCGGTGAATCTCGTCTACAAAGAGGATGGTTTTTTTTTCCGTAAAATTTTAATTGTTCTTTCGCGTCTTCAATGACACCACGGATCTCCTTGACTCCTGACAACACCGCTGAAAACGAGACAAAATGCGCATCCATTGCCTGGGCAATGATAAAAGCCAGCGTCGTCTTTCCAACGCCGGGAGGTCCCCAGAATATCAGAGACACCATTTCTCTGTTTTCCACAAGTCTGTGAAGTATCTTGCCTGCGCCCACCAGATGTTCCTGTCCGACAAAATCTTTTAAATCGTGCGGTCTCATCCGGTCAGCAAGGGGGGCCTTTTTTATCACTCGTGCCTTTGTGTCAAACAAATCTTTTTGTAGTTTCTTTAGTGTCATGAAATTCCCCTCCATCGGCCGTATCGGATCCAGCCCGGCCATACAACAGCCGACCTTCGGCAGCTAAGCATTCCCCACCCTTTGATCTGTGCCCACACGCAGACAGGCTGGAGGAGCTAGGGTGGTAGGCATTCTTCTTTTGCTCCCACCTGGTCTGTCGCCATTAAAGGGGGGAGTGATTCTTGTTTAAAATTCCTAATACTGTGAACTTAGCCTGGTATTCATTGCCTTAAATTTTGCAATGCGTATTTCTAATCTACTTTTTTGGCACCTTTTCCCAATCAGCCAGGAATTTCTTGACGCCATCATCCGTAAGCGGATGTTGAACAAGTAAATCAAAGACATTAAAGGGAATCGTTGCAACGTCCGCTCCCATTAACGCCGAATCACGGACATGCACAGGATTGCGGATGCTGGCAACAATGATTTCCGTTTGAAAGCCATAATTATCATATATGGTGCGGATTTCCTGTATAAGTTCCATACCGGCCTGTCCTCTGTCATCCAGTCTCCCGACAAAGGGACTTACATACGTACCGCCGGCCTTTGCCGCCAGAAGTGCCTGATTCGAGGAGAAACAGAGAGTTACGTTGGTCTTAATGCCCTCTTCCGTTAACCGTTTCACGGCCTTCAGACCGTTTTTTATCAAAGGAATTTTGACGACAATGTTACCGGCAATCTTTGCCAGTTCCCGAGCTTCTTTGAGCATACCTTCCGTATCCAGACTTACCACCTCGGCGCTCACAGGACCTTTTACAATGGAGCAGATCTCCTCAATCGTCTCGCGAAAAGGCCTGCCCGTCTTGGCTATCAACGATGGATTTGTTGTCACTCCGTCCAGGATGCCTAAACTGTGAGCTTCACGAATTTCTTTCACGTCCGCTGTATCAATAAAAAACTTCATTATTCTTTCCTTTCTCAAATCACGGTGTTGTAAAGATGCCTTATAACGCGGTGTAGCCGCAACCAATTCCCCTCTATCAGTAGAACAAGCGTCCCCGCTTGTCATTTATAATGTCAACCGGGGACGGTTGACCTACTCAAGAAGTTAGAGGTGTGTTAAAAAAACTTATAAAAAAAGAGGTTTTTACACAGTAATACTATAGCGCAGCAAAGCCGCACCCAATTCTCCATTGTGAAAGCGGGGGATTGCTTCGGAAAAATCCCTCGAAATGACACAGACTATGCTTTGAAGATATATTGTGTGTTGTCATTGCGAGCGAAGCGAAGCAATCTTTCTCTCTTAAACAAATTCTTTTTATCATATTTTCTGCCCTATTTATAAGGCTTGATAAATCTATTTTTCGCTCTAGGCACAGAGTCTGTAAACGAGCAGTTCCAGCAATAATTGTGTGCTTAAAGAGCCGGTCTTGCTTTTCAGGTCGGTTTCTAATAAAAGTTCGTGATTTTTTGCCAGATCTTCCTCGCTATACCGTTTGACTTGTTCAAAAAAACGCTTTGCAAAAAACGGGACAATCTGTAACTCAGCAGCGACCTTTTGCTCGTTTTCTCCCTGCTGGAGCAGTTGTTTTGCTCTCCATAGCCGTTTAATCTGCCAGGCCAATAAACTAATAATTCTTGCCGAATCTTCGCCATGTGACAACATTTGAATTAATACTTTCATCGCCAGTGTAACGTTTCTTTGCGCAACGGCCTCCGTGAGCTCAAATACCGTCCGGTCCCGATCCACACCCACGAGGGCATCCACATCCCTTTCATCAATAGTAGTCTTTTCATCCAGATAAATGGATAACTTTTCAAGATGTTTGTCCAGAATTGCCAGATTGCTACCTACATCCTCCACCAGTTTTTGAGTCGCAAGGGCAGTGATCTCTTTTTTATATTGTCGTACGTGACTCTGCACCCAATTTGGCAACGAGTGTTCCTTTAACTTTTTACACTCAAGAGAAATCCCAACCTTTTCCACAAGAGTTGCCACTTTTGTTCGTTTATCCCATTTATTGCATATCAACACCAGATGGGCACGTTTTGCTGGCGCTTGTAAATACTTTTCAAGGATGCCCCGGTTTTTTTCAACAAAATCATCCGCTTCATCAACAAGAACCAGCTTGTTTACACCCGGAAAGAACGGTACCGTTCGTAATTCGTCAAACAGCATACCGCCGGAGATTTCATCACCGTTGAATTCAACCAAAGCTAAGGCGGGATCGTTATCCTTGAGGACATGAGTTTTCACCGTAGAAAGTGCCTCATGGATAAAAAATGATTCGTCTCCATAAAATACGAAGACTGGGGAGCCTTTGCCTTTATTCATTAAGGTCTTAAACTGATAAATATCCATTATTTTATTCTCTGGGCAATTCCCGCCACCATAAAATATACCTCATTCGCTTCATCGGCAAGAATTTGGTTTGCGTAACCGGCAATATCCCGGAATTCGCGAGATAAGGCATTATCGGGCACAATACTTAAGCCAACCTCATTCGATATCAGAATCACATCCGACCCAGATTCACGGCACACCTGACCCAGTTTATGAATCTCTGAAAGAATCACCTGTTGTCTTTGGTGTGAATTCAGGGTCTGTGTCTTAGTGCAAGCGGCGGAATTATCTGTTTCGTCACTCAAAAGCATATTCGTAATATAGAGGGTAATGCAATCTATGAAAACAAGGTCTGTCGTGCCGTTCAAACCTGACACAACCCTGTCCACGTGGTAAGGAGACTCAATCGTCTTCCAGTTCGAGGGGCGTCGGGCACGATGGGTACGAATCCGTTCACGCATTTCGTCATCTTTTGCCTCCGCGGTGGCGATATAAACAACGCCATTATACTTCCTAGCAAGCCCTTCTGCAAAGGCTGATTTTCCGCTCCGTGCTCCACCAAGAACAAAGGTTATTTTGGCCATTGGAATGCCATACTACTCTTCAAAATATTCAATGCAGAACAATTACTCCCTTATTTATAGTATTACCGTGTAAAACCTTCTTTTTTTGTAAGTTTTTTCACAACCCTATTTATCCCTTATCAGGAGGTACAGATTGTTTATGAGAGAAAGATTGCTTCGCGGAGTTTACACTGAGCAACGCGAATGTGCTCGCAATGACAACGCATCATATGCCATCCAAGCATAGCCGGTGTCATTGCGAGGGTCTTTCCCGAAGCGATCTCCCGTTTTCACAACGGAGAATTGGGTGCGGCTTTGCTGCGCTATGATAATATCAACAGACTTAGTAAGAACATGAGTTCAGCAACCTCATTAGTAGCACCCAGGGTATCTCCCGTCATCCCACCAATTTTCTTTTTAATATACCAAATCCATCCTAAGGTGAAAATAATTATTATTGCAAATATTGCAAATCCATACAGATGGTAAAAAAACCAAAATAAAGCTAGCGGGAATACTGATGCGTAGAACACTTGTATCCACGTTGTACCTCCTATAATAAAACTTCCGGTACCCGATTCATTTCGGGCATCCGTCGATACCCCGGCAGCACAGACCTGCGCCCACCTTCCGACAACGGGCATAATCATCAACGCAACACACTTATGTATTACGACAGGTGAAAGAGAGCAGAAAACGCATGGTAGGCATCCACTGAAAGGCGAAATATTTGTCGCAGAGATTTCTCCAATGCTCAGGAAACTGGCGTATTTGAGCCCGATCATACCAATCATCCCAATAGCCCCAAAGCTGCCAATGCGGCTGTCCCTCATGATTTCCAGTCGTTTTTCCTTATTCCAGCCACCCCAAATGCCGTCACAGGTATCGGCAAGTCCGTCGAGATGAAGTGCGCCTGTTATAACAATAAAAACAAGGATAATCAGGGCGTTCGCAACAAGAGGGGGGAAAAAGGCATACAACGGCAGATAACCAAGACACAAAAAAACACCTATGCAGAAACCCACCACAGGAAACCAGTATGCCACATGGCTAAAATCCTTTAGTTTTATCCTGTCTTCTCCGTCAATAGGGATAATCGTGAGAAATTTAAGCGCCCATAGAAAGTTGCTCATTTTTCTATTTCCGATCTTCCAGAAAACAAATAAAATAGTGCAATAAACAAAGTTAATAGATATCACTAAATTTCATGAGCTTATGAATTTTTATGAAGACTGTCAATAAGAATCCTTTCTACTTTTATCGAATGATTTTTATCTTTTTACTTTGGATATCACGAATCAACCCTTTGTGGTCAGAAGACGTTGCAAAAGATAAAGTGCAGCACATCATCGACAACAGCACCATCACCCGGATTCATAAGCCCCTCGCTGTGCGCACCGACAGGGAGACCCTTGAATATTTTATCGAACACGTAGAGGAACTCACGAAACATGGAAAGGATTTTAAAAAGAAGGAGTTGATCCTTGAGGTCAGAGGAAATGGCCGCTATGGCATCGAGATGCCGGCAAAACACGTCACCGGGGAATTTGAGCTATTGGATCGACAGCCCCAGAAAGCTACCTATCTGGGGCACGGCAACGCCGCAGTTTTCTTTAGTTTTTCAGGCTCTATTGTACTAGAGGTTAACTACACCACACAAAATGACGATGCAGGCACTTATGAAGAGGTGAAGACGTTTGTTCATTTGAAGTTCGACAATGCCTTTCTCGGCCTGATTGCAAAAGCGGCAAGTCCTATCCTGAACCCGAAGCTAGATAAGCTTATTGCCAAGTTTGCAAAGAAGACGAAACAAGTAGTTGAAGCAGCCTATGCAGAGAAAATGGTTCTTAATAGGTGAGTTTGCGTCACCATAGAACCTTTATAACAATTCGGCTTTTTGAAAAAGGTAGCGCTGGTCGTTCGCCTAAGTGCTCACGACGCGGTCCTTTGTGGTCGGCCTGCCTGCTAGCAGGCAGGCCTGTGCTGGGATAGTCGAGTAGGGCAGGGGCGCTCGTTGGGTTTCTTTGATGCCAATGTTTCCTCATCTGGCAGATATTTTCTGATGTATACTTTATCATCCAGAGCCCAGTTGGTAGACTGGGGGGGGGCGTTAACCACTATTGAATAACCTTTCCTTCCATGTCTTCAGGTACCGTGACGCCCATGTAAGACAGAATTGTCGGGGCAATGTCATATAAAGTTACTCCCTGTAGCCGCAACCCATCCAATGCTTTGCCATGGTGCTTGATGAAGATTCCATATTGTGCGTGGTTTGCATCATCAGGACCCGTATCGTTTTCGCTTGCCCAAATCGTCCTCGTACCAACATTTCCAATAGAGCGCCAGGAAAGGTCTCCATAATATACAATTAAATCGGGTGGAATGCCGTTGCATGTTGAATAGATATCCTCCGGTTTAAAGACTTTTGTATGGATTGTATTGCCCCTTTCATCCCTCAAATCTTCCAGTTTCTTAATCAGTTCATTCCGCACGTGCTCATAGTGCTGGGGAGCAATGACCCCTTTTGGCTCTCGGCCCTTTACATTCATGAATAGCCGTCCATAATAACCACCCTCACCCCAGACCATCGTGTTTCCCCAGTCGACAATGAGTTTGTTGAAGGGAGTAGACCCTGCGGGATAGTGCACTAATTTCAGATAACCGTTTTGAAGCAGCCATTCATTGATACAGATGCCACCCATCATCCGCTTGGCACCATGATCGGACACAACAAGGATCATGGTGTCATCATTCAAAAGTTTACAAGTCTCACCGATCTCCTTATCGAGATATTTATAGTAATTCAGGATAGCATGCTGATACTTTGAACCCGGCACATGCTGAGGATGGTCATCATCGAGATGTTTCCAGAATGCATGGTGTATCCTGTCAGTCCCCATTTCCACCATCATAAAAAAATCCCATTCTTTCGAACGGATAAAATGTCTTGTGAGCCGGAACCGTTTCTCCGTCATGGCGTAGATATCTTTTAAGATCGATTCTTTATTCTCGCTTCTGAATTCGACCACATCAAGCATATAGCCCCCGGAAACAGCTTCTACCTCTGCCTTCAACCCGGGTGGATAGGTATACTCGCCTTTTGTATCAGGCGTCATAAAGCAGGTGACCATACATCCATTGACTGGTTGGGGTGGATAGGTCATGGGCACCCCAATTACGACAACCTTTTTTCCTAACCTTGACAGGATATTCCATACGGTTTCCACATGAAGGGATTTTGAATTGGCAAATGATAACCCCTCGTAATCATACCGCAACCGGTTTCTAAACCCATAGATGCCCAGCCTGCCGGGATTCGCACTTGTCATCATGGACATCCAGGCCGGGCAGGTGATGGCGGGAATCGTGCTTTTCATCTCACCATATCTGCCATGAGCAATCAGGCGTTGTATATTCGGCAACTGATCCAGCCAGCGATCGAAAATAAGTTCGGGGGGTACTGAGTCCAGACCTAACACAAATACCTTCTTTTTATTAATTACCATAACATTGTATTGACTGGTGGCATTTTCTCTTTGATTTTTTTTGAATTGAAGTATGCTGATACATCACGAGAAAAGTGTATTTTGACCAATTTTGAAGAATCGCAAGGGGGGGGTGATCTGGTATCTCTTCTTTGATGATATGAAAAGCCCGCGATCGGAGTCGAACCGACAACCTCATCATTACGAATGACGTGCTCCGCCAATTGAGCTACGCGGGCTAAAGTTATACGTATCTTGTATGGAAAGTCCCCCTTAGCAAAGGGGGCAGGGGGGTTTAAAATAGCCAAGAACAAACACAACCCCTTGAATACCCATTATTAAGGGGGATTTAAACGAACAATTTCAAAACAATTATTATACAAAAAAAATTATTATTTACAATAATTATTCACAATAATTCATTATTGCCCCGCGATGAACCGACATCCATTATCGCCAATCTCCTGATAATGAGCCATAACTCAACATGCTATTAACACGGCACAATCCTGTGAATCTCTAATACCTGTTCAATGAGCCGCGGAAGATCCTGAAGAGGCAGCATGGTCGCTGCATCTGAAAGCGCCGTCTCCGGGGTTTCGTGCACTTCAAGAAACAAGCCGTCACAACCGGTGGCAACGGCTGCTCTGGCAAGCGGCACAATCATCTTTCTTTCACCACCGGAAACGTTTCCCTGCCCGCCCGGCAGTTGGACGCTATGAGTGGCGTCGTAAATCACCGGGTAACCCATTTCCCGCATAATGACCAGAGATCGCATGTCGCTGACCAGATTATTATACCCAAAGCTTGCCCCTCGTTCCGTTAACAGAATCTGTTCATTCCCCGTGCTTCGTATCTTTTCAACAACAGACTTCATGTCCCATGGCGCCAAAAACTGCCCTTTTTTGATATTCACCGGTTTGCCAGACTTTGCGGCAGTCAGGATGAGGTCAGTTTGCCGACAAAGAAAAGCAGGAATTTGTATGACATCAAGTGTTTCTTCCGCAAAAGAGACGTCTTCTGTCTCATGGACATCGGAAAGTACCGGCACATCAAGTTGTCTTTTCACATCAGCCAAAATCTTTAATCCCTCTTTCACACCGGGCCCCCGGTAAGAATGAACGGATGTCCGGTTTGCCTTGTCATATGACGCCTTAAAGATAAAAGGTGTCTTTCTGGTCTGAAAAATATTTTTTAATTTTTCAGCCAATTTCAGACAGCTTTCATGGCTCTCTATGACACACGGCCCCGCAATAAAAACGAGGGGTTGCCCCCGGCCGAACGAAAAGTCTTTGACGTTTACTTTCATAATTCCTCGTAATATAAATAACAATTTGAAGCGTGTCAACAATATAAACAATATAAACATGGTGAAAAAGGATTGCCCACTTTGCATTCTATGTGTACAATAACACGTCATGTAGTGACAAAAAGTGTTGATGATATTGATTGGTTAATGTTAACGCCAAGATGCGCCTTTGCTTTCTTCGAGATTTCCCGGTTCTGCATGCTCCCTGGGCAGGAGATGTCGGCATGAAGGATGAACCTCAAGGTGCTAAAAACTAATGACTTCTGCTAATGTTCAAAATTCACCTGCATCAGTTTTACGCAATTTCCTAACCGGACAACACTGACTATTATGAAAACTACCTTTCTCGTTCCACCTCCCATTGACGGAAAGATACCTGAGCGGGTTGCAGGTTGCGCCTATCTGCTCTATTATGTACCCAACATTTTTGTGCTGAGTGCGGCGGCAGTTCTGGAACAGGCAAGATTTGAAGTCAAATACATCGAAACCACGATTAAGAAGTGGGAGCGGGCACATTTCCTGACATTTTTGAAGGAAGATTTAAGCGATGTCTATGGCTTTTACTCGGTTAACCTCTCTCAAAAAACTGATATACAGGCGCACATGGATATTCGAAAGATACGAGGTAATGTGCCCATAATCTTTTTCGGGCCAGCGCCATCCGACAGACCTGTAGAGTTTGTGGTGGATGAAGATACATATGTTGTCAGGGGCGAGCCTGAAGACACCATGCTTGCACTGGTAAGGGCACTCGAAACTGAATCGGATATCCATGGGATAGAAAGTGTATCTTTTAGGGATAATGGCAAGATCATTCATAATATGAATAGGGGACCGATAGAAGTCTTGGACATACTCCCTTTTCCAGCCAGACACCTCCTGGAAGAGAGAGACATCTATTATAATCCCAAGTTGGGGAAACGCCCTTTTACGGCCATTTGTACATCACGGGGTTGCTCGTACCGGTGTATCTATTGTGTCCCGTCTTCTTTGAGCTTTTCGCGGGAACTCGAATACAAACACCATGTTGGCAAGAAACCACCGGTAAGAAAGAGGTCGCCGGAAAATATCATTGAGGAATTTAAATTGCTGAAATCTCTGGGTTATAAAGCCGTGAATATGCAGGATGACCAGTTTGTTTGGGGTGAAGAACGAACGGTCAAAATATGCGAAGGTATCAAAGGGCTGGGCATTGTGTGGGGCTGCTCGGCAAGGTCAGATCATCTGACTGAATCGATTGTAAAGGCTATGGCTTCTGCAAACTGCAAATTTATCGATCTCGGCGTTGAATCATTTAATCAAGAGATACTCGACTACGTTAAAAAAGACATTGATGTAAGGAAGAATGAAGAAGCCATTCAACTGGTGAAAAAATACGGCATATCGGCCAAGATTAATATCATGTTTGGCGCATCGCCACTGGAAACCATGGATACCATAAAAAAGAACATGAGCGAGGTCAAACGACTGGAGGTAGACCAGGTTATGTATAACATTGCCAACCCTTTCCCGGGTACAGAATTTTATAAGATTGCCAAAGAGAACGAACTCTTTGTTTATGGAGACTACAAGCCCGTTAATGTAGCAAAGGAGGCCAATATTGCTTATCCTCATCTTGGCAAGACTGATTTGGAACATGCCGTACGCCGTGCCAACTTTGCATTTTTTCTAACACCCAGGTTTATTCTGAAAAACGTGAGACGATTGGGTTCTCTGGATTCCTTAAAAGCCATGTTCAGAAAACTCTTTTAAAAGCTAAAATGTCTTTTTCTTTCCGTTTTCTGCGATCGCCATGGCAAAGGTGTTGTTATGAAATTTTCCATTCTCGTTCCCGCGTACAATGAGGAACAATCCATCTCATCCTGCCTCCATGCTCTCTCTTTGCTTTCGTATGGCAACAAAGAGGTGTTTGTTGTTGACGATGCCTCGACCGACCGCACACCTCAGCTCGTTGAGAAATTCTCTGATAAAGGGGTAGTCCTGGTCAAGCGTGAAAAGAACGGCGGAAGGGCTGCCGCCTTAAATTCCGGATTGCAAAGTGCAACAGGCGATGTTATCATCACAACCGACGCTGATACGATTGTGCCGGTCGACTGGTTACAAAGGTTTAAGCCATGTTTCGAACAACAAGATGTTGTTGCGGTAGGGGGGGCTTATCAGGCCTCTAACAGGGATAAACCTTTGGCAAATGCGACCAGTATTCTGGATCACATATTGAATGGAATATTAAAGAAGGCCCTTGTCCCCAATAAGCTATCTGGTGTAAATTCAGCCATTCGAAGAGACGCATTATTAGATGTGGGCGGTTTCAACGAAAATTCATGGTGGAGTGAGGATTCAGAATTGGGCTGGAAATTGAGTAGGAGAGGTAAAGTTATTTACGACGCTAACAATTTGGTGCGTACTCAGTATCCGGACACGTGGTCAGGCATTTGGAGAAGAAAATTTTACTGGGGATATGCAATGGGCTTACAATTTCGTGAACAAATGTCACCCCATCTTAAATTATGGATACGCCCCATGACCTTTATAACGCTTTTTGTAAGCCTTCTGGTATTTCTGGCGACAATACCGTATGGGATACGTGTGAGTTACATCCCAGGGTCGCTCTTCTTGCTTTTATTCAGTTTATTGACACTCATATACGTTCCGATAGGTGTGATCGTTATGGTAAGAAATGGGGATAGCTCTGGCACATCGTTAAAAACACTACCGGTACTTGCAATCTTACCTCTCGTACGTGAGTTCGCCTACGTGTATGGTATGTGTCTGGGTTATTATAGAGGCAGGAGGGGGTTAATAAAACCATCATGGAAGGAGCGTGTAAATGACGGAGACGCGGAGGTCACAGGGAAAAAACAGTATGGCTGAGATGAACGGCTGTTCGCTTTACTTTATGAAGGACAACGTATGACAAAGAAAACACAAAAGGGGCTTTCTTACCGGGATGCTGGTGTTGATGTTAACACAAAAGGTCAATTCACGACAGATATTTATTCAAAGATGCAAACGACTTTTGGGCCACGGGTAATTGAAAACCCTGATGGATTCGGTGGTCTCTTTGCGTTAAACTCCCGTTATAAAAAATATCGTCAGCCGGTACTTGTTTCTTCGACTGATGGGGTGGGCACGAAATTAAAAATCGCCTTTATGATGGATAAACATGATACCATCGGAATCGACCTGGTAGCCATGTGCGTCAATGACATCATCGTATTGGGAGCAGAACCCTTGTTTCTCCTGGATTATTTGGCAAGCAGTAAAATTGTGCCAAAGGTACTGCATGAAGTGCTGAATGGTATTGTGGCTGGATGTCATCAGGCAGGTTGCGCGCTCATTGGCGGCGAGACGCCTGAGATGCCAGGGTTTTACCATGAAGGGGAATATGACATCGCGGGTTTTGTAGTTGGCGTTGTTGAAAAGGACGAAATTATTACGGGTAAAGCGATTAAACCAGGTGACCAGATAATCGGTTTAAGATCGAGCGGAATCCATAGCAACGGATTTTCCCTGGTACGAAAGGTTTTCTTTGACAAAGCAAAGATGAAAACAACGCAAAATCTTAAAAAAATACGGCATGAATACTACCCTTGGTGAAGAACTGATACGACCAACAAAGATATATGTGAAACCGATCCTGAAGATATTGAATAAGCACACAACAAAGAATATTATTAAAGGAATGGCACATATTACCGGCGGTGGATTTCCGGATAATATTCCACGAATCTTGCCTGAAGGTTGTGCTGCTACCTTGGGGAAGAAGAGATGGGATGTCCCGGAGATATTTAAGATAATTCAAGACGTTGGTGAAATTACCGACCAGGAAATGTTTCATGTATTTAATATGGGTATTGGTATGGTGCTGATTGTATCCAAATCTGATGTGGACACTGTTTTAAATGACCTGAGACGCGCGAAAGAATCAGGAATAGTTATTGGTGAAGTTACGAGCGGAGATAGGATTGTCCGGATTTATTAAAAAATGTAATCGATGCATGAACCCTTGCTGATTTCAATAAGATATCGCCTATAAAATATTTTATTGAATAGTCCAATCGATTATGAGATATTATGAGGAAATTTAGCCAGATATTTTCTTTTACTAAAAAGGGAGAGATCATGTCAACAATTTTAAAAGAAGATGTTTTGCACGGGAAAAACAGAGAGAGTTCCGCTAAAGAAAAAGTAGACAAAATCATGAATACCATAGTTGAATCAGGCGTGACATCAAGCCTTGCAAAGACCGAGAGCGTGGAGAATAGTGCATCAGAGGACGGTGTAAGGCAATATATTTTTAGCAGTGAAATATTAATAGATGGGGAAAAAAGTGCAGATCTTGAAGAGATCAGAAATAAACTTGTTAAGGAACTGAAACCCTCAAATGAAATAGAAGCACTTATTGTAGATCGTGTTATTTCGGGTGTATGGCGATTGAGGCGGTGTTTAAAAATTGAAAGTCAGACATTGGAATACAATACGTCTTGCATTCAGGAATACGAACAGGGATTTTTGAGAACGCGAAAGAGAACAAGCAAGGAACTCACGCAATTAAAGGCCGTAAAAATAAATGAAAACAAAAACAGAAGTGCGGAATTATCTAAATACGAGACCATGTTGGAGAATCAAATATATAAGGCATTGAGAGAATTGGATAAATATCGAAGAAGAGGGTTGCGACAAGAAAAGAAGTCATTAAGGGAGAGAAAAACGAGATTCGGAGAATGAAACACATTGTAACATAATATATATTATCAGACGTTGTAATTATGTGGTCATTTTTAAAATTTACCAAACTGATGCGCTCAAAATTGTTCTTTGGTTAAGTTTGAGAATATTATTGACAATATAAATTATGTCTGCTACCATGTTTCGTTGCGTTTACGTAATGCTATATATAACGATGTCGTTTCGTGTTAAAGCAGATTATTATAAAGGAGAACAATTTTGAACGCTGAAGAAATTGAAAAAGGTGTAACTTCGATAGTCGCTGAGGTTACAGAATTAGACGAAAAAGAAATCTGGGATAAAAGAGATGCTAATTTTTTTAAAGACCTTGAAATAGATTCCCTCTTGGCCCTTGAAATCCTAGCGCTGATTGAGAAAAAATTCAAGGTGCAAATTCCTGAGGAAAAACTGGTTGACATTACTTCTTTAAGTGCCACAATTGACTTAACAAAAGCTGTTCTGACAGATAGTGGAAAACTTTCATCCTAAAATTTTTACATTAAAAGCATTACCTTGCTACCGGGTATACATTTGTGATTGACAAGAAAAAGGACTACGAGAAATGATGTCTTTTGAGGAAATACGGTCTCTTCTTCCTCAAAAATATCCTTTTTTGTTTATCGATAAGGTTGTTGAGTTTGAAGAAGGGAAAAGAATCGTTTGTATAAAGAATGTCTCCGGCAATGAACCTGTCTTTGTTGGACATTTCCCCGATTTCGCCATCATGCCAGGGGTTTTGATTGTTGAAGCGATGGCGCAGGCTTCCATTATCCTATTCAAGAAAAGCCTTTCAACACAAAATAACGGCAATACGGTTTTTTTATTGGCATCAGTGAATAATGCCCGGTTTACAAAACCCATTTTCCCCGGCGATCAACTCTTCATAGAAATTATTGTTGAAAAAATTGTATCCAAAGGAGCAATTATACAGGCTTCGGTAAAGGTCGGGGAAAAGGTTGTTGCTAAGGCAAATTTGACTTTTGGAATCGCTGACAAGGATGCTTTGATATCGGGGTGATATAATATTATTTATGAATAAACAAGTGGTTATAACAGGCGTAGGGATGATTACTCCCATCGGGTCGGGCAAGGAAAGATTTTGGAGTAACCTTATTGCGGGGGTTTCTGGAGTTGAAGAGGTGTCGTGTATCGATACCTCTGAATATAAGGTTCACAAAGGGTGCGAAGTAAAAAAATTTCAGGTATTCTGAGTATATTAAAAATGGGGTTCTGAAAAAAATTGGTAAAGGTTCCCAATTTGCCATTGCAGCTACCTTACTTGCATTGGAGGACGCTAAGCTTGACTTGGGTAAAGTCGATTTAGAAAGGATTGGCGTTTCTGTAGGAACGACGGCAGGAGAAATACAGATACTTGAAAAAGTCAATTATATAAGGCACAAAGACGGAGAAGACAAGGTAGACCCCGATCTCTTTTTGATGCATCCCTGCAATAATATCCCAGCCAATGTAGCAATTGAGTTTGGTTTTAAAGGCCCGAATACCATTATTCCTACTGCCTGTGCAGCAGGCAATTATGCAATTGGGTATGCTTATGATTTGATTAAGTTTGGTCGGGTGGACATGATGGTTGCAGGCGGTTCCGATCCTTTTTCAAAAGTGGCGTATACAGGATTTGCAAGATTGGGTGCTATCGCTCCGGAGATATGTCAGCCGTTTGATAAAAACCGGAAAGGAATGATGGTTGGCGAAGGTGCCGGCATGCTCCTTTTAGAGTCGCTTGATCATGCGGTGAAGAGAAATGCCAGCATTTATGCCGAAATCATTGGTTATGGTCTGAGTTGCGACGCTTACCACATTACCATCCTCATCCCGATGGAGAGGGTGTTGTTTCTGCAATGAAAAAAGCCTTAATGAGCGCAAGTCTGAAACCTGAGGATGTACAGTATATCAGTGCCCATGGAACAGGAACTCCGGCGAATGATAAAGCAGAAACGATCTCCATTAAGAAAGTCTTTGGAAATAAACCAGAACATCTCGCGATCAGTTCAATAAAATCGATGATGGGCCATACCATGGGTGCCGCCAGTGCTATAGAAGCCATTACGTGTGCCATGGTCGTTCAAAACGATATCATACCCCCTACGATCAATTATGAGACGCCCGATCCGGAATGTGATCTGGATTATGTACCAAATGTTGCAAGGAAGCAAAAGGTAACTATTGCACTGAATAATGCTCATGCATTTGGTGGCAACAATAGTTGTCTGGTAGTGAAAAAATTTACTGGTAAAACTTGAAATCATACAGTTCTTTGGAACTGAATTCGTGCGGTTAAACAGAGGTTGGTGATGGAGAAAACAAGAATTGTTGTTACGGGTGTATCTGTTATATCTCCGGTTGGCAGCAATAAAGAAGCTTTTTGGAATAACTTAACCAATGGTGTATCAGGCATTAAGCCTATTACCTTGTTTGATGTAAGTACATTTCATAGCAAGCAGGCGGGTGAAATTTCTGATTTTGATGCGAAGACTTATCTTGGACAGAAGGGAATTCGTCACATCGACAGAACCTCCCTTCTCGTGTCGTCTGCAACCGTTCTCGCCATAAAGGACGCTAATTTAGCAAATAATACTTATAGTGGTGATGAATTGGGAATTGTCGTTGGCTCGACTTATGGAAGTATTGACAGCATTAGTTCCTTTGATTTTCAGTCTTTACGCGAGGGTCCTAATTATGTGAATCCTATGGATTTTCCCAATACCGTATTGAACGCCCCTGCCAGTCGCGCTTCAATCTTCTGTAAAGCTACGGGTTTGAATACCACCATCTCCAATGGCGTTACAAGCAGTGTTGACGCAATTATCTATGCCTCTGATTTTCTTCGGATGGGCAGGGTAAAAGCTGTGATCGCCGGAGGTGTGCATGGATTAACTCATGACATCTTTTGGGGTGCGCATAATTCAAAGATATTATCGGGGAGTAAGGATGGAAATCAGGAAATCTCCTCACCCTTTGATAAAAGACGCAACGGAATGGTTATTGGTGAAGCTTCCGCACTGGTTATTCTGGAAACTTTAGAGAATGCACTGAAGCGGAACGCGAATATTTATGCTGAAATAAAAGGGTACGGTACCGCATTTGACCCAAAAATGGCTATTAGTAAGGATTTTCAAATAGACGGCAACAAAAGAGCCATGTTGAGTGCCATTCATGATGCAAATCTGACGTTAAATGACATTTCTTACATATCGGCAAATGCTTATTCTGGTGTTTATGGTGACGCGATGGAAACAAAGGTCATCAAAGAAGTCTTTGGAATGCGGGCAACTCTTATTCCGGTAAGTGCCATAAAATCCATGACCGGTGAATGCTATGATGCATCCGGAGCGTTGCAAACAATAGCTGCAATAATGTCCATCAATACCCATACAGTACCACCCACAATCAATTACAAAGAACGAGATCCTGAGTGTGATTTAGACTATGTAGCCAATATCGCAAGGGTCTTACCCGTCAAAAATGTCCTTATCAACACCTTCTCGCGATTGGGAAACAATTCGTCCTTAATTATCTCCAAATACAAACCATAATTCATGATACTTCCCAGCCGATGCATTCAATCCACAAAGAAGGATGCATTGTATCCTTCTTATGACGCAATTGTAATTGGTGCCGGCATAGCTGGTTTGGTTTGTGGCTCATTTCTTGCCAAGGCCGGCAAAAAGGTCCTCATCATAGAACAACATTCTATCCCTGGTGGTTATTGTACGTCCTTTAAGAGAAAAGGTTTTGTTTTTGATGCGGCAGTTCATCATATTGGAGGATGTGGAAAATGGGGTATTGTTGGCCGATGCTTTAAAACGCTGGGAATAGAGATGGCGTTTTATCCCCTCGATCCGATGGATCATCTAATTTTCCCCGATGTGAGCATTGAGATTCCAGCCGATCTGGATGAATATATCTTACGGTTGCAGGACCAATTCCCCTTGGAGAAAAGCAATATAAAAAATTTTTTCCAGGAATTTATAAAACTTTATCGCGCTACCTTCAACAATGAGAAAAGCCAGATTATCGATAAATACAAAAATATGACTTATCTCGATATGTTGGATAATTTTTTCTTAAATGACGAGATCAAGATGGTACTTTCTGGTCAATGGGGTTATATAGGACTCCCCCCTGCCCAAGCTTCTGCCATTGGTATGTGTCAAATGATGATCAACTATCTCAAAGATGGCGCCTTTTTCCCGGTTGGTGGTACGCAAGAGTTTGCAAATGCAATTTTTAAGAAATTTATTGATTTGGGCGGCCACAGTATGCTATCATGCAAAGCCGAGAAAATCCTTTGTAACGAAAAAAGCGCACATGGCGTCGCATTACAAGATGGAAGAGAGATATCAGCAAAATTGGTTGTTTCGAATATTGATGCTAAGCAGACTTTTTTTTGAATTATTAGACGGTAAATTAGAGACCACATTTCTTGGAGAGATTGAAAAAATGAGGGAAAGTTGCTCCTTTTCCCTTTTGTATTTAGGCATCAGCAAAGACGCAGATTTAAACAAATTAAAAAGAGGATTTTATCATACCGCCACGGATTCCAGTTACCGAGATGCTGAATGGTTATATATTTCAATTCCAACGTTACTATGTCCATCACTTGCCCCGCAGAATAAACAGATAATCTCTGTGGTGGTTTACCTTGCGAAAGGGAAATATAAAGATATTACGAATTGGAAAATTTTTAAAGAAAATTTAATTGCAGACACGATAAACCGGATAGAAAAATACCTTCCTGATATAAAAAAACATATTGAAGTGATTGAAGCGGCTACTCCAAAAACTTTGGAGCGATACACGTTAAATACCGATGGGGCCGCTTACGGTTGGGAGGTTAGTGTGGATCAAATAGGAGATAATAGGCTTCCTCAGCAGACACCAATTGGAAATCTGTATTTAACTGGTCATTGGACGAGACCTGGCCCTGGAATTTGTGCCGTTGTATCTTCTGGATGGGGTGTAGCTAATTTAATCATGGAGAAGGAGAAGTGGAGGTAAATTTATGAAAAGGAAAATGATGTTGATTAACCCACACAAACCGGGTAGACATGGTGAAGAGAGTATTACTGTAATAGTTCAGATGCCGCTGAATCTTGCTTATGTTTCTGCGCTTACGCCAGGCGATTGGGATTTCGATGTTATTGACGAGAATCTTGAATTGGCAATTGATGATAACGGCGAACTTACCTTTAAGCCTGTTGATCTGGTATGTATTACCGCAGTTACCTATCAATCTCCACGAGCTTATAAAATTGCCGAGGCTTGCAGGAAGAGAGGCATGACGGTAATCATGGGCGGGATACACGCATCTGTGGTGCCAGAGGAAGCCGCGAATTATGTTGACTCCGTCTTTGTCGGTGAAGCAGAGGAAGTGTGGCCACAGGTCATAAAGGATTTTGAAGCAGGAAAACTGAAGAAGATTTATCAGGGAGGATTACCCCCCCTCAGTTTGATGAAAAAGGTATATCCAAATCGGGAACTCATGAAGAAAAAATATAACTATAAGTTCTCTTCTATTGTCACAACAAAAGGATGCCCGAACTACTGTGATTTCTGCAGTGTTCCTACTTTTCAGGGCAGAAAATTCAGAGAGAGACCCTATGAGGACGTGCTTGCAGAAATGGAGGCAACAGATTATAAGGGTTTAATGCTTGCTGAGGATAACTTCTATGGACATGGAAAAAAATCAAACGAGAGGGCACGAGATCTTTTTAAAGGAATGGTAGATCGTGGCATACACAAAGACTGGTTAGGATTCACTGCCTTAAATATCTCTCAAGACGCTGAGACGTTAGACTATATGGCAAAAAGCGGCAATTTTGGTATGCTCATCGGTATTGAGTCCACCAATGAGGCCGTTTTGGAGAAGATGAATAAGCGGGTAAACCTTAAGTTGGGTACGGACAGTTATTTTGATTGTATTCAGAAAATACACAATGCCGGCCTGGTCGTTTGGGGTTCAGTGGTGTTTGGAGCAGATGGAGATAATAAAGATTCCTTTAAGAGAATGACGGAGTTCATATTGGAGAATAATATTGACATTCTTACCTTTGGCATCAACTGCCCCTTCCCTAAGACACAACTCTATGCAAGACTAGATTCGGAAAAGAGGATTTTCAGGAAAAATTATCCGGAAGATTGGCAATACTATGACACTGCCCATGTGGTTCATCGCCTGGTAGACATGACTCTGGAAGATTTTATCGAAGGTATGCAATACGTCTACGATCATGTTTACGCAGGAGATAATCTGAGAATGCGTTTCCGGAATTCAATTAAGACGACGAAAAATCCACGAAACTCTATGTTCGCGTTCAGGGTGGGTTCCGACTGGAAACAAGTATTTGAGCAGGTCTTACAGAATTTAAAGGAATTATACGATTCCGGTGATTATTATAAAGATTCTTACAAATCGAACACGATAACTGTTTCAAAACCCGTCATGGAGGCTGTAGCGACATAATTCAGTTCAATAGTCTTTGTACTGAAAAGTTTATAAAGGCACATCAAATAGGTAATGGTTGATGTGCCTTTATCGTATGGTTTTTTTTGTTCGGTAGAAATCTCAAGAACAACACTCTTTACCGAATAAAAGAGTTTGCAAGAAAAATCGAATTCATTTATGTGGTAAATTTTCAGTTTTAAGAGGAGGTGAAATCGTTATGATAGGTAAATTATTATCCTTGTCTATGGAAAAATCAATCATTCCTGATATTAGTCCAAAGGCAATTATGATCATCGCCATTGCACTGATATTTGTTATTCTATTCACCTGGAAAAAGGAGGGATAATTGCCTGAGGGAAACTCTGCCTTTGATCTTGTAGTCATTGGTGGTGGGCCAGGCGGTTATACAGCAGCGATAAGAGCCGCTCAACTTGGACTAAAAACAGCTCTTGTCGAACGAGATAAGGTTGGCGGCACCTGTTTGCATTGGGGCTGTATTCCAACAAAGGTGCTTCTCCATTCAGTTGACCTTTATACGCATTTTCTTAGGGCAAAAGAATTTGGAATTACGACCGGTCAAGTAGAAATTAATTATACGGAGTTGCATCGTCGAAAAGAGGCTGTTGTTGCAAGATTGTTTCAGGGTGTTCAATTTCTCCTCAAAAAAAACCGAGTTGAGGTTTTTCAGGGCGAAGGACAACTCATATCATCAAATACTGTTTTAATCAAAAAAAACGGTACAGACGCTCGTAAAGTCACAGCTAAAAACGTTATCCTTGCGACCGGATCCGTTCCTTCCATTCCCAAGAATATCCCGCACGACAGTAAATACGTTCTTACCAGTAATGATATCTTATTAAGGGAAGAACTCCCTGAATCCATCATTATAGCAGGTGGCGGTGCCATTGGAACTGAATTTGCGCATCTCTTTAATATCCTGGGAACGAAGGTAACGATCCTTGAATTTTTTGATGACATACTTCCGGCAGAGGACAAAGATGTTAGTTCAACGTTACAAAAAATCTTCAAAAAGAGAGGTATAAACGTTTTAACAAATACCACCTTAGAAAAGGTCATCATCGATAACGGCGTAAAGGTGGGAATACGGAAAAAAGAAAAAATCCTCAACCCCCCTGCCACTACAGGTGAAAATGAAGAATTTCTAAAAGCCGATCTTCTCCTCCTTGCTTTAGGTAGAACACCGGCATTGTCGAATACCGGAATAGAAAAATTATCCGTGAATTACCAGGGAAAATATCTGCAAACAAATGAGGTTATGGAAACAAGCCAAAGGAATCTCTTTGCTGTGGGAGATATTACCACCCCCCCTCTTCTTGCTCATAAGGCATTAAATCAAGGATTACTTGCTGTTTCTCGTATTGCCGGAAAAGAGACTACGCCGATTAATTACCAAAGGATACCAGCGGTAACATATTGCTTTCCACAGGTGGCGAGCATAGGGCTTACCCAGGAGGAGGCGGAGAAAAGAGGACATAAAA
Source organism: Candidatus Brocadia carolinensis (assembly GCA_002009475.1). Lineage (GTDB taxonomy): Bacteria > Planctomycetota > Brocadiia > Brocadiales > Brocadiaceae > Brocadia > Brocadia carolinensis. The sequence continues at coordinate 32,466 of AYTS01000008.1, read as the reverse complement.
CAAAAGTAGGTAAATTTCCTCTTATTGCCAACAGCAAGGCAATTATCGACGGCGATTATGAAGAGGGATTTTTAAAAATTATTTCAGATGATAAATACGGTGAGATATTAGGGGTGCATGCTATAGGCCCGAATGTAGGCGAATTGATGTGGGGCATGTCGCTTGCTACTATTCTCGAAGGAACAACTCACGAATTGTTAAATACGATATTCCCTCACCCCACCCTGTCTGAGTCTATACGAGAAGCGGCTCAGGCAGTTGTTGATAAACCCATACATATGTAATTACTCGATCATTCTAAAACCCTTCTGTTCAGTGAAAGGATGGGCAGCACACCTGTCCAAATATCCATGAATAACAACAATGCAACGATTGCCTACTTTTCTATGGAAATCGGTCTGTCCAATGATATTCCTACGTATAGCGGAGGTCTCGGCGTCCTGGCGGGAGACACCATAAAATCAAGTGCTGACTTAGAGATTCCGATTGTTGCCATTACCCTAATCTCAAAGAAGGGGTTTTTTTCTCAAGATATTGACGACAAAGGAGGACAAGTTGAATATCCGGTAGACTGGGACCCATCCAGGTTTATGATTCGTCTGCCAAAAAAGGTTAAAGTTCAAATCGAAGGGCGCAATGTTTACATCCAGGCCTGGTGCTATAAAGTGCGAAGTGTTACTGGTGGAGAGGTAGACGTATTGTACCTCGATACCGATGTCGAAGAGAATACAAAAGAAGACAGGGAAATTACCGCTGTTTTGTATGGTGGCGACTTGCATTACCGGCTGAAACAAGAGATCGTCCTTGGCATTGGCGGCGTGCGCATGCTTCACGCCCTCGGGTTTCACATCAAAAAGTACCATATGAACGAAGGACACGCCAGTTTTTTGACTCTGGAATTGCTTGCGCTAAACAAGCGGGATGTTGAAAGTGTCTGGGACGAAAATTGGGTTTGGGATACGAACAAGGTAAAAGACTTGTGTGTATTCACAACCCACACCCCCATTGAAGCAGGCCACGATCGGTTTTCCTATGACCTGGTAAAAAAAGTGCTTGGTGAAGTAATCCCTTTTGCAGTACTGAAAAAACTCGGGGGCGAACAGTACTTGAACATGACATTTCTTGCACTCAATCTGAGCAACTACGTGAATGGTGTAGCCAAAAAGCACGGTGAGGTGTCAAAAAATCTATTCCCTGGCTATGAAATTAATGCCATTACCAACGGAGTGCACTCATTTACCTGGACGTGTGAGAGTTTTAAGCGCGTGTACGACAAACATATCCCCGGTTGGGCTAATGAACCGGAGCTGCTTGTCCGATCAGAAATTGTTCCCGAAGAAGAGATATGGGATGCCCATCTCCAGGCAAAAAGCTGTTTGGTCGATTACATAAAAAAAAACTACTGCGATAGAGTTGCGTCCGGATGTGTTGACTATTGGATTTGCAAGGAGATTTACTTCGTATAAACGAGCAGACTTAATATTTTTGAATCTTGAACGACTTCTGAAGATTAGTGAAAAAGGAAAGATTCAGATTATTTATTCAGGGAAGGCACATCCAAAAGACACCCCTGGAAAAGATATTATCAAGAAGATTGTTGAAATGACAAAAACCGTTAATGACAATATTAAAGTCATATTTTTGAAAAATTATTGTATTGAACTAGCCTTAAAGCTCGTTTCCGGAGTTGATATATGGCTTAATACACCTTTACGTCCGCGGGAGGCATCGGGTACGAGCGGTATGAAAGCAGCGCACAATGGGGTAATTAATTTTAGTATCCTGGATGGGTGGTGGATCGAGGGACACATCGAGGGAGTAACTGGTTGGTCTATCGGGCCAAAGCCGGTAGAGTCATCGCTGATACCCATTAATGATGCAACGGATGCTGAGGATTTATACTACAAGCTGGAAAACCTCATTCTTCCCATGTATTATCATGACAGAAGCCAATGGATTAAGGTTATGAAAAATTCGATTAGCAAAATCGCGTATTACTTCAATACGAACCACATGATGCGACGATATGTAACAGAGGCATATTTACGATAGGAAAATGCATCGACCCAATCGTGTGCCTATTGCCCGGTTTCCCGCTTGTATTGCTGCAGAATTTATTTCCCCATGCCTGTAATGCAGGTAAGTACAATGCAAAATCCTCAAAATATTAAAGCGGTTATTCTTGATTTAGATGATACGCTGTATGATTGCAGCGGCACCCTTATATTGCAGGGACGGAAACAAGCAGCAAAAATGATCGCCGGATTAATTCATTGTTCTGAAGAGGTAGCGTGTCGTCTGCAATTTGATATGGAAGAAAAGTATGGAACAACAGCAGATATCTATGAAAAAATTGTGACAGCGCATCATCTTCCCAGCACCTGTATCAAGGAATTATGGAAAACATTTATTCATATTGATATCACCGGTATCACGCTCTTCCCTGATGTAATCAAAACTCTGAAGCAGCTCAAGGTGCAAGGGTATAAACTAATTCTTGTTACCTCAGGGGAAAAAGAAATTCAAAACCGGAAGATTCATGTCCTCGGTTTAAGAAATGGTTATTTTGATGATATTTTTATTGCAGATAGAATTAATGGCCAAACGAAGAATAACTATTTTAAAGAAATTATACAACGATATAATATGAAACCAGAAGAAATCCTTTGTGTTGGGGATAAGATAGATGATGAATTAATTGCAAGCAAGTCATTAGGGATGATTACGGTAATGGTTGAACAAGGAAGACATTATCGGGCATATCTGAAAGAGCGCGACAAATACATCAAGCCTGACTTTTCTATTAAACAAATTAAAGATATTCTTGGAATTACAAATGTGGGCTCACTCGTGGCGAGCTAGCATTATACCTTTGACTTTACACCACCATTCCGATAATAACAGCTTCAAATACGAGCTTTCCATCCACAACTCCCTGGGTATCAAAGATAGCTCTGCGTGAACGCAATTCCTTGTTTTTTGCAATTAAAATGAGTTTGTCGCCTGGCACAACTTTGCCTCGGAATTTAACCCTATCGATACCACCAAAACCAAGGAACCGGTCATCTTGCGTGGTCTTTTTGTAATAATAAGTGCACAACTGCGCAGCTGCTTCAAGCATCAATACTCCTGGCATTAAGGGGCGTCCTGGAATATGCCCCCGAATCCAAAATTCTTTATCTGATACATCTTTATAACCTACGATAATTTTTTGATCGGGATCAAAATTTATAATACCGCTCAACTGTTCCATCTCATATCTGTGGGGTATCACACCGCGTATAGTTTCAATATCAATTGCGCTCTTGTTTAAATCTAAAGTACTTAAATCAATTAAAATATCTTGTGACATAATAGCTCATCCTTAGCCTTAGAAGTATCTGAATAAAATGGTTTCAAATTTCCAACAAAACGATTTCGTGGTATATTAATTACTCATGAGCTACTCTGTCAATAAAATTTTCATCTTTGGAAAATATCATTGACAAATATAACATCTTTTGATATAAAGATTAATCGTTTTTCTATTCTGATATTTGGGACTATGTTGTTTAGCATATTACTCAGACTGAAGTAAACTCACCGGTGCCGATTAACTAAGGCAATATCTATGAGTATTGCTTCATAAGAATGGGGGGATATTTAATGAGAAAATTTAATATTATCATAATGATATTTGGTGTGCTTATGTTTGGAGTCGGTGCAGCAAATATATCAGCGCTTGTTAAGACAGCATTTGCAGGTTATTGTCAATGCCCAGAAGGCTGCCCTTGCAGCCATTGTTCCGGAAAAGCGCGTGAGTGCAATTGTAAAAAATAAAGATTGTACCGCACACAATTTTTTATCATAAACGTACTGAAAGGAGCGTAACATGTTTAAGAGATTTTCCATAGCATTGGCTTTTGTTGGCGTTATTATGTTGAGCGTAGGTGTCGTTAATATCTTTGCCGGGGCTTGCGGTTGTCCAAAAGAAGGAAAATGCGTCCAGGGATGCGAACCGGGAAAGTCAGACCCCTGTAAATGTAAACACTAGGAATTAAAAATATTTTTGTGTTTGTAAACGCAAAAGCGCCTTATAATCCATAAGGCGCTTTTAATTTTCACAGTTTAAGGATATATGCACAATGACTACTTTTATGGCAAAAAAAGAAAAGGTAACAAGGAATTGGTATATTGTAGACGCTAATGATAAAATCCTGGGAAGAATGTTAACTACCGTCTCCAGGGTTCTTCAGGGAAAGCACAAACCTGAATATACCCCCCACGTTGACGTAGGAGATTTTGTCATTATAACGAATGCGAGCAAGGTAAAGCTTACCGGTAAAAAGATGCAGGAGAAGGTTCATTACTATGTTACCGGTTTTCAAGGTGGCTTACGGAAACGAATGGTTGGAAAAACCCTGGAAACAGCACCGGAAAAAGTCTTGAATCGATCCGTAAGAAGGATGTTGCCAAGATCACGACTGGGAAAGGCAATGTTAAGGAAATTAAAGATTTACGCGGGGGCTGAGCATCCACATCAAGCGCAGCAGCCCAAAGAGTTGGTTATCCGTAATTAATTCGATACATATTACCGTTCTCTATGAAAGGGATGGCATAGACAAATTTCATTGTCCGTGCCTTTTTGAGGAGGAAAAAGTGACAGCTGAACAATATTATTGGGGTACAGGAAGACGAAAATCATCCATAGCACGGGTGAGGATAAAAAAGGGTAGTGGGAAAATCATGGTCAACGATAAGGAATTGGATATCTATTTTCCCATTGATCGGGATAGAGGCGTGGTACGGCTTCCTCTAAAAACTACAAAGACTTTTGGAGAATTTGACGTACTGGCAAATGTAACAGGAGGAGGTATAACCGGTCAGGCAGGCGCCATATCTCTTGGTATTGCCCGAGCACTCTTTAAATCCAATCCAACTCATGTTGAAAGTCTGCGTGATGGCGGTTTGCTGACACGTGACAGCAGAATGAAGGAAAGGAAAAAATACGGACGGAAAGGCGCACGAAAGAGCTTCCAGTGGACGAAACGATAATTTTGTTTTGTTACCGTTTTATCATATTGCGGTAGTAACCTGACCCTTTTTAGTTCTTTTCCGGCGATAGTAAATTCTCAATTTTTATTATCAATTTCACAGGCAGTTTCTGATCAAAAACAGGTTCGATATCAGTCACTAATGTACTTTTCGCGATTTGAGAAACTTCCAAATCTGAATTTCCTTATACCATCCGGGATAATAGGTAACCCATTATAACATTGACAGGATAAATGTTGCCTACTAGTCGGGAAAGGGAAAACGTGATGTCCCGACTTTAATCACATCGAAAACTTTTATCTATTTTAAAGTAACGGATGCTACCGTAATACGATTCTTTCCATCCATTTCCTGAATATGAGCATTTACTATTTGTTTTTTTATATCAGGATATAATTCAAGTTTTCTTTTTATTAACAATCGAAGGTCTTCTTCCATTCCTTTTAACATATCTTTTTCGTGGGTAGGATTGAGTCTCTTCCATCCCTCCAGATATTTCTTTATTGCTCCCTCTCGATTCTTTTCGCCCAAGCTTGCTATATTCCATGCGGAAATAGCGCTATTGAGTAGTTGCTGTTTATGTTCCACATCTTCGCCCAGAGCGAGATATTCCCTTGAAAAATGCGCTACCATTTCTGAAATCTTTTCTTTTTTCTCTTCCATCACTTTTTTTCTCCTCTGTGTTTAAGATTAACTGTTATCTGTTTTTTTTAATTTCTTTTTGGCCTTAAAGTTGTTGATTTACATTATACAGGCAAACCCTAAAATCTTCCATCCTTCTCACTACACTACTCAAATTGGTAGTGATTCCTTATCATGGCTAATAACTCCAATTTTCGTGACGCAAGGGACTTTTATTTAACTCCTCTTTGTAAAGTCTCCACCTTGGTAAATGGTTGTCCATATAAGCAATAAATCTTTCATTATGATGACGTTCTAACAGATGCACCATTTCATGCACAATTATATATTCAATACATTCTTTTGGCTTTTTTGCCAGTTCAAGATTTAACCAGATTCTTTTTGCCTCTCTGTTACAGGTGCCCCATTTCGTTTTCATCTTTTTTATGGCATACTCAACCTCTTCCAGTCTCATCTCTTTCTCCCAATAGGTAATATATTCCGGCACAATTTCCTTCAGTTTATGACGATACCATTCATCCAAAACAACCCCCCTTTTTTCTCTCCTTGTATCAGGTCTTACGTACAATTCAATAGAGCTGTGCTTTAAAATAACTTTCGGAGCAGCATTATGCTCAATAACCTTCATCAGGTACCGCTTGCCCAGATAGTAATGACTTTCCTGTGTTAAATATTCCCTTGGGGTTTCCCGCTCCTGACCGAGCAGTTTTTGCTGCTGCTTTTTTTATCCAGCTCAATTTTGATAGAGCGAAAACCCTTATGGTTTCCAGTTCCATGCGTAAGGGAGCGGAAATTCTTACCCTGCCTGTTGGCGGGTAAACGCTCAGGTGTATATGCTTGATATCCTTTTGAATTACATCAATAGGTAAATTACTCAATTGGATTTGCTGCATATCAATACTCTTCCTGTTTTTCCATGATCCGAAAAATACGTTCTACTTCGTTCTCATCATTCAGAATATCATAAAGCACTTTTTTAATTTCAAGTTTTTTAGCATTATTACCACGCCAGTCAGCCTTCTTTACACATCTGACGGCTTCATCTACCACAACGGCTAATTCCTCATCGTGATTGAGGTTGTTGTATAATGCCCGTCTGGCGTTACTATTTTTTATACGTTCCGGCAAATTATCTTTTGCTGGATTATTTACCTTCTTTGCCAATTCAGCAATCTTCTTTAAATATGCTTCATAATTGATGGCATTTGCCTTTCTCTCTTTAACAATTTCATGTAAAAGCTTTGACATTTCTTCAAAATAAGCGGGGTCTGTCAAATGCTCCTGAATGATCTTCTTCCGCACGTTGTTTTCAATAGTTTCCGCCACTGCTTCTTTATTGCGTTTAATGCCTTCGGGCAAACTGTTGACAGCGTCAGCAATCCCTGAATTAACAAGTAAATCCAACAATGACATACCAGCAAAAGGCGAAATTGTCCTGGGTTCTTCCGCCTGTATGTACGTGTCAATTAAATGCCGCATATCAGCTTCGTAGGTCTTCATATCGAGCGTTTCACCGCTGGCATGCCTGATTTCTTCCCTGAGTTTCAGATAGTAGTCCACGTTCTTTTTCATATCTGCAATCTCTGCCTTGCTATAGCCTGCCTCCTCCATCTCTGCGGCGATATTGGCATAGGCACGCATCACAGCCACCGTTTGCTTATAAAGAGACGTTCTCTTTACCTCATTGGCTTTCAGGTCTTCTTCGTTTTCCGGATCACCACAGAAGTAGCGGATATAAGCCAGCGAGTCTTTTGGCGGCGCTACCGGTTCGCATAATAAGGTCATTTCTTCCAGGGCATTATCCAGCCGTTCCTTGCCTTTCTCCAGGCGGTCTTTTAATAACACATCCACGTCCCCTTTCTCAAACGTATCATAATCCAGTTCCGATGTGTACACGGCAACGGCATTTTCAACCTTCCTGAACAGGTCTTTATAATCAACAATGTAGCCAAACTCCTTGTCATCGCTGTCGAGCCGGTTGACCCTGCAAATAGCCTGAAACAAGCCATGATCCTGCATGCTTTTGTCGATATAAAGATAGGTGCAGGGAGGCGCGTCAAAACCGGTAAGAAGTTTATCCACCACGACAAGCAGTTTCATATTTGACGGTTCTTTTATAAACTTTTCCTTCGCCGCGTCTTCGTATTTCTCCGTAGGCTTGTTTCCGAGCAATGCTTTATAGATGTTGTAGATATATTCCTTTTCCGTCTCTGTATTTGCGCCGGTATCTTCCGTTGTTATATCCCTTGTTGATGGATTGTATGAAGTAACAATGGCGCATTTACCTTTCAACCCGGTGGTTTGAAACAGTTCAAAGTACCGGCATGCTTCATAAATACTTGATGCCACCAGAATGGCATTCCCCATGTCCGATTTCAAACGCGGTTTTACATTGAAATCAAACACGATGTCGCGAACAATCTTTTCCAACCTGGAACGGGAGCTCAGCACCTTCTGCATCGTGCCCCATTTCTTCTTGAGTTCAGATTTTTGAAAGTCATTCAACCCACGGGTCTTGGCTTCAAACCATTCGTCTATCTTTTGAGGTGATGATATCTTCTGGTCAATATCACGGGCTTCGTACACCAAGTCCAGCACCACTTCATCCGCCACCGCCTCGTTGAATTTATAGGTATGAATATATTTACCAAACACCTCAAGACTGGTCTGCTTATCCTGTTTTAAGAGGGGAGTTCCGGTAAAGCCAAGAAAGACGGCATTTTTTAAAATTGCCTTCATCGTTTTGTGCAACTTGCCCGACTGAGTACGGTGGCACTCATCAACAAAGATAAATAATTCACCAACGGTATTGTCGGGACTCCTTTTTACTTCTTCAATGAATGCATCAAAATTATCGCCCCCCCTCCTGCCAAACTTATGCACAAGCGAACACAGCATGCGCGGCAATGCCTTGCCCAGTTGATCCATCAGGTCTTTGCCGTTACGGGTGCGCACCATGCGTTCACCAGTATCAGTAAATATCCGTTCTATCTGTTTATCCAGCTCGTCGCGGTCGGTGATAACCACCACGCGTGCGTTGGGGTTATTTTCAAGAATCCATTTAGCAAGCCACACCATTACCAGGCTTTTACCACTGCCCTGCGTATGCCAGATGATTCCACCCTCTCGTCTTTTCACGTGCCCCTGCGCTGCCTTAACGCCAAAATATTGATGCGGACGGCACAATTTTTTCATCCCGCCGTCAAACAGGGTAAAGTCGTAGATGATTTCAAGAAACCTTGCCTTATCGCACAGTTTTAAAAGGTATTTATCAAGGAGATTTTCTTCTTCGCTTTCTTCCTTCCACTTGAGAAAATATTTTTCAGGTGTGCCGATAGTTCCGTAGCGGAGCCCCTGGGTATCATTCCCCGCAAATACCCATTGAATGGTGGTGAAGAAGGGCTGGATGAATTCTTTCTGCTGGTTGACAATATGCTGCCGGATACCGTCGCCTATGGAAATCGTGCTTCGCTTCAGTTCCAGCGCCCCAAGCGCTATGCCGTTTACGTAGAGCACAATATCAGGGCGTTTTTCGTGATTGCCCTGAATAGTAACTTCTTCGGCAATGGCAAATTCGTTTTCGAGCGGGTGCTTCCAGTCAACAAGTTCTACGGTCTCATCGTTTTTGCCGGCTTCTGCCTTGACTTTTACCCCGTAACGGAGCAGTTGATATACCTTTTTATTAGCGCTGTATAAACCATCGCTCAGGTTATTCGCCGCCTTGCCGAGTTCATATAAGGCCTTGTTGATAAGGGTATTGTTGTAGTGTTTTCTCTCACGTAAATATTTGCGAAGAATTGCTTCTTCGATATTGTTGTTGTTCGGGCGGTCTTCCCAATTACCGAGGTAATCATAGTCCAGTTGATTTTTGAACAATTGCACCACACGGTTTTGAGTGGCTCTTTCCATTTGACCGACTTTTAATTGAGAATTGACAATTGATAATGGAAAATTGTCGGTTCTCAATTGTCCGTTATCCATCATTTCCCCTTTGAAGTTTTTATGATTGAAACCAACAATTTTAAAAGCTCTGTCAAATCATTATTTATGGATGTATAGCTTTTTGCGTCAATATATTTTGCCTTGTGCAGCAGTTCAATCCAATATTCTGTTTCATTAGCTTCTTTTAATGCGATTGATTGTTTGTGAATGAAATCTGCTTTGCTTTCTGCCTGCTCAGCTTCCCTGACCAAAGCGCCAATTGCAGTACCACTCCGCAAAAGCTGTTTACTCATTACAAATTCTTTTTTCTGCTCCTGCAAGAACTGGTACAACTTGACAACCCGCAATGCAAAAGCAAATGATGTGTTTTTTATAACATTCTCTTTCATTTTCAATCATTTATTATCCATTATCCATTATCAATTCTCAATTAACCTCGTTTTCCCGGTTAATAAATTCTGCATCATGCCCTGCTTTATCATCCTGGAACAAGGCAATTAGCCTGTTTTGGGTTTCACGTTCTTTTTTGCCGATGTTGTTCACCGTATTTCCTGTTTGAAAAATTTATCTTTTTCCCAGTTTTCGGGATTGGTTCTGATATAATGTGCAATGCGATGGTATTCATCCTCGTTGCGGATGATGTGGTCGTGAAAACGGGATTGCCACACAGGTATTTTGGGCGTATTGCGGAATTCGTTGATGCGTTTGGTTGCGGATGATTTGAATCCCGCCACAAATGATGAAACGGATCGGGCCGAACGATGGGCAATTCCCGTGTTTACGGGCGCTGGCGTTTGTTTCGACCCCCGTAGAGACGCACGGCCGTGCGTCTCTACAACAACCGTGGCTGCGTCTGAATTTCCAATTCGCACAATGGCGTGCAGATGGTTGGGCATCAATGCAAATGCATCGCAAAACAATTCCGCCCGAATTTGAAACGATTGTTCCCATTCCCGCAAAACGATTTCACCCATGGGCGATGACTGCATTTGTCCGTCGCGAATGTTGCCAAAGATACATTCATGTTGTGCGGTGGAAATAGTGATGAAATAACGCCCACACCATGAATAATCTCACCACGGCGCCCGAGCCGATGGTATGCGGTACGTATTTTTGAATTTTTCCATTATATCAACCTGATTTTCCCGGTTAATAAATTCTGCATCAGCCCCTGCTTTATCATCTTGTATTTCTCCAACTTCATTTCCAGTGCTTCTATTTCGGCATCCATATCCGAAAGGACTTGGGCAATGGCGATTTGTTCAGCTTTAGAATGGACAATTGATAATGGATAATTGAAAATGGCAGATGATGGAACCCTTTTTTGTCCTGCACTTCCTACCATTTCTGCTTCTAGCTTCCTTCTAAATATTTTTGATTGGGTATGATAAAAAATATATCGCGACACGGAATTGTTATTTGCTCTTAATATGTAGAACTCTGTGCTTCCAAATCCTTTTTCAGTCTTCAGATTATCTAAACAAGCACCTTTACCATTTTCAAAACAAGGAGTGATTTTAGCAACAAGCACATCATTCTTTTGAAAGTAGGTTAATCCTTTTTTTATTTCAGCAAATGACAAAAGATTGTGCTTAATGATTTTCCCATCTTCCGAAATATCCTCCATCCCTATAAATGTAACTATCTCATCCATGCCAATTGGCTTGCGTAACTGATTTATTTGGAATAAGTCACCCAATTTGCCATTCTTAATTTTCAATTGTCCATTATCCTTTACTTCCCACTTTCCGCTAAACCCTGGCAGGCGTTTCTTACCTGTGAGGAGTTGTTGCATAGCCCCCTGTTTGATGTTCCGCTTTTTGGCAATGAGTTTTTCCAGACTGCTGATGAGCGCATCCGCATCGCTTAATGCCGTGGCAATAGCAGTTTGTTCGGCTTTGGTGGGAAGGGGAATGAGTATTTTAGCGATATTAGTTTTGCTGATTCCAGTTACTTTTGTACCCACAGCATAGAACTTAAATTGGCTTTTTACAAAAGAAGGTTGAAAGCAATATCGCTTGTAACCGCTATCAAAATTGTCATTTTTACTTTTTGAAACAATAGTGTGTAGTCCTGAAATGAATGGTACTCCCTCTGAATTAAATACAACAATATGTTTACTTGCACCTTCATCATCTTCCGATGCGTCAACAAAAACGACATCACCTTCATTTAATAGGGATTTTGGAGAAATATTTCTAATGGTTACGTTTAGTTTAGGTATCTTAGAATATTCCTTCTTAACATCTATAAATGTTTTATTTGCTCCGTGTATATCGCCATAATGTAAATAACAATATCCATCATTTGATAATTGGTCTCTTGAAGCTGTATAGCCGCCACTGAAAGTAAAACAGTCCCCCAACTTCTTCACCTCCCACTCCTCTGGAATTACACCCACCTCAGTTTTTTTGTATCCTTTCTTCACTTCCATACAAACCCCATACTTTTCAGGTGACTGTTTACCTTTTTCTCCAATACATCCACTTCGCCAGTAATGGCAGACAATGGAGCTTCATAGCGTTCTGCCAGTTCTTTAATGCGCCCGGTAAGCCGGTGGCTGATACGTTCCATTTCGGTCTTTACATCCCTTTCAAGCGTAGCCATCCATTTATCTTCCACCAACAGGGTTTTTATTTCGGCTTCGGTAAGGGTTTTGTACTTGTCCAAGACCTTTTTCTCCAGAGCGGCCTGTGCCTCTTTTATTTTCCTACTGACTTCTGCTTCCTGCTCTGTCAGTTCCAAATATACCGTCAATATTTTTACTTCTTCCTTGTCCTCAATTGTCCATTTTCCATTATCCATTGTCAATTCTTTAACGCGTTTCTGAACGCTGGCTTTGGTAATCTTATCCTTATCGTTTCTGGCACCAGCCATTAACCCTTCTTCACCGCCGTGTTCTTCTTCCGTCTCTTTCATTTGCCTGGTAATTGCATCGCGGTCGGCCTCTAATTTTTCAATGGCTTTTTGCTCTTCTTCAAAATAGCGGACAATGATAAGCCCTTTGGGTATGAGGCGTCCTTCCCATTGTTTTTTATCCCTTTCTATTTCCTTTCCCCCTTCCCACCCATCGCTTACCAGGGCATAGACGTCATCCTGCATGGTTTCAGACCAGTAAACCATGAGGTGTTGATAGACATCGTATTTATCAATCAGCTTTAAGCTGGAAAATGCCTGCAATAACCCTTCCGATATTTCGTGTATCAGTTTTTTGGGTTTATCGCCAACGGTAATGCCTTTCAGTTTTGGTGTGTTTTTGGCTTTCCATTGGCTGAATACGGTGTCTACCTTTTTGCTGTAAGCAGTAAACTCCGGGTGAGAAAAAATGATTTCTTTTAATTGATAATTGATAGTTGACAATTGACAATAATTCTTCCGGTCGCTGGGTTTAAATAATTGATTTTTAAGACACGGATAAACGTCCCAATATGAATGCAAGGCCTCAATATCGTCATTGGGTATATCACCCAGCAAATGCGCCTCAATATCCTGCATGTCCGCAGCCTCCTGGCTGTCAATGTAACGGGGAATGTTCAGGTTAAACTCATTGGCCTCGATCTCCGTTACCGGCACCATGCGGCTGTATTTTTCCATTTCGAGCTGTTTGTTGAATAGATCCACTATCTTGTGAATGTCCTGTTCACGCAGACGGTTTTTGTTGCCGTCCTTCTCAAAACCCTTGCTGGCGTCAATCATAAAAATGCCTTTGCGGTGTTCTGCGCCTTCTTTATCCAGCACGATAATGCAGGCGGGAATGCCGGTGCCGTAAAAGAGGTTGGGAGGCAGGCCAATGATGCCTTTTATGTATCCCCTCCGAATAATATTTTCCCGGATTTCTCCTTCCACATTTCCGCGAAACAATACTCCGTGCGGAAGGATCACGGCGCCCTTGCCTTTGCTCTTTAAGGAACGGATGATGTGTAAAAGAAATGCATAATCACCATTCTTTTTTGGAGGTATACCGTAATCTTTGAAACGATCATGGATATCGGATATGGTGCCATCCTGAACGGCAAAACCGTTACTCCATGCCTTGTATGAGAAGGGTGGATTAGCCACCACAAAGTCAAAGGTCTTAAGCCTGCCTCTTTCGTCCAGAAAGAGTGGATCGGAAAGGGTGTTCCCTTGTTTGATTTCTGCGGTCGGGTTGTTATGCAGAATCATATTCATGCGGGCAAGGGCGGCGGTGGCAACGTCCATCTCCTGTCCGTAAATCGTCATACCCGATTCTGATTCATCGACCACCTTGAGTAGTAGCGATGCAGAGCCGCACGTTGGGTCATACCCTGTTGTTGATGGCGTTATTTTTGAGTTAAAAGTGATAATCTTCGCCATTATCCGGCTTACCTCGGCAGGGGTATAGAATTGTCCTTTGCTTTTGCCGCTCTCGGTGGCAAAGTGCCGCATCAGGTATTCGTAGGCATCGCCGAGAATATCATCCCCTTCGGCCCTGTTTTTACTGAAATCGAGCGCAGGGTTTTCAAAAATGGCGATGAGATTGGAGAGGCGGTCAACCATCTCTTTGCCGCTGCCCAGTTTATCGGCGCTGTTGAAGTCGGCGACATCGATAGTGCCGGTGAGTTTGTTGGCTTCGGCAATTTTCCCGATGATCTTCTTGTTAATGTCATCACCAATGGTGGTTTTACCTTTCAGGGCAACCATGTCATTAAAGCTGGCGCCTTTGGGCACCGTAATAGGCGCATAGAGCACTCCGGCATATTTGTCAGAGATGTATTTGATGAACAACAGCACCAGCACATAGTCTTTGTACTGAGAGGCATCCATGCCGCCGCGAAGTTCGTCACAACTTGCCCAGAGGGAGCTGTACAGTTCAGATTTTTTTTATGGCCATTCTTTTGTTCTCTTATCTTAAGAACCTTATTGGTGAAAATTAAACATACTGAAAAAATAACACGTAGTTCTGACCCGACACCCTGACAGGGTTCGAAACCCTGTCAGGGTATCTTTACGTTCTTGATTATCAATTTACCATGATTATGGTGAATATGCGATTCAATAGGTTTGCAATAGAGACAGGAAAACCCTTTTTAAGGGTAAATGACGGGCATGATAACAGTTTACAGGAAGAAATCAATACAAAATCATTCACACGAAAATACGTCTAAACTATGAGGTTTAGTAAGATTCCTCAGGAAATGGCGGAAAATGGCTAAAAACTCTCGTGTTAAACAGAGAACCGCCTTGCAAAAGGTTTCATTTGGTGCAATACTGAATTGGCAACAACTCTGTTCGCGTCATTGTTTTGATCGAATGAGTCGGGGTTGGTATTCAGATACGTCTCTATCCCAATAGCTTTGTCAGCATCATCAGCGGTACATTATTTCGCCGTAATTGTTGAAAGATGCTGCTGCCATTTCCAGGCTGAAAGCATCATGTCGTCTAGTCCGTGCTTCGGTTGCCAGCCGAGTTCCCTCTTCGCGAGATCGTTGTTGGCATAAATTGCCATAACATCCCCGCTCCTTCTTGGCCCAACCTCGTAATTCAACTTTTTTCCTGAAACTTTCTCAAAGGATTTGATTGCTTCAAAAACCGTAATGCCATTCCCGGTGCCAAGGTTGAATAGGCTGCAAGCCTCCCGATTTTTATCCTTCCGCACATATTCAAGCGCTTTAATGTGCGCATCTGCAATGTCGCTGACGTGGATGTAATCCCTGATGCAGGAGCCGTCTCTGGTTTCATAATCATCACCATGGACATACATTTTCGGTATAAGACCTGCAGCGGTTCGGGTAATTATAGGCACCAGGCTTGTTGGAGGCCCTAACGGCAGTTCACCAATTTTTGCGCTCGGATGAGCGCCGGCAGGATTAAAATAGCGGAGCAAAACAGATTTGAACTCCGGTGTGTATTTCGTAAATGATTTTACCACTCCCTCGCCCATCTGCTTGGTATGAGCGTATGGCGATTCAGCTTCGGGCAGTTCGGCTTCTTCGGTTACCGGCAGTGATGTGATGTTACCGTACACAGAACAAGAGGAAGAAAAAATGAAATCTCTGATTTGCTTCTCCCTGCACAAGTAAAGGATGTTTACCAGGCTTTCCATGTTATTATGGTAATACAACAATGGCTCTGCCACGCTTTCCGGTACGGACTTACAAGCGGCAAAGTGAATAATGCCCTTGATTGAATCTATTTTTTCGAAGGTGTGTATCAGTTCCTCTTTGTTGCAGAGGTTAATTTTAAACCACGTCAGGCGGTTTCCCTTGCCTGTTATTTCATGTATTCTTCTGTAGGTGTCTTCGGTGGAGTTGAAATAATTGTCCAGGGAAATTACCCGGTAATCCGTTTGTTCAAGCAGTTCAATGATGGTGTGAGAGCCGATGTAACCGGCACCTCCTGTAACAATAATGGTATCAGAGTTATTCATGGTTATTCATTCAATGTATAAGAATTTCAAAATTTTCAGTTCGTTGTGAATCAACACACCCTCTCTCAAGAGGGGATTCGTGGTGTGGATAAAAAAGGACGTTATGTTTTGTCTTATAAAACGCAACATACTGTATAAAAATTTCAATCTTTTTGACCCAGGTAGAGTTACCAGGCTGGTCGCCTTACAAAGAGTGGAGATTAAAGTTACTGCCATAAGCAGCCAAATTAAGGCATAGGAATTTCAATCACCCCCCATAGTCCCCCCGTAAACGGGGAGAAAGCAGCGGGGAAAGTCCCCGAAGACCTAATTAAAATGCTTATAGAGTCAAAGAGAATCGAAAAAGAACAAAAAACTGGGGAGAGTACTTTGCATATTTTAGCAAAAATATTTTATGAATCAACAAGTATAAAAAGATAAATTGTACTTGCAAATTCTACAATATGTAGAATATAATAAACCATCGTGGATTTCTTGTTCTATTTCGGAGCACGATGTGGTAGATAATAGGATTTCCTTCGTAAAAGGATTAAGGTAAAGTGTTACCTTGTTTTTGACAAAAAGAGCGCATATGAGCAAAGAACTAAAGTTTAATTTCAATCCCTTCAAAGAAGGACTGAATCATGTTTTGGGAACATTGGAAAAGGATATTATGGAGGTCTTGTGGGAACGACAAGAGTCATCCGTAAAGGACATTTTGGATGCATTCCCTGCCGACAGGAACATTTCATATTCTGCCGTAATTACCGTTACGAATCGAATGACCAAGAAAGGACTTCTTAAGAAACGAAAGATGGGAAAGGCTTATTTTTATAAACCCATCTATGATAGAGAGCAATTTTTTGAAATGGTATCAAAAAAAGTCGTAGAAGGAATTTCTGGATTTTCTCTCAAATCGGCTATGGTGCATTTTGTGGATTACATGTCACAAATGGACCCGGAAAAAATGGAATACTTTTCCAAACTGATTGAATCAAAAAGGAAAAAACAGGCAATCCAAAATGGCACCGGGAATATGGGGAAAAAATAATATGCAGTTTCTAAGAAATGGCCGATACGGAAAGGCACAGTTATATTTTTTCCTGATCCTATTTATAAACCTTGCATGCTTTTCGGTAATCGTTACCGGCGTCGTGACCGGTATCAAAGGATATATATCAGATACGAAATTCGTTTACGAAGCCGTTACCTGTTGTGGGAGTGTCTGCTCAAAATGTTTTTTTACTTTGCATACCATCGCTATGACACTTCCCTTGCTCTGCATTGCAATACTTTTCACTGGAGTAGCTGCAACCATTTACGGGATATTCTGTATGTTGTCTTGCAATTACCATTTTGTTCGTTCCATCACCCCCCTATCCGTTGAAAATCATCCCGCTTAAAAATTTTTTACGCTCTACACAACTTGATAACCAATTGGTACTCTTTGATAACGGCGTGTTAAGGCATGCCTTCACATCAGGCCTGTGGAAACCGAAAATATACCTATCGACCGGCGTGTGCTCGCATTTAACCGTGAAGGAAATTCAAGCCGTAATTCTTCATGAAGCGCATCATGTCATAAAGAAAGCCCCCTTAATGCTTTTTGTTTTACGAATACTTTGCACACTCAACTTTTTCCTGCCTATTAATCGCTCTTTGCTGAACCAGTATTCTACCGTTTGTGAAAAAGATGCTGATGATGCCGCTATTACTAATTCACAAGAACCATTAGAGCTTGCAAGTGCACTCCTGAAACTATCCAAATCATATTCGCCAGATATCCTGTACCCTATGGTATCATTCTCCGGAGGGCAAAGGCTTATAGAAGATAGAGTAATGCGTTTATTAGAACCTCATGCTGCCCCCCCCTCTTTTGGCAAGGCGTCTCTCTACCCGCTGTGCCTTTTGTCGCTCTTCGTTGCAGTAACAATCTGTTTCCCCTTGTATGGGAAATTATTTACCCTTTTAGAAAAAATTGAATGCAAAACAAAGTTGTGTCACATGATTAAATGCAGGTAGCCATATAACGGATTTTATTATGAATAGAACGCTATTAAATCAAATCCTTTTTTCTTTACTTCTCGTTATTTCTTCTGGCGCCACGGTTGTAGCTAAAGAAAAAAGTAACAACCAAACCCAGAAACAAACAGACAACAAAAAAAGTGTTACTGAACTGAAGGAGTCTGATGCACCACTAGACCTAAAATGGCTAATCCAGGAGGCCATGGAACACAATCCAGAGATCATTGCATCACAAAAACGCATAAATGCTGCGAAAGCAAAGATTTCACAAGCAAGATCATTGGATGACCCTTCCATTCGTGTCGGCTCATATGATATGTCCAATAACCCAATTAATATCAATGGCGAAACTGAGATGTTGCAGCAGCGATACAGTATTTCGCAAAAGATACCCTTTCCTGGAAAATTGCGACTCAGAAGCGAAGTGGCTATGGAAGAAACAAACATCATAGGAAAAGATTCTGAAGCTAAAATACAGGAAATTATCGCCCTGGTAAAATCGGCTTTTTATGAGCTTTACTACATTAACAGTGCTATTGACATCACGGAGGAAAACAGAGACCTGCTCCGCAAATTCACCACGATTGCAGAGACAAAATATTCCGTAGGCAAAGCTACTCAAAGGGATGCGCTTGCAGCGCAGGTTGAATTATCTACGTTAGCAAACAATCTAATTGTTTTGAACAAGGAAAGGGAATCCATTATTGCCCGGTTAAATAGCTTGTTAGACAGACCCTCCCAAGCTCCTCTCGGGAAACCCCGCCCTTTTGAGAAGCATACCTTAAAATTAACCTTAGAAGAACTGGAAGACCTCGCCATGAAAAACCGACCTGAGCTTAAAAGGTTTGATCACGCGATAAAAAAGAATGAAGCAAACTTAAAACTTTCTAAAAAGGATTCTTACTATTCTGACTTTGAGCCAATGGTGGAATATATGCAGGAGGACGGAAAGCCTGATACCTGGGCGTCGGCCATAACAATTAATGTCCCCTGGTTGTGGCCCAAAAATCGTTCAAAGGTTAAAGAGTCCAGGGAAGACCTTAATGCTGCAAAGTCAGACTATCGATTCATCAACAACAAGACTTTGTTTGAAGTCAAAGACTTTCTGACAAGGATACAATCTTCAGAAAGCACAATGAATCTTTATAAAACTGGTGTTATCCCCCAGGCTGAGCAATCATTAAAAGCTGCGCGCATTGGATACGAGACAGACCAGGTAGATTTCCTTACCATGATTGATAGTCAGAGGACTCTTTTAAATTCAAGACTGCTTTACATCAGGACACTAGCCGACTTTGAACAAAACCTGGCAAATCTGGAAAAGGCCGTTGGCATGCAACTGACTCAGTAACGGGATAATAACCGTTCGGCAATCAGCCTCGAATTTCCCTGGACGAACATGAAAATAAATTAAGAAGATATGGCAGTAAAACAAACAATTTGATTCTCTCCGCTTCTCTATCCTTGTCCGTTTACCTTTCTTTCACAACTCATTTAGGATTTGGGTGCTTTATGTCCTTTAAACGAAATTTTCACAAGTACAGAACTTTCAGGAGAAAAGGGTGGCATGGGCAAACTTGTTTGTCCATGATTTGCTCGTTGTTTCGCGATTTTGAACTGATAGTGCAATCGTCCTGGTTGTGCAAAGGAAAAAGCCACCAAAGGCTTACCTTCACAAAGCCTATGCTTGTTATCCTGGGTTTTTTAATTGGTTTTTCTATACATCATGGCGTAGTAGCAAAGCGCACCTTGTCACTACATGAGGTATTGAACCTCGTTTCTTTTGCAAACGCTGAGGAAGCAAAAGAAAAAAAGATACTCTACTGGACCTGCGGGATGCACCCTTCTGTAAAGATGGACAAACCTGGTAAGTGTCCCATTTGTGCGATGGACCTTGTTCCTGTCTATGAAAAGGGCGCTGGTGCAGCGGACGCAGGCGCTTTATCCACAATTGAACTGAGTGAGCGCGCCAGGAAACTGGCGAGTGTCAAGACAGATGTTATTGGCTATCGGTCATTAGCCAAAGATATTTATACGGTAGGATTAATTGACTACGACGAAAGACTCATGGCCCTTGTTTCGGCATGGATCCCAGGCAGAATTGACAGACTCTTCGTCGATTTTACCGGTACAGAGGTCATAAAGGGTGAATCAATGGTCTGGTTATACAGCCCAGAGCTTGTATCTGCCCAGCAAGAATACTTATTGGCATTGGAAACCCTTGAAAAAGTAAAGGAAAGCACTTTTGCTGATGTAAAAAATGGTGCAACTTCACTCGTTGATGCGTCCATACGGAAACTGCGCTGGTTAGGTATTACTGAAATGCAGATTGAAGAGCTGAGGAAAAACAAAAAGACAAAACAACATACCATCATATATGCCCCGATTAGTGGCATCGTAATAGAAAAAAAAGGCGTTGGAAGGTAAATATGTTACGCAAGGCGAGATAATATACACGGTCGCCGATCTCTCGAATATCTGGATGAAGGCCAACATTTATGAGTATGAAATGGCCTGGATCAAGATCGGACAGGAGGTTGAGGTAACAACTCCTGCATATCCTGGAGAAGCATTTATAGGAAGGGTAGCCTTTATAGAACCGTTCCTTGATGATAAGACACGGTCAGTAAAGATTCGTTGCGATATTCCTAATCAACAACTCAAACTCAGGCCCTCTATGTATGTCAATGCCCGCATAAGGATACCTGTTGAAGAACTCGAAGGAGAAGGCGGCCGTTACGTGAGTGGGTTGGATTACTCATGCCCTAATCACTCAGAAATAAAATCCAGCAGACCAGGCATATGCCCTGAGGATAATATCCCCTTTGTAAAGCGCCCCCCTGCTCAAGTTAAGTCGATTGCCGCTGACACTATGACTTCACAGCAAGGAAATATTGAATATGAATACGTATGCCCCATGAAATGTTACTCTTCCAAAGATCCTGGAGATTGCCCGAAATGTGGAATGAAATTAGAAAAAGTCCCAGTTTCCAGGATGCCACAAATGACAGTCAAAACGGAAACGGTATACGTGTGTCCTA
Source organism: Candidatus Brocadia carolinensis (assembly GCA_002009475.1). Taxonomy (GTDB): domain Bacteria; phylum Planctomycetota; class Brocadiia; order Brocadiales; family Brocadiaceae; genus Brocadia; species Brocadia carolinensis. The sequence continues at coordinate 11,415 of AYTS01000008.1, read as the reverse complement.
TGGGGTGTCATACCTCAAAGACAGATGGTGATTGCCCCGTATGTGGTATGCGGCTCGAAAAAAAAGGAGATACCTATTGAAGCTTCTCATGAAAAGTTAACTTGTATTTGCCCGCAGGAATGGGACGAAGTGACGGCGCCAAATTCGTGTCCCATGTGCGGTATGATGCTGCAAAAGAGCGTAACCGTAACCTTACCCACCGGCGAAAAAAAGCATAAATTTGTATATATGTGTCCTATGGCATGCATGACTTCTGATAAGCCGGGTGAATGTCCTGATTGCAAAAGACAAATGGGACAATGGGAGGTTAAAGAATATCTGGGTATAAAGATAAAAAAAAGTTGAACCTAAAAAACGCAGCGCTTATACCTGCCCCATGCATCCAGAGGTAACCTCTGATAAACCAGGAAATTGCAGTAAATGTGGAATGAATCTTGAAAAAACTACGCAAGTTCTTGCCATCCCGGCTACAGCAGTATTAGACACCGGCATACGAAAAATTGTCTATATAGATAAAGGCAACGGGCATTATGTGGGAAAAGAAGTCGCTCTTGGTCCAAAGGCGGGTGATTATTATCCCGTTTTAGAAGGACTTGAAGAAGGTGATAAAGTTGTTACATCAGCCAATTTCCTCATCGACTCCCAGAGCCAGCTCACCGGCGGCGCCAGCGCCTTGTATGGAGGGGCAATGGAATTTAAGGAAGAAAACAGATAATTCACCGCAGAGATCGCAGAGGACGCAGATATGAATGACAAGGAAAGGCTAAATAAGATAACAGAAACAATTATTGGTGTTGCTATTGGCATTCATAAGGCTTTGGGGCCGAGACTTCTTGAATCTGCTTATGAGGCGTGTATGGTGTATGATCTTATTCAATCAGACTTGAAAGTGGAGCAACAAAAACCACTCCCAGTAATTTATCGTGAAGTGAAACTCGAATGTGGTTATCGTCTGGATTTATTGATAGAAAACGAAGTTGTTGTAGAAATAAAGTCAGTTGAAAAGCTTCTACCAATTCACAAAGCACAGTTGATGTCATATTTAAAACTATCTGATTGCAAGGTTGGATTATTAATTAACTTTAATGTTGAAGTGTTAAAAGACGGCATCCAAAGGGTCGTTAATAATTTTCCCGATTCTCTGCGCACTCTGCGTCCTCTGCGGTGAAATATGATCAATAAACTCATTGAACTCTGCCTCAAAAACCGGTTCCTCGTCATTTGCTTCTACCTCCTGGTGATATTCGGCGGCGTTTTTGGACTAAAACACATCAACATGGATGTCATCCCCGATATTGGGGAAAATCAGTGCATCGTTTTCACCGATTGGCCAGGACGCAGCCCCCAGGACGTCGAAGATCAGGTCACCTATCCGTTGACGGTTAATCTCCTGGGTGTACCCGGCGTGAAGGTTATCCGGTCACAGTCAGGTTTTGGTTTTTCCATGATTTTTATTATCTTTAAGGACAATGTTGAATTCTATTGGGCGCGTTCCCGGGTGCTGGAGAGATTGAACTTCGTCCAACAATTACTTCCAAAAGATGTCACGCCAAGACTCGGTCCCGATGCAACAGGACTTGGTCAGATCTTCTGGTATACCGTGGAAGGCGAGGGATACGACCTTGGCCAACTGCGTTCCATCCAGGACTGGTTTGTCCGCTACCAATTAAATGCCGTTGAAGGCGTTTCTGAGGTAGCTGGTGTGGGTGGCTTTGTAAAACAATATCAGGTTGATGTAGATCCTAATAAACTTTTGGCTTATAACATGACCGTTGGAATGGTATACGAAGCCGTTCGGAAAAGTAATATCGACGTGGGCGCCAAGGTAGTGGAAAGTAGCAGCATGGAGTTTATCATTCGCGGTCTCGGATTTATTAAGAATGTCACGGACATTGAAAACATTACCGTTGGCAGTTTTAATGGTGTGCCTGTATTTGTTAAAAACATTGGAACAGTCCAGATCGGGGGTGATTTCAGGCGCGGTGCGCTGGACAAGGAAGGTGCGGAGGTTACCGGTGGCATTGTTATCATGCGCCAGGGGCAAAATCCCTTGAAGGTAATTAAAAGGATAAAACAGAAGATAAAGGAGATTGAACTTGGTTTACCGCCGGGCGTAAAGATAGTCCCCTTTTATGATAGAGAGGGTCTCATCTACCGGGTTATCAACACCCTGAGAGAGGCGCTGATAGAAGAAATCATCATTACTTCTATTGTTGTAGCCATCTTCTTGTTACATGTCCGGAGTATCATTATTTGCTGTTTGGGATTCCCTCTATCTATCCTTGTCTCCTTCCTGTGTATGTATTTGATGGGTATCGATTCCAACATCATGTCCCTCACCGGTATTGCCATAGCTATCGGTGAGGTGAGCGATATGGCCATCATCATGACAGAAAATATCTATCGAAACCTCATAGAACAAAAGGGCAAGAAAAGCAGACCACAGATCATCCTTGATGCCTCAAAAGAGGTCGGTAGCTCCATATTCTTTGCTGCCTTAACTACCATTTGCATGTTTTTCCCCGTATTTGGACTTACCGGACAGGAAGGAAAGCTCTTTACGCCGCTTGCCTGGACAAAGACCATTGCCATCGGGTCGTCGGTCATCATGGCTATTACCCTGGTGCCCCTTCTGTGTGTCTTTCTGATTAAAGGCAAACTGAGACCTATGGAAGAGAATTATTCATCCAGGATGCTCCTGAAAGGCTATCAACCCGTCCTCAAGTGGGCATTAGATCACAAGAAGACATTCCTTGCTATTCCCCTTGCGATCGTTGTCTCATCCGTCTTTGCAGCAAAAAAATTGGGGAGAGAATTTATGCCTCCCCTTGATGAAGGCTCTATTCTCTTTATGCCGGTGATGCTACCCAGCGTGGCATTGACGGACGCCCTTAAGGTTATGCAGAAACAGGACATGATTATAAAATCCTTTCCGGAAGTCGACATGGTCGTGGGAAAGCTGGGAAGGGCTGAAACGCCCACGGATCCTGCGCCTGTCGAGATGTTTGAGACCGTTGTTGCCTTAAAACCAGAGGAAGAATGGCGCAAGAAGAAGATCGAATACTCCTTTTTAACCTATGTACCCTCCTTCCTCCATCCCGTCTTTCACTTCCTTTTGCCCGATGAACGGACAATTACGAAACAGGAGCTTATTCAGGAAATGGATGAAGCAATGAGAATACCGGGCGTTGCCAATATATGGACACAACCCATCGTAAACCGGATTGACATGCTGGCAACAGGTATCCGTACATCAGTGGGAGCAAAGGTCTTTGGACCAGACCTGAACGTTATTCAGCAATTGGCCCTTGATGTCGAAAAGGCGCTGCATGACGTACCTGGGGTTGCAGATCTTTATGCAGAGCGGGTTACCGGCAAACCTTACCTGGAATTCAAGATTAAACGGGAGGAAATTGCCCGTTACGGTGTCAATATCAAGGATGTGCAGGATGTTATTGAGACTGCGATTGGTGGAGAAAATATTATGACGACGATTGAGGGTCGTGAACGATACCCCGTACGGGTCAGATATAGTCGGGAACTCAGAGACAACTTTGATGCGCTAAAAAGGATTTACGTCTCCAGTTCCACAGGTGCACTTATCCCTCTTACTCAGGTAGCTGATGTCAGATATGTAATGGGGCCAGCCATGATCAGCAGTGAAAATGCCCTTCTGAGGGCTTATGTGCTTATGAACGTGCGTGGCAGGGATCCAATGAGTTTTGTAGAAGAGGCCTCCAAGGTTGTAAAACAGAAAGTCATGTTACCTCAGGGATACTTTATCCAGTGGAGTGGTCAGTTTGAGAATCAGATCCGGGCCAGAAATCGATTGCAAATCCTTGTGCCCTTATCGATGTTTGTAGGTTTTATCTTGATCTTTATGGCATTCAAATCATTCCCGCAAACCATGTTTATCCTGTTTGCCGGAATCCCAACAGCTATCGCAGGTGGTGTCTGGCTCCAATACCTGTTTGGTTACAACTTCAGCGTCGCTGTCTGGGTAGGTTTTATCTCCATCTTTGGCATTGTGGATGACGACTCAGTTCTTATTACCACCTATATCAATGATTTATTCGGTGAAAGAAAGATGAAAAGTGTCCAGGATATCCGCGATACAATCCTGATGGCAGGCACGCGAAGGATACGACCCTGCATGATGACCGCCGCCACCACATTCATTGGACTGGTGCCCATCCTGTGGTCAACAGGCGCCGGTGCCGAGGTGGCAAAACCCATGGCGATCCCCTCTATCGGAGGTATGGCCATGGCGCTGGTCAGTGTATTCATTATCCCCTGTCTGAATGCCTGGCATAAGGAACACAAGTTTAAAAAGGCGCTAAAACAAGACCCGGGTGTTGCGGAAACAGGAATACAGGTATAATATTTCGAATCAGTTTTGCTATCATTACTGATCCTTAACTTAACCATGTAGTAAATAATTGCTGAGATAAAGAACAAATCAAAAGCCCATCGGTTACCATTGATACCCTCGTCTTGTAATCATATAATCCTTATATTGAAAGGAAGTTGAATTGCCAATAATGACAATGGTTGTCATGTCAATAGAACAGGATGTTACTTTGCCCAGTGTGGTAAGGACAATCTCCTCATCCTCACGGGATACGTCCTTCACAATACCCACAGGGGTAGAGGGGCTTTTATATTGGAGAACAATGCTAACCGTTTCTTCAATCTGCCACGTTCTTTGAGAACTCTTGGGATTATAGAGCACGATGACAAAATCTGCTTCAGCGGCACATTTCACGCGCCTTTCTATGGTCTCCCACGGTGTGAGCAAGTCACTCAGGCTAATCACGGCATAGTCGTGCATAAGTGGCGCACCCAATACAGCGGCAGCGGCATTGGCGGCAGGAATACCCGGAATAATCTCTATAGGCAAAGGTATGTTTTCCCGGGAAACCACTTCCAGCACAAGTCCGGCCATACCATAAACCCCAGGATCGCCACTGCTGATGATTGACACAATCTTCCCCGAAAGGGCTGCTTGAATCGCCTGTTCCACGCGCTCAATCTCCTTACGCATAGCGGTGGCAATAACCTGCTTGTTTTCTACAATGTCCTTTACCAGGTCAACGTATAGCTTATAGCCAACGATTGTTTCGGACTTTTTTTAGTGCATCTAATGCCCTCTGGCTAATTTCGTTTCTCGCCCCCGGACCGATGCCTACCACATAAAGTTTTCCCGGGCGATGGCCACTGTCACCCCCGGATATTTCTGTTTTTTTAGTAATAATTGGGTCTTCCTCCCCGAAAGAAGCGCAGCGGGTTCACATACCCCCCACACTCCTATCTTTTCCTGAACAAAATTTGATTTACTATGTTCTTTTGCACATGCCGCTATTTCCTGACAGGACACAATCCTCAGCGGGATACCCAATTCCTCCGCTGCCTGCAAGAGACCCGGCTCTTCAGACTTAATCTCGATGGTAGAGAGCAGCCTGACCCGCTCCAGCGAGAGATTCGCCTTTTGCAGAGCATCAAAAAGGGATTGTTTTACGGCTTCTGCGTGAACCCCTTTTTTGCAACCGATACCAACAACAATATCCTTCTTTGCCTCCGTGCCAGTGGTAATCACAGCATCGGTATGCATGATGGCAGCAATCCTATGGGCCAACAGATTGGCGCCTCCTTCATGACCTGAAAGCACACTGATGACGAAACGCCCCACATCGTCAACAACCACCACCGCCGGATCGGTATATTTATCCTGGATATTTTGGGCAATCACCCGTACGACAATTCCCATGGCCATAATAAAGACAAGGCCATCATATTGTTTGAAGATCCGATTAACCAGTTGGTGAAGTGGTTCGGAAAAAAGGATGGCATGAGGATCTGCTGTATTCTCACCAAGAGCATTCTTGTCTTCTGCTGCTTTTTTAAACAAATAGATCGAAGGTGATGGGTGAAAACCTGTTCCAATTCTTCGTGCAGTTTTTAGTCCGTCATCCGTTAAGGTAATAACAGCGATGTTCAAGTTACTCCTTTTCTATTCTCCGTAGACGATAATATCGTGTAAAATCTTTCCTCGCAAGTTTTTTTACGACCCCCTTTCCTGATGGGGATTTGGTTGTGGTATGCTGTGTTATGAGGTTCGGTGATTACGTTTTCTTTTCTGCCGGGTTTGTAACTTTTTACTAACGAAGGCATTTGAAGAAATGTGTGAAACAGGATACCATTACGTTGTTAAAAAACGTTAGTAAAATAATATTTTTGAATCATAAGTAGAGTTCTACACAACCTACTACAAATCAATGCTTTATAACTCATTTTGCGTTTGACTTGTTCCTTTACTCCTGCTATGAATTGCACTTGTTAACTTCTCAACCAACAACAGGAGCAAAGGATTTAAGTATTTGTGATGCAAGCATTCCTCTGTTAAATACGTTTCTGAAAAATTGCGCCTCTTACTTTAGCAAAAAACAAATGACCCTGTTCACCCTAGTCATCTATGCCTTGCTTGTCCTCGCGAAAACGGGGATGACAATCTTATGAAAATCCTTGAAACGAAAACAGGCTATTAATGTCATGCTCGAATTCGTCTCTACCAATGCCTTATCAAAGAACGAAAAACTTGTCAATGGCTCGTTTAAAAATTAAATCCAAACGACTGAAGAAAAAATGCGCCGCTTAAATTTTTAACAAAGTAATGCTGTATAGTATTCCCGTATAAAAACTTCTTTTTTTGTAAGTTTTTCCACAACCCTATTCATCACTTATCATGAGGTACAGATTGTTTATGAGAGAAAGATTGCTTCGCTTCGCTCGCAATGACAACACACAATATGTCACCAAAGCATAGTCTGTGTCATTGCGAGGATCTTTTCCGAAGCAATCTCCCGCTTTCACAACGGAGAATTGGGTGCGGCTTTGCAGCGTTAGGTATTATGTATTATAGATACATCCGTACCGTTACCAACATATGTCGCTATTCCACTGGATGTCAACAAAAAAGGCATACAGCCTCCCATCCCGTTCTGCTTACGACATGAGACCGTAATTTTTCAACGCACCCATTAACTGCTTCTCGTGTTCCTTAGTCATATCGCAAAGCGGCAAACGCATCTCCCCGTTTATCCTTCCCAACATCCTCATTGCCGTTTTTACAGGGATCGGGTTGGTCTCAATGAACATACTCTTGCACAGGGGAAAAAGTTTGTGGTGACACTTCCTGGCATCATCGAAATTACCCTCAAGACAATAACGGGTTAACGCAGCGGTATCGGCAGGAACAACATTAGCCACAACGGATATTACCCCTCTCCCCCCAATTGACATAATAGGTAGGGTAAGAGAGTCGTCTCCAGAAAGAACCGTAATGTTGCAAAGTTGCAATATCTGAGTCGTTTGATCAATGCTTCCGCTGGCCTCTTTAATTCCAACAATATTTTTGATCTCGGAAAGCCTTGCCACCGTCTCAGGTAAAATAGATATGCCTGTCCTGGACGGAACGTTGTACAGGACAATGGGAATATCAACATCTTCTGCAATTAATTTGTAATGCCGGTAGAGTCCCTCAGGGGTGGGCTTATTGTAGTACGGCGTGATGAGCAATACACCATCTGCCCCAACCTTTTTTGCCTGTCTGGTCAGCCGCAGGGCTTCCATAGTATTGTTTGAACCAGCTCCAGCCAGAACCTGTAGCCGCCCTGCGACCATAGTAACAACTTCACTGATCATCCGTTCGTGTTCATCAAAAGAAAGTGTGGCAGATTCTCCTGTTGTACCACAGGGAACAATTCCTTGAGTCCCATTTTTAACGTGAAATTCGACAAGCTCTTTCAGCTTTTGATAGTCAACTTGCCCGTTTTTAAAAGGCGTTACTAATGCTACATATGAGCCCTTGAACATGGCATTCTCCTTTTTCTCCTTATTTGAAGACTTCTGCATAATTCATAATCTATTGCTAACAAGCAATTTATATTTATTTTTTTCAGTGTTGACAGGTTAAGGAATTGCGAATGAACGCGATTGTTGTTCTTTAAGATTGTTGGTATCCGCCTGTTGCGAAGAAAGAGTTCCTTGGTTGTTTTTGAGATTACGGGCTTCGTTTTGTATTTTGATACGCAACTCTCGAACCCTTTTAATGCTGACCTTTTCTTGATAATGTTCGTGACAATAGATTGCAAGAAGGAGATAGGTGATAAGCCCTCCCAGTATTTGCGCCATGAGTCCGCTCTTGGTTCTTGCAATAAGGTGATAGACTTTGAGATGGCGTTTCCACCAAACGAAGAATATTTCAATGTTCCATCGAAGCTTATAGATGGTTGTTAGTTCTTCGGCAGAGAGGTCGTATCGGTTCGTGGCAATCCAGTATATCTTGTTGTCAATGCGATAACCAATGACTCGCAGTTCCTTTTCCGTCTGATTGACTCCGGGAGTACCGAGCAATACTATGGCATCGTAAAAAACGATGCCTCCGGGTTTGACTGCGTTAAACCGTATGCAGGTTTTCGTGCTATTTTCCCTGATACGACAGACGAAGAACTTTTCTTCCGTCTGCCAGAGATCAAAATCCTTATGACACTGGTAGTATCTGTCCATGACTCCGGTTTGACCAGGCCGGAGTATCTGGCTGACAAAGGGGCGTTCATCAGCTTTGCCCTGTGTGAGGAAGAGTTTTGATGGTATTGATTGGTTCATGTCAAAGCCAGGATGCACCTTTGCTTTCTTGCAGTCGTTACGATAGTCGGCCCAGTGCATGGAAAGAACCGCATCGATCAGTGAACCATCAATGGCTACGAGATTTCCCAGTTCTGCGTGCTCCCTGGGCAGGATTTTGGCTGCTTTCGCCTGAAGTTGTTGGAATACGTAGGTTAACTGATCGAGACCGCGGGAATTTATGGCCTCGAAGAAACTGCTCTTTTTTATCCCTGCTATCACTTCACGAGCGAAGTCGTCTTCTTCGAGAACTTGCAGGAGATGTCGCCCGGAAGTATGCTCCTCAAGGTGATAAAAGACCAGTGCTTTCAAATGATGTTCAAAATTCAGTTGCAAGGGTTTATTTCCTCGTGCCTCAAGCGGAGGAATGTCGATAGAAACAGATTCAACGGGTCGCCACAATTCGTGAAACGATGGTGCGTTTTGTCTTTTGTCGTGAGGATGAAAGGTGCACGGCATTTTTCGTAACTCCAATGGTTAAGGATTTTTACGAAAAATTTTGCGCCCACTTTTTGCTGAATTGTTAAGTAAAATATCTCCTCAAAACAATATTTTTTTCTCATCTTTTTCTGATGCCAGTTTTACGCAATTTCCTAACCGGACAACGCTGCACCCTGCTCATGTTTCACGTATCCTTCATGAACTCAAATTTTCTGTTCAGAGTCCAAAAAAAACTGGCCCAAGCTGACAAAACACATCAACCCCGATGGATTCGCTACCAATACCCTAATATTAAAAAAAGCTAACGATGAAGGGGCGGCTTCATACTCTTCGAAGACGAAGCGAGCTTCCGCCAAGACCCAATCCTCTATCGAACATGGGCAAGAATTGGTTCTCAGCCAGAAATAATGACTATGGGACAGAGAAATATGCTCAAAATATTCGGTACCATCGAACTGTATTGTGCCAGATTTCTCTACCACTTTCAGCTCGATGTTTACAACCCCCCCCGCATATTCTCCCCAGTTCAACACATTAGAGAGGATATGGCATCACACACGTCTTCACGGTTCACACAATCCATACTTTGCAACTCAGGAAGAGCTTCACTCAGTCTAGACTTCAACGTTTCTGAGCATTCAGAAAAAACCGTCTCAGATTATAGGTTATCTACGTCCGTATCAATAATATTTATGTCGCTTTATTTATGTAATGTCATATAACACACTCGCCTCTATCTTTTCACTCAAACCCCTCGTCAATCCGAGGCACTTCTTCACCTGGGTGATCGTCGGCCAGCAGATTATGTTTGATCAAGTACGCACTCACCGCCTCACTAAGAACTCGGTTACCTTCTGCGTTGTAATGGCCATCACGAATCGACACCCACAGATCTGATGACGAATGTTTGGAGAAACATTCGAGTGGATTAATGTTGTGGATGTTTCGAGACTGTGCGTATTCTTCCAATCGCTTATCGAGTGTCTTATACGGATACGCATCGAACCTCACAAGCGGAACTATGTTTAGAATAACTAATTTAGTTTTGTTTTTGTTGGAAATAAATTTGCACATCTCATCGAGAACGTGCTCTGTATTCTGAAATTGCGTACCCATCCCCAAGTTCTTCGCCGCTGCTGAAGGAGGCAGGTACTTAATCATATAGTTCTTGTAGAGATATTCCATCAAAGCAAATGTGGCCGTTTTCTGCCTCAGATATGTTCTCATTAGGAATAACTTTGGATAACGTTTTTCGGACTGTCGTATGGTATCCACAAAGTTTGCATCGCTAGACGTGATACCATCACCTGAGTCATCAATTGCTAGTTGGTTCTGAAGCACATCTCCGGAAGTGAACCCCAGCACAACAATACTAGGTTCATACTTACTATAGATGCGTTTCAGCAGGTCTAGAGCCATCTTAGTGTCAATACCAGGGACGCCAGCATTAACGACTGCGACATCGCTGTATGTACTTCGAAGCATCGCTTCCAACTGAGATGGGTAACTGCTTTGATACCGTACGCCCAAACCATAAGTAAAGGAATCGCCGATAGCCAAGATCACCTGTTTGCCTTGCAGCTGGAGTGGTTCTCTGGGGTCTCTTAGTCCAATGCTGTTTTTAAAGTCCTGGTTATAATAGCCCTCATCGCCGACTTTAAGAACCAAGTAAGAAATACCTTCCAGAGCGACACAGCAAATAGCAACAGATAGTACTAAGAGCGACACGTAAATCAAGCGAGACACGAAGATCTTCTTTCTATGGAACTTGCCAGCAACAAGTGCGGCGGTAAAAATACCGACTACATTAATAAGGTTCCACATTGCGTTGTTGTTTTCCATTATTTGCTCTCCAAAAAAAGACTATGAGGTCATGTTAAATGAACTTTTGATCAACCAACAACAAGAGCAAAGGATTTGAGTATTTTTGGTGCAAACATCCCCCTGCTAATTACGTTTCTGAAATATTTCGCCTCTTGCTTGAGCAAAAAACAAATGGCCCTGCTTACCCTGGTCATCTATGCCTTGTTCAAAGACTACAAAAGAAACTCCCTTGACGCAATGGCAAGAGCCACTCATACCGATTATCAGAAGTTTCAATACTTCTTCTCAGATTCAAAATGGGATATCCAGGCAATCAAGCGCACAAGACTGGAAATCATTCAAAAACAAAGAACCACTGCTCCCACGAAAGATGGCCTTCTAGCCATCGATGACACCGGATGCCCAAAACCCTTTGCGAAGAAGACTGAGAGTGCAAAGTTGCAATATTGCGGACCACTCAAAAGAAAA
>AYTS01000007.1 GCA_002009475.1 Candidatus Brocadia carolinensis | reverse complement strand
GACGCCGGGGGTTGCCAGTGATTTGTTTTTTCGTGAGCAGGAAATAGAAGTTTTAAAGCTGATCAAATACCGTGGAGAATATGCGGCAAATAAGGGGAAGAGTTTATCATTGCGTGATGCAATTCTTGTTATTGCAACGCTTGGGGGATTTGTAAAGGGCAAAAACAGGGAGCCAGGAGTGGAAGTAATGTGGAGGGGAATACGAAGGCTTGCTGATATTTTGATAGGTGTTTCTCTGACAACGAGTACTCATCAATCTGATTATGGATGATTTGTCCAGCAAAAAAATTGTCCAACTGTAAGCCGTTTACGGGGGGATTATGGGGGGGGGGATGATTAAAATTCGCTAACCTCAAGTTAGTTCACAACCCTCTATCCACCCTTGCTAAGGGGAATAGGGTTGTGGTTGTGCCGTGTTATGGCTTCTTTTACTCTTTTCATTTCTTACCCTCACATCTTTTAATCTTACGTCTGGACTATTTTCACAGATTTTATTATGCGCCCCCATTGGCTAAAGATAAAGTTACCGTCAGGGAAAAATTTCACAGAGATAAAAAATATCTTACGAGAAGAACGACTTCATACCGTATGTGAAGAGGCTATTTGCCCAAATATTGGCGAGTGTTTTGAACAGCGTACCGCAACCTTTTTAATACTTGGAGACATATGTACCAGACAATGTGGATTTTGCGCCGTAACAAAGGGACATCCCTCTATGGCCGACAAAGATGAAGCGCAACGAATCGCGGCAGCCATTGTGAAGATGAAACTTAGTTACGTCGTAATAACCTCCGTGACAAGGGACGACTTACCTGATGGAGGTGCCTCAGTTTATGCTGAGACAATTACCTTAATTCGGAAGTATATCAAAAACTGTAAAATCGAGGTATTAATCCCTGATTTTCGTGGATCAGCAGCGGCATTAGAAACGGTGATTAATGCCGGACCTGATGTTGTTAACCATAACATAGAAACAATCTCCCGACTTTATTCGCTGGTAAGGCCGATGGCCAATTACGAGATGTCTTTAAAATTATTGAAGAATATACACAAGAAAAATCCATCGTTAATAACAAAATCAGGATTTATGGTAGGACTGGGTGAGACATGGGATGAAATAATTAATATTATGGATGATATAAAGAATGCACATTGCGATATGCTTACGATTGGGCAATATCTGAGTCCGAAAAGAAACGCCCTGCCGGTCGTTCGCTATTATGAGCCGGAAGAATTTGAGAGACTCCGGTATGAAGGAAAGAACATGGGGTTTAAATATGTTGAGTCAGGGCCGCTTGTGCGGAGTTCCTATCATGCAAAGAAGCAAGCCGATAAGATTTTTGTCTAACAGACAAACCAATATGTTGTAGTTTTTCAAAAAAATGTCCCCCTCGGTGAAAACAAAAAGTGCTGTAGTATCTTAAGATTGTTAGCATTTTCGTCGTTCCGGATTTTTTTCCCTGTGACTACGCATATATCTCTCTTTGGCAATGACTCAGGCGTCTTTATTTTTGATGTACTTAACCATCTACGAAAGTGTTTATGTGGTTGAGGAACCTTGAGTCACCGCGGGTACTGACCCTCACCTCTATTGAACAAACGGTTGCCAATTGTTCGAGTCTGCCCTCCTCCGTCGGGTAAAACTCATTCATGACTTTGGAAGTCATCAGATAGCCTCCCGCAAGCAAGTATCGCCACAACCACCCGTCCTCTTTTTACAATATTCATTTCTCATATACCCCGGGCCACATTCATTATTTACCGCCTTACAATCCCGAGATGCAATCTCCACCTCCTGTTTAAATCCTTGTGCCAGTCGTACACCAGGCGTTTGTTTACCATGCTCTGCAGCAGGTTTGCCTCGCTTGTTTTGCAACAACCAGGAAATGATTCTTTATCACACACTTGATCATTTTAATAACGGATGGATTGTTTAATTATTCAGCGAAGCAATGTCTAAAATAATGACAAATTAGATTAGCATATGCATTAAGTAACATTCGTCGATTTTTATTCTATCATAAGTTCTAACGTGCTACTTGTTACAAACGTATTTATTTTCTGTTTTTATAAATGGCATCCGTTTTGTATTAAATTTTTTGTAATTGTCCATGACGGCCAGAGAAGCCCAGGCAAAAATGAGTTGTTTTACAGGGATAAGGCAAGAAGGTATGACCAAAAAGTTGTCCGTTATTAAGGGACAAATGAGCAGGTAGGCTCCCTTGAAAAAACATTTTTTTACTATGGAGGAGATATCGCCTATGGTTAAACAGCATAGAAACAACGTTACGGAGGTGTCTAATCAGACAATGGCGTGCAATGATACCATGAATCAGGCTGGCAATATCGGTGCAGAAATGGGGCTGATGAAAAATATTGGGGAAATATTTTTGCCCGTAGTTACCAAAGTGAGAAAGATTACCGATTGGTTGACTGAAACGGCAATTGTTTCGAAGGAGAAAAAGGACCTCGGCAGGCAGAAATTCACTCCCCACAAGAAAGATGAAATGGATGCTAATCAATCAATAATCGGACCGGAGCCATCGATTCCCTTAACAGATATCTATGGCAGGATTGACTCTCTGTAGACTGAGACGATCGCAATAATTTATAATCGTTTAAAGATTCATAAAAAATGCAAGAACAGCGATTGTCACTCCAACGATGATACGATAGTATCCGAACCAAATGAAACCATGATTTTTCAGGAAGCCGATAAAAGCCCTGATGGCCACCATAGCCACAACAAAAGCAACGGCACTTCCAAAAATGAGAATCGCAATATCATGGTTTTGAATTGTCGCGTAAGAGTCCATCAATTTTTTTGCGCTGGCGCCAAGCATAGTTGGGACGGCAAGAAAAAATGAAAATTCAGCGGCGGTCCGCCGGTTGAGTCCTACAGCCATTCCGCCGATGATAGTTGCAGCCGCACGTGAAACTCCAGGAATCATTGCAATACACTGAAAGCAGCCAATTTTAAAGCCCTGAAACCATGATATCTCCTGTTCTTCCTTTCCTTCGGCATGCCGAAACCATTTATCGACAAATATCAGGATAATTCCGCCGATGATAAGTGAGACAACCACCACCCACACATTTGCCAATAAAAGATCAATGTAATCTTCCAGAAAGAATCCTGTAATTGCTGCAGGCAGGAAAGCAAATGCAAGTTTCAAATAAAACCGGAAAGAGGTCAGAAACTTGCGCCAGTAAAGTACCACTACAGATAAAATAGCGCCAAGCTGAATAACAATTTCAAAATTTTTAGTAAGGGTATTCTCACTGATACCCATAAAGGTAGAGGCAATTACCATATGGCCAGTCGATGAAATCGGCAGAAACTCAGTAATCCCCTCGATAATTGCAAGAATCAGCGCTTCCAAGTATGTCATCTGTTATTTCCTTTACTATTTAATAAAATTACGAAGCTAACCCCCCCCCAGCTATGCTGAGAGGAATGGCAAAAGCTATGCTAAAGTATTTGAGAAGCATTGTAAGCTAAAAAAGATCTTCATTATCTAAAACTTCACATCACAAACCAAGACACAAAAATTTATGAAACGTATTTTTCAGCAGCGGCACTAAGAACGCGGAGAGAAAAATATTTTAAGCAACATGACCGGGTTTCGCCAAATCGAAACACAACATCTTCATTCTCACCTATTTTGTTGGGTTTCATTTCATTCAATCCAACCAGCCATGCTGCGTGCCACTGTGTGGAAAGCAGAAATACCTTCAGTTTCAAAGTCACTAATGCTTATAAAGAATAGCCCTTTCTCCCGTTTTCAAAATGGTTATCTTGCCAAAGTCTTCCATCCTGCTTAATTCTGCGGAAGTAAAAACCGGGCCCTCAATACATACCCGCTGGCCGCTGCAGTCACACTGTCCGCAGACCCCAAAGCCACATTTCATGTACCGATCCAGAGATACTGCGCAATCGATCTCATGATTTTTACATAATTCAACTACCTTATACATCATCCTCTCGGGACCACAGGTATAGACCTTGTCAAAAGTTTGTGTTTTGAGCAATTCCTTTAATAAATCTACGGTTGTCCCTTTAAAACCAATGCTGCCATCATCGGTGCATAATTTCATCATGGGAAATCGTTTTTGGTAGATTATTTCTGAAGCACTCCGTGCCCCCTGCACGATCGTCACATCAGGTAAGCTGTCGATAACGGTTGCCAGAGACGCCATACCAATCCCCCCGCCAACAATACAGGGATTTAAGCCGGTTTGCAAATCAAATCCTCTGCCATAAGGGCCACGTATCCCCATAAGATCACCGGTTCTTTTCTTATGAAGGGCATGAGTGAATTCCCCCCTTTTTAAAACTGAAATAGCTGCAATATCCTTCTGAATATAAGATATGGTAAAGGGTTTTTCATCGAGCGTTGGAATCCAGACCATAATAAACTGGCCCGGAACAAATGGGAGATTGTTTTGAAAGAAAAAGGTTTTTACACCAGGGGACTCTTCCAAAATGTCACAAATTTTTACCATCGTGGGCTGTTCAACCATGGGCGATACCTACTATGTCATGAATGTTGTTAAAACCGTTCTCGTGCATCCACTGAGTCATTTCCCCGCAAACCAGCTTAAAAACCTCTATGCCGCGATAATAAACTCCCGACCCTATTCCTATGGCAGAAGCCCCTGCCATCATCATCTCAATGGCATGTCTTCCGGTTGAGATGCCGCCCACTCCAATAATAGGAATTTTTATAGCCTTATACAAATCGTACACACATCGCACAGCAATCGGCCTCAGGGCATCGCCAGTTACCCCCCCTACCTTGAAGCTTAAGATAGGCTTTTGGGCATCTATATTGATGATCATACCGGGTCCCATGGAATTTACGGCTGTAATGGCATTAGCGCCGGCATCTTCTGCGGCCTTTGCAATCGTACAGATTTCCGGAATGTTGGGAGATAGTTTAACAAATATGGGCAACTTAGTAACTCTTCTTACTTCTGAAGTTATGGCAAACGTGGCATCAGGAGTCCCTTGCCCGGCAAGAAGCCCAAATCCCGGGGTATGAGGGCAGGAAAGGGGTATCTCAATGGCTGAAAATTTTGCTTCGGAAAGGCCTTCGACAACCCGGCTAAAATCCTCTTTCCTGGTGCCGATGACACTTGCAATCACTGGGGCATTGATATCCTGAAGTTTTGTAAATTCCCTGGCGGCAGCGTCTACACCAGGATTTGAATAGCCTACAGCGTTCAGCATCCCTGCCTCGAAGGTAATAACGGTAGGATTTTTGTGGCCTTCCCGGGGTTCTGTACTGATAGATTTAATCGTCACAGCGCCGGCGCCATTCTCGGCGACCCTCTTCAGTAATTCCCGTGTAGTGCCCAATATCCCGGATGCCAGGATCGTGGGATTGGCTAAGGGAATATTACACAAATTAACAGACAACGTTACATTTGACATCATGATTATGAAAACCAGAGAATAACAATTATCCGCATCAAAATAAATGGTACTATTATATAGGTAAAAGTTTAAAAGCAAAGGGTAAAAAAATTGTAAGGCGATTTCCTATTGACAATTGAAAAAACTAATATACTATCTTAATGTTAAATTAAGACTGCTGCATCACTTGCGTTCCTGGCAGTGACATGCTGTTCTGTTTGTCATTGCAAGCATAGCGAAGCAATCTTCAACTTTGAAATTCCTTGTAACATTAAGGAATTTCCATCCCCCCGTTTACGGGGGGAAACAGGGGGGGAAAGTCGCCGAAGGTCTCATTCTAATGTTAAATATCTCAATGTGAACTTGTAGAGATGGGGTTTATCCCCGGCAATTGTCCGATCACGCATGGCTATCTGCAGACGGGAGGAATCGGCGCTATGCCTCAAAAGATACATCAAAGAAAAAACCCTTCTTAAAATACTATTTTTTACCATGTGATACTACATATGAAAATTCTTGGAATTGATCCCGGCACACAAGTCGCCGGTTTTGGTGTAATAGAAAAGAGTGGCTCAAAAATACTAACCCTCGAATATGGATCTGTAAAGGCTGAAAAAAAACAAACCTTTGCCCAGCGACTCCATACCATTCATGCCAAAATCATGGATGTCATATCAAAACATCAACCTGACGAGATAGCCATCGAAGAGGTTTTTTACAGCAAAAATGTTAAATCGGCTATACGGATCGGTGAAGGAAGGGGTATTATCTTTTTATGTGCAGCGATGGCAAATATTCCTATTACCGAGTATGCTGCCACCGTTATCAAAAAGGCGGTTGTGGGAAATGGCAATGCACAAAAGGAACAGGTACAGGCAATGGTAAAGATTATCCTCAGTCTGCCTGAAATTCCTGAGCCAAAAGATGCCTCGGATGCACTTGCGATTGCAATTTGCCACAGTCATAACCTCAGATACTAACCGATTGTAGTCACGAGCGATTATTCATTTTGTCTTGCAATGCATTCAGAATATTTTTAGAAAACTCCGTGAGCGTGTTATCCCGTGCCCCCATAACGAGGATACAATCGCCTGCCGCAGCATAGTTCTTAATTGCAGGAATAATATCATCTCTGTTTTCAAGGAAAAAGGCATTTTTACTGCATGCATTTACCCGCGTAATAATATCGTCAGAGGAGATGTTCCGACGGGTTGTACCACCAGCATAGAATATTTCGGGCATAAAAAGGATATCCTGGGGAGAAAGTACGTTTACAAAGGTATTGACAAGTTCCTCTTTCATGAAGTTTGTAGGACCATAGCCGTGTGGCTGGAAGACGGCTATCACCCGTTTGCAACCCAGTTTTACCGCGGTTAGTGCTGCCATAATTTTATCAGGATTATGGGCATAGTCGTCTATTACCTTTATTCCATGAACTTCCCCAACAATATCCATCCGGCGTTGGACACCCTTGAATTGGCTGAGTGCTGCTGCCGTCGTGTCGTCGGGTATCTTAAGACTCCTCGCCACGGCAATCGCTGCAAGCGCATTTGACACATTATACACACCCGGCAGATTGATCTGAAAAGGATGTCCATCTACGGTAAAACTGGAGTGAAACGATTTATGCACGATATTTTTTGCAAAGATGACTGCAGGGTTACAGAGTCCATACGTAACAATATCTCTATGGCTAAAATCGATCTTTTTTAGACAGGGGCAATCGGCATTAAGGATGAGGGTATCTCTGGTATGCAGCGAAAGGGCAACAAACATCCTGGAGATTTCTTCAATCGTCTTGTGATCTTTCGAGACGTTTGTGATGACGGATACCCGTGGCGTATAGTAAATAATGCTGCCATCACTCTCGTCAGCTTCAATAGAAATGATATCTGACGTGCCTGCTTTTGCATTCCCTAAAAAAGGATCATGCACATAATTTTTAATGCAACCTCCCACGATAATCGTAGGAGAGAGTCCGGCACAGTCAAGGATATAACCCACCATACAGCTTACCGTGGTCTTTCCATTTGTTCCACCGATAGCTATTCCATGTCTGGGATTAAACATTTCGGCCAGGAGGGTGGATCGCTTTAGGATTGTCTTATTCAAGAGACGCGCCCTTTTAATGTCCGGGTTGTCTTCTTCGATTGCCGTTGAGACAATTGCAAAGTTTGTATTTTCGTTAATACCGGAACCATTCTGAAGATGGAGTGAGATACCCTGAGCTGTAAGCTTTGAAAATACCTCAGTGGTAATATTATTATCAAAATTTCTATCGGATCCACTGACCATGTGGCCTTGTTCCTTGAGCACTTGGGCGATAGCGCTCATACCAATGCCGCCTATTCCGACAAAATGATAGGAATATTTCTTTGAGTTGTCATTAGTTTTCATCATATCTCCTGATCACCTTAAGCTGCGGAATAGCGGAATAATGGCGGAGTTTCGAATGGTATGTCAAAAATGCCCTGTGTGTGGGTTGTGATATCCAATGCCTTCTTGCAAGGTTCATCCGCGATATAGTATTACCGTGTAAAAACTACCTTTTTGTAATTTTTTCCACAACCCTATTTA
This sequence comes from Candidatus Brocadia carolinensis, assembly GCA_002009475.1. Lineage (GTDB taxonomy): Bacteria > Planctomycetota > Brocadiia > Brocadiales > Brocadiaceae > Brocadia > Brocadia carolinensis. The sequence goes on along the minus strand of AYTS01000007.1, from coordinate 2,341 downwards.
TCCCCTATCAGGAGGTACTGATTGTTTATGAGAGAAAGATTGCTTCGCTTCGCTTTCAATGACAACGCACAATAGGTCATCAAAGGCATAGCCCGTGTCATTGCGAGGGTTTTTTCCGAAGCAATCTCCCGCTTTCGCAACGGAGAATTGGGTGCGGCTTTGCTGCGCTATGACTATACAGAATGAAGTTTTAATTGTCAAAATATTTCTCTATTCGTTATTCATTCTTGACAAGTCTTACGAATCATTCTAGAATTTGGCGAATTTCATTAATTCGTTATTTTTAAACGCGGTATTTCATCATGATACAAACTGACAGAGGGTCGATACTAACGTGGATACATTAGGAAGGCATCTTATTCTTGAGGCATGGGGATGCTGTAAGGAGATTGTTGACAGTGTTGATGCCATAAAGAGTATTCTGATTAAGGCTACAGAGTCTACCCATGCAACTTTGGTGGATGTCGTATGCCATCGATTTAGTCCATACGGCGTTACCGGTGTGGCTATTCTTGCGGAATCACATATTTCAGTTCATACCTGGCCGGAGCATGGATACGCCGCTGTGGATGTCTTCTTATGCGGCGATACCATTAATCCACAGAATGCCGCTTCTTTTATCACACAGGCATTTCATGCACAGGAAACCTCCCTCATGGTGCTGGAAAGAGGAGATTTCTCATCGAAAAACATACGAAATGGGATACCAACGAAAGAAAAAGCCGGTATCGTGGATTCTAGCGAGTATGGCTATTGTTAAGGACAGAAAAAAGCCTTTATGGAAAAAAACCAGATACATTGGATTGATGATTATTTTAATAATTATGAGCTGCACAAACATGCCTTTAAGGATGTTGTATGCCAGGTGCAATCTGAAATTCAAAAAATCATAATTGTGAATACGTATAATTATGGACGATGTCTTATCCTTGACAACGAGTTCCAATCGGCGGAAATGGATGAATTTATTTATCACGAGGCGCTTGTGCAGCCCTCCCTTATTTTACATCCCGGTGCGGAGAGCGTTCTCATTTTAGGCGGTGGTGAAGGAGCAACGCTCCGTGAAGTCCTTCGTCATAAGACAGTGAAAAAGGCCGTTATGGTTGATATTGATAAGGAAATGATCGCTTGTTCTAAAAAATTTCTTCCTTCATTTCACGCCGGCGCATTTGATGATAGTCGTGTGGAGCTTGTTATTGAAGAAGGGAGAAAATACGTGGAACGTGCACAAGATCGTTTTGATGTAGTCGTCATAGATGTAAACGACCCGTTAGATGGTGGACCATCGTACATGCTTTTTACGATGGAATTTTTTCAGATCATTGCAGAAAAATTGAAGGCAAATGGAATCCTCATCGTACAGTCCGGCGCCGCCTCCGTTTCTGAGAATGATGCCTTCACGAGTATTTGCAACACGCTCAGCAACGTCTTCTCCCATGTATTCCCCTATGTTACCTATATTCCTTCTTATGCATTACCATGGGGCTTTTCCATGGCAACGCATAACCCATCAAATCTCGATATTTCCGGCGATGAAATTGATACGAGAATTCAGTCAAGACTCACCGGCAAACTCCGTTTTTATGACAGCATTACCCACCACGCCTTGTTTAATCTGTCAAAGTATTTACGGACGGACATTCAAAGACAAAAGCGTATACTACGGGACAAAGCCCCCCTGAAAGAACACTATCCCGGCATTTCTACAGAATCAGAAAATCATTAATTTACGGATAGTTCCCGATTGCATGCCTCTCTTATGTCGATGTCTTTTAACATTTTTATATCTCCAATCATTGCTCGTGTGCCATGGTTTGAAAATGCTTAGAGATATTCTGGTTATGAATCTGCTGAAATTCCTGGTTCTGCCAGTCCACCCCCTTGATCCCCCGCCAACGGGGGGACAACTACCTGACATTCCCTTTGCTGCGCTTACTGTTGGACATTTTTTGTGCTGAACAAGTTATGGGAGCGTAGATGCCTTATTATTCATAGGTTTATTACCTGGCGCAGCAAAGCCGCAAACAATTCTTCGTTGTTAAAAGGGGAGATTGCTTCGGAAAAGACCCTCGCAATGACACAGGCGATGTTTTGATAATATCTTGTGCGTTGTCATTGCGAGCGAAGCGAAGCAATCTTTCTCTCATAAACAATCTGTACCTCCCGATAAGGGGTAAATAGGGTTGCGGAAAAACTTACAAAAAAAAAGTTTTTCGTAACTATTCAGCAAAACTGACGAAGAATGTTTTTTCAGAATGGTTAAGAGCCAACGGGGAAAGCAGGCAGACGGAAAAATCCCGAAGGGATGACATGATTATAGAAAAAAGACACACTACCATAT
>AYTS01000006.1 GCA_002009475.1 Candidatus Brocadia carolinensis | reverse complement strand
GTAGTAACCGTAGTCCTGCCCGATGCAGATGGTATCCATGTACACCATGTTCGGGTAGCAACCGAAGTGGAGGCAGCACAAGGGGAGATATACAAAAAACTCGGAGTTGATCCACAGGCGATAAAAAGAAAGCGGATAACCTTCAAAAAAACAGCTTTGTAGTGAGGAAAATATTTGAGGACCCTTGTATGCCAGCTACTTATGCTCTTAAATGCGTAACTTAGGTTAACCCTGACAGGGTTTGAAACCCTATCAGGGTTGTTGAATTGTTTTGCCCAGATCCCATGAACAGTTACAATAAATCGGGAATGCTCCCTTTTATAATGGATGCGAATTTTCACCTTTACCCTGGAGTTGATTCATCAATCATTGCAAGTGCTCCATGGTTTAAAAATGCTTAGAGATATTCAGATTATGAGCCTGCCAAAATTCCTGGTTCTGGCAGTCCACCCCCTTGATCCCCCCGCCAGCGGGGGACACCATCCGCGTTATACATTCCGATTTATTTTGATTAGGGTATTTCCAAGGAAATTATCACGCCTTTGTACGATTTAATTTTTGGGGATGTGGGGTTGATGTACCGGGACACATCATGCGTATACCGTGGTGGCCGGCGCCATAATAATCGGCCAGATGTCCCTGCACGATGAAGCCTAGCTTGTGGTAAAGATTCATAGCCTTCTGGTTTTCGGCATGGACTTCCAGGAATATTCGCTGTGCCCCGTGTGTTGTAAGTGAATGGAGGATATGATCGATCAGTTTATATCCGATGCGCTTCCCCTGTGCGTTGGGATGAACGGCTATAGCATAGAGCCTGCCGGACTGGTGTTGGTGGTGATGCCGCAATACACCAGCGGCCCACCCCATTGCTACTCCCTTACGCTCAGCGACTACCACCGTTGCACGGGGATTTGAGATCAGTCTTTGTATCTGCCTGCGGTTGAACATCTCTTCTGTGCGGTCGAAGCAGGAGGTTTCCAACCCGAGAATGGAGTCGATATCCTGAGGTATAGCAATGCGAAGACGAATAGGAGGATGGTGACGGGACTTGGACATTGGCATAAATTTTAATTACGGGTTCCGCAATGAGCTAACTTGATATACAGGAATTTCAAACCGGTTTATCCTCCGGCCCATGTAGAGCGACCAGTCTGGTCGCTCTACCATGAGACGTTAAGGAATTTCAATTACCCCCCATAATCCCCCCGTAAACGGGGGGAAATCGATGAAGGACTACTCAATGTTAAGGGATTTCAAAGTTTGTATCATGACAACCGGACAACCCCTCTTTATTCTCACTTTCTAAGGGGGTTTGTTTAATTTCGGAGGTCAATTTGCCGACGGTGTCTGAGGGCGAATTCTCGTTTGAGCTGCTTCTGTATGGACTTAAGCAGTTGGGTGTCGTGTTCATCGCGATACGGCTTGATATCCAGGTCAAGCGGGATTCTCCGCAGTTTCTCATGCCCGACATCCTTAATGTTACATTGCATGAATTGATCGTATTCGCGCCATGATATGCCAGCAGCACGAACCGCAGCCTCCTCTGCGCGGAGGGCAATCTGGTGCGCGTGCTGGTAATGCAAGCCGAGTTTGTCGAGCAATGCTTTTTCCACGGCTTCATGAAGAATAAGAAATCGGTCGACTCCGACTCGCCGAGCACGGGTATTGCAAAACCTGGGTAGATGACGGTCAATGTAAATTGTCCTGCCATCGCTGCTATAACCAGCCAGATAAGGGATGTCATACGTGCGGTCCAGCTTTGTACGGCGCAGGATTGCCTGGACTGCATGTTTCAGCATCGATGATGAAACCAGAGTATCATTACGTCCTCTGTGGCGTGTTGCTTTTGCCGGGGCTTTCCTGGATGGCTGCATGATTCAATTCTCTATCTCAGGGTTGCCAGCGTATTTTCCATCAATTTTCTTCCCTTCGTATTAAGATGACTACTAACCCTGGAGATGGGTTTTTTATACCTCTTTGGCATTAATCCATTTCATCATCTTCCGTAATTCCCTGCCAACCTTTTCGATGAGATGCCCTTTGTCTTTTTTCTCGAGGGCATTGAAGACGGGGCGTCCCGCCTGATTTTCCAATATCCATTCCCTGGCGAACTGACCGCTTTGTATCTCTGACAAGATCCGTTTCATCTCTTTCTTGGTTTCTTCCGTAACAATGCGTGGCCCACGGGTAAGGTCTCCATATTCTGCGGTATTACTGATCGAATACCGCATATAACTGAGACCGCCCTGATAGAAAAGATCTACGATCAGTTTCAGTTCGTGCATGCACTCAAAATAGGCAAGTTCCGGCTGGTATCCCGCTTCCACCAGTGTTTCAAATCCTGCCTTGACAAGTGCCGCTGCCCCGCCGCAGAGTACGGCCTGCTCACCAAAGAGATCCGTTTCCGTTTCTTCAGCAAAGGTGGTTTCCATCACACCAGCCCGGGTGCCGCCTATACCATGGGCATAGGCCATAGCCTTCCCTTTTGCCTTTCCCGTGGCGTCCTGATGAATAGCCATGAGACACGGCACACCGCCTCCCTTTTCGAACTCACTGCGGACGAGGTGCCCTGGTCCCTTGGGCGCTATCATGATGACATCGATGTTGTGTGGAGGTACAATTTGACCAAAGTGGATGTTGAATCCGTGCGAAAAACACAACGTCTTTCCGTCTTTCAAATGGGGTTTTATTTGTGACTCATACACCGCCCTTTGCGTTTCATCGGGCATGAGTATCTGAATGAAATCACCTTGTTGTGCTGCCTCGTCTACGCTGAGTGGTTTAAATCCGTGTTTGACTGCCAACTGATAATTAGGTGTGCCCGTCCTTGTGGAGACAACGACCTCCATGCCTGATTCTCTGAGGTTTTGAGCCTGTGCGTGTCCCTGGCTGCCGTAACCGATTACGGCAATCTTTTTTCCTTTCAGCATACTGACGTCGGCGTCTTTTTCATAGTACATTTTCAACATCTCATTTGTTCCTTTTCTTTTCAAAAAATTTTACTTTGTTCCACGACCAATAGCAATGCTTCCTGTTCTTACCAATTCTTTGATACCATAGGGTCTCATCAAATTTACCATCGCTTCGAGTTTATCTTCGGCTCCCGCAAGCTCAATGACGAGGTCTTTCTGGCTGACATCAATGATCTTTCCGCGGAAAATTTCAACAATTTCAATGATTTCTCCCCGTTTTCCCGCCGGTACGTTGACCTTCAGCAGCATGAGGTCGCGTTCGACAAACTCCTCACTGGAGAAGTCGATTACCTTGATTATGTCAATAATCTTTCCTAATTGTTTTCTGACCTGTTCCAGGATGGCATCGTCACCCCTGACGACAATGGTCATTCTCGAGAGTGCGGGATTGTCCGTCTCGCCAACGGCAAGACTGTCGATATTGAATCCTCTGCCGCTAATGAGACCGGTAATGCGGGCCAGGACGCCAACCTTGTTTTCTACGAGGAGAGAGATAACGTGTCGCATAGTTTACTGAACCATTCCTGAAAATCCGAAAAAAGCCAGGGCCATGAGCCCCGTACAAATGAAGGCGATCGGAATGCCACGCAAGGGTTGAGGGATATTAACCAGAGCCAATCGCTCCCGGATTCCGGACATCAGGAGCATAGCTACCGTGAAACCGATTCCTGCCCCGAAACCTTGCACCGTAGCATGGAGAAATCCCAGGTGACTCGGAGAATCGGTCGTGTTTAAAAGCGCCACACCCAGTACGGCACAATTTGTTGTAATCAGGGGTAAATAAATCCCGAGACTTTCATACAGGGTTGGCACCATCTTCCTGAGCATCATTTCCACCAGTTGTACCAGCGTTGCAATAACCAGGATATAGCTGATGGTCTTCAATACCTCAATCAGTCCCAACTCCCGTATGGATGGAAAGACCTTAGCAACGATATTCGCATCACCGGGCAAAAGGATGAAGTTGTATACAATCCAGGTGATTGCCGAAGAAAGGGTCATGACAAAAGTTACTGCCACGCCCATGCCCATTGCAGACGATGTCTTTTGGGAAACGCCCAGAAACGGGCATAGCCCCAGAAACTTTGACAGGACAAAGTTATTGACAAAAACAACACTTACAATAATTAATGCGAGTTCCTTAATCATGTTTCATATGTGCCTTCATAGATGTTTCGCTTTTCCGGAGTTTCCACCAGTTAAAGAAACCCAACAAGAGCCCTAATACAATAAACGCCCCTGGCGCCATAATCATAACGGAAGCTGGTTGATACGATTCAGACACCTTGAGACCAAAGATCGTGCCCGCCCCCAGTGCTTCGCGGATGATGGAAACAAGGCAGAGTGAAAGTGTCCACCCCAATCCTAATCCTGCCCCATCCAGGATGGAGGCCAAAGGTTTATTCTTGTAGGCAAATGATTCCGCCCGGTACATGATGATACAATTAACCACGATGAGCGGAATGAATATTCCCAGGGAAGCATTCAATTCGGGCGGCAAATATGCCTTCATAAGCAATTCCACCATGGTGACAAACGCCGCAATGATTACGATAAAACACGGAATACGAATTTCACGGGGAATAAACGATCTCACGCTGGAAATAATAAAATTAGAGCAGACAAGCACAAAGGTTGCTGCTCCGCCCATCGCGACCCCATTTTTTACTGAAGTCGTGACTGCAAGGCTGGGACACAATCCCAATACCATCACAAACAGCGGATTGTATTGGACGATTCCCTTGGTAAATTCTTTTAAATTGCTTTGTTCTGCCATGGTGATTTCATTCTTTTCGTAGGAGACCTGTAATTACAGCTTTTCCTGTGTCTCTGTTGTAAGGGCACATTTAGCCGAGATACTTATCTATTTCCTTCTTGTCAAAACCATAAAGCACCTTGTCGCCAACTACGACAACCGGCAATTTGTCGAGGGTTTCAATATCATCGTTGCCGATAATTTTAATGATTTCTTTTCTTGCAGCATCGTTCTGATCAATGTCAAAAGAGACGTAATCTGCCTTTCGTTTGCTCAAATAGGTGAGCAACTCACTGCACTTTGGGCAAAACGGGGTACAATATACCTTCAATTTATGAGTAGCCATTATTCCCCTCCTTTGATAAATTGGTTAATCCAGAAAGACGATTCAAACAAAAAAAAGAAAGACAGTCAACGAAAAAACTTTTATAAAACTTCTTCAAACGTAATCTTCTTGTTGAAAAACAAAATTTTATAGATACAATAGCTTCATGCACAAATTGTATCAAATACTCTTCACCGTATATTCATGGACTTTGTTCGTCTCACTTTGGATGATTTCCACATTAACCGCGGTAATCTTAAGTATAGACACGAAAGAGAAAGAAAACGTATTTAATACGATAGAAAGGGTTTTTAGTCGCATTGCATTTAAGCTCATGGGGATGCAGGTGAATATTCAGGGCATCGAGAACATCCCTGAAAATGAACCCGTAATCTTTATTTCAAACCACCAGAGCATGATGGACATTAAACTCTCTCTGGCTTTTATTCCAACGAATTTCAGCTTTATCTCAAAGGATACCGTTTTCCATGTCCCTATCCTGGGCACATACATGACGGCATCGGGACACATTCCCATCCAGAGGACTGAGGACAGAAAGGCTTACGAAACCCTTCTGACCGCTATCAGAAAACTATCATCCAGGAAATCTCTTGTCGTATTTCCCGAAGGAACGAGAAGCGAGACCGGCAAACTGGGTGCCTTCAAAAGAGGGATTTCACTGATCGTCTTGAAATCCGGAAGACGAGTTGTACCCATGGCTATCTATGGGAGTAATCAATTTATGCCAAAACGCGGATGGTTATCCCATCCGGAGAAACGATACGTCAGGATATCGTTTGGCAAGCCTCTGTCGTTTGACAATTCACGGACAGATCGTGAATACACGATTCACGTGACAAACACCTTGCAGACAGAGGTGTTAAAGTTGCTGAATGCATAAGGAACAAAAAAACCGTTGTTTTTTTCCATGTGATTGATAATAATAGGTAGACCCGGAAGGTGCCCGTAATCAAAAACTCAATGGTAATTTTATAAATTTTACGATATGTCTCTGAAAAAAAAGGTAGTAAAAGTATTGGAAAATCTGTCTCAGGATGAACTTCATGAGGCCAGGAGTTGTATTGATACCCTGATCAGCAACCAGGAAGAGCCAGCCGCGAAGCCACAAAAAGGAAAGAACAAAGCCGCAGGCACTTTTTCTGACTTGATGAGACAAGAGCGATTTTACCATATCTTTACGTGTAAATTTAAAAAGGTGAATGAACTCAAAAAATCTGCCTCGATAGGCACCGTTGTTGATATTTCAAAAAGTGGTTTACGGTTAAAAACCAAAAAAAAACAGATCGCCGTGGGCAGCCTTTTAGTCATCTTTCCTGAAAAAAAAGAAGAAGTGAGCATCCTGACCATCTCTCCAGCATATGATCACGATGGAAACAAGATCTTTGCGGAAGTGATCCGCGTGAAGGAATTCCTGGAAATGTCTGAACTGGGTTGCAAGTTTCTGCCACGGGAGAGCCTCCTCTTTGATTTGGTTGTATAATTACGTGCAAAAATCTCCTTTCGACACCGGTTCTCATAGACCGTCAATTGACATTGCCTAAATGATTTCTATTGACTTTGATAATGATTCAATATACATTTATACAAGGGTTTAAGGGTCATCAATTAGCAAAACGTACACATAAATTAAGGAGATTACTGCATGAAAAAAAACGCTGTTGGGAATAGGTCTTGTCCTGGGCTTCCTCGGCTGTGCTTCTCCAAACAAGAAACATGAAATCAGTAAATCTGATCAATACCAGCGGGCAATGCAGTTTAATAACCTGGGTGCAAAATACGTAAATAAAGACATGATTGATGAGGCAATTCTCAATTTTAAAAGGGCTCTTTTAATAAAACCGGATTTTGCAGAAGTGCACAATAATCTGGGTGTGGCCTATAGCAGACAAAAGATGTTTGATGAAGCAATTGGAGAATTTAAAGAAGCAATTAAAATTAACCCTGATTATTCCAAAGCGCATGATAATCTGGGATTTGCTTACCGACAGAAGAACCTGTTCGATGAGGCTATTGCGGAGCATACGTTGGCGCTGAGAATAAATTCGAAAGACATGGAAGCAAAGAAGAATTTAGACATAGCCACCGAAGAGAAAAGAATATACGAAAAAACCAGGGCATATAACACAGCAAACAAGGGAATAGCACCCGGGAATATCACGGGATACAACTATTATGTGAGGGGATTCTTTGATGAAGCGATACTTTCTTTCAAAAAGGTGCTGGCTGAAGATCCCAATGATGTCATGGCATCTTGCTATCTGGGCAATGCTTATAGCATGAAAGGGATGCTGGATGACGCTATCCGCATATATAAAGAAACCAGTTCCAAAGATCCATCAAACGTAGTTGCACAATTACATCTCGGCGATGCATACCTTGGAAAAGGACTTTGTGATGAAGCAATTCAGGAATACGAAAAGATACTGAAGGCTTACCCTGAAAACACCCGCGCCATCTTTAAACTAGGCGAGGCCTATGCAGATAAAGGACTACTCGACAAAGCCAGTAGTATCTTCAACAAGACCATTGCAATGAATCCAAATTTTACCGAGGCTTACGACAAACTGGGAGCGGTTTACCTGCGGCAGGGATTCTATGATGAAGCTATTTCAGTATGGAAAAAACTGCTGGAATTAAATCCCGCCTCAGCAAGGGCTCATTTTAATTTGGGGTTGGCATATGCAAGCAAAGATATGACCGAAGACGCTATAGCTCAATTTAAAAAGACGGTTGGCACAAATCCCACAAATACCGATGCCCGGTATAATCTGGCATATGCCTATGAGGAAAAGGGAATGATAGACGAGGCAGTTGCAGAGTATAAAAAGGCTATCAGTGTGAATTCCGGCGGGCAGGAGAAAAGCACGGAAACCGTAAATACTCAGGATGATACTGAAAAAGTAATTGTTACGAAATAATGTTTACGTTTTGACTGACACATTAAACAAGAGGATGGACAGGAACGATGAAACAAAAACTAAAGGCATTTATTATAACAATTATGGCTATGCTTATCTCATTAATTGCACTTTATGCCTTTAGACGTGTTTCTCACGTAATTGAGACGACGCGCGGACCGGATTTGGCATGGCATTGTTTTGCAGTATGGATCAAGTGCATCATATTAACACAAACCGTGTTGGTATTAGGCGGCTTGTTTTTATTTATGCTGAGGAAGCCCAAAGGTACAACATAATTAATGACGCGTTTTATTGTACTTTTAATAGCCGGCTATGTCATTTACTCCCTCGTGAAAAAAAGTTTAAAAGGCAAGCATGCCAGGAATGACCCTCAGCAGCCTCGGGAGAAAAAAAAAGGAACCTGCTGTTACCCACCTGAAAGAAATCGCTTATGTCTTTTATTCAACAACCAACGATGACAATACCTGTGACGTATGCAGGGAATTAGAGGGAAGACATCTACTTCCCAATCATAAAATATTGCAGCAAATAAAGCCTCCGCATCCCGGATGTAAAAATCCCGCAGGTTGCCGTTGTACCTTGGTATATGTAACCCGTGATGAAGATGGCAGCGCTGAAATCGAATCGCTCTTAAAAAAAACGCGGTGGCATGTGCGATCAGCAAACCATCGACAGGAATCGGAGCAATACCCCATAATATGTCAAAAACCATTGTCATTTTTGTAACAACCACATCAAGAGATGAAGCAAAAAAAAATTGGGCAGATATTGGTAGAAGAAAGCCTCGTTGCCTGTTGTAATATTGTCCAACCCGTCGAGTCTATCTTCAGGTGGCAAGGCAAAGTGCTTATTGAACAAGAAGCGCTTATGATATGCAAGACTCGGGAAGAGATGTTTCATACCGTGGAGAAGCGCGTCAAAGAATTACACAGTTATGAAGTGCCCGAAATTATCGCACTGTCTATCACCCAGGGTTCAAAGAGTTATCTGGACTGGGTAACAAAAGAAACCGGGCATATCCAATAACTCTGCAGAATACCAAAGACACTGGATATCTACTTCCGAGTCGCCAATCATCAGGGATTGGGTTAAATCAATGTGATATTTTTGAAAGAATTTGTTCAGAGGTTTGTCTGTTCATAATCCGACTTCATTTCCAGCACATGTTTTTTCAAGATTGGAATGTTATTCTGTACAGTGTCCCATACAGATTCTACCTCTATACGAAAATAATCATGGATGAGAACGTTTCTGAAACCAAGCATCTCCTTCCATTCCACAAACGGGTATTTTCCTTTGATTTCTTCAGGGATATTCCTGGCAGATTCTCCAATGATTTCAAAATTTCTTATAACCGCATCAATCACTATCTCATTATGTGAAAATTCTTCAAAGGTTTTGCCTTCGGTATATCGTTCAAGTTTCTCAATTGACCCAAGTATATCATCAATGAAAATGCCCCAATCGCGCCTTTTCTCAGACATAATTGACATGTCCCAATATTGTATCTTTTAACTTCGGCTTGATGGCTTCCTTCATCACGAGATCAACAGATGCCCCCAGAATTTCTTCAAGATAACTTTTCAGTCGTAAATAGTTAAAAAAAATCTTTGTATCCTTTTTCAAACTCCACAAGAATATCAACATCGCTTTTTTTTATGTTGTTCATCCCTCGTATACGAACCAAATAATCCGATTTGTGTTATATGAAACTGCAATTGGAGATACTCCTTGTGTTTTTTAAGAATTCCATGTATCTCGTCTTTATTGAGCATGATTGAATCTCTCTACTGATATTTCTTCTGGAAAAACCCGATTCCTCTGTTATTTAGCCAACACATAAATTTTTTTCTCTGATTGAAAATCGCTTCATTTTAACTTTTCAATGTTCAAAACTACAGCTTTCATCTGTTTTTCAATTATAAGGGTTTTTCAACAGAGTCACATATGCGAGAGCTACCACTTAAAAGCCATAAGATTTCAGGCCTCCATAGTAAACATTGCCCATGAGGCATAAAATCTTGGGTAAAGAGATTCTGAAAAAACTCCAACATGTTAATTCTCCTCCTACTTAATAGATTTTTGCATAATATACCTTTTTTAGTGCCAAGGGAAACCAAAAGATGTTTTCCCTTGCACGGTTCACCCTCGACTCTGATGTCCCCCCATGCAGTTCCATCAGTCAACTATGGGCCAGATCGATTCCTGTCAAAGGGGGGTCATGCCGTTACAGGCTGTCCGAGAATGTTGCAGTAAATAAGAATAAAAGACAAAGGAAAGGGTGTGTAAATTAAAATACGATCGATAAGCAAGTCAGGAAACGTTTAAGATTTTTCCATCCAAATCATAATTTTGTATTTTCGTATGAA
>AYTS01000005.1 GCA_002009475.1 Candidatus Brocadia carolinensis | reverse complement strand
TGGTCTAAAGCCGACAATATATGCGCGCGATTGACTTCTCTTGCCATGTGCTGCCCCTTGGAGCGAAATGACTTCAAGGTTGCTCGTTCTTCCTCGGTAAGTTGAATTTTTGTTTGTCTCATGAAGCACAGTATAATGTTTCGCAATTAATTTGTCAATATACTAGGATAGGTCTTGTTTCTAGGATAATTTTCTATGATTTCACCCGAAAGAATAACCTGTTTGATTTCTTCTGTGGATATGTTTCTCGTGTCACAGCGCCTTTGTGCATGCCGGGTGATTATATACTCTCCGTTCAACAACTTTTGGCGGATTGGTTCAAGCATTCATTGCTTTATATCATTGCAAAAGAATTTTGTCAAGGCATATATGCCCAGGCGGCAGGTTGGGTTTCATGAAATGAAACCAACGGAATATTTAGTGCCTTGAGGTTTCGAATATGAAAAGCTTCATCATAGGCAGTATCTTTTAACCAGACAGCAAAAAGGTTTTTGATCCATGGTACATTAAATTAGTTCCAGGCATGAAAAAAGCCAACGGTTTTGGTTCAATCATCCGCGATTGAACTAATGAAAGGGTGAATTTGGTATAAAAACCAACGGCTTAATCCACGTTACTCATAATTTGTTACAAATTCTTTTATCGCCTGAAAAACTACATCCTTCTCGGTGTCATACATCACCAGGTGATGGCTTTGTTCAAGCCAAATCAGTCGTTTGTCGTCTGAGCCAAGATGCTTCATCACGTGTCGTGCACTTGCGGGGGCAGCGATCAGGTCTTTTTTGGAATGAATAAGCATGGCGGGGGATTTTATCTCCTTCAGTTTTAAATCAACCGACTGAATAATCTCTGAGATTCCGCTAAGCGCCTGTAACGAAAAGTAAGAATCTACCGGCTGGTGCAGGTAGCCGGTGTATCCCTCCGATTCCATATAACACCTTCTCTTCCAGGTTTTTATCCTTTCCATAAAATTTTTACAAACCATGATTAATTTCCGGATGGGGAGGTATTCCCGAATCATAAACATCGGGATGCCCATGAGGACAATTCTATCCACCGGATGTTCTATGGCCAATTGCAGGGTCAATAATGCCCCTAATGAGAATCCGATCACAACGACCTTTTCGTAGTGCAACTGCAACTGCCGGTATTCAGATGCTACCTTTTCTTTCCAGTCGTGATGCGAGTTTAATGAACGCCCGCCGGTATTCCTGCAATGTCCCGGCAGGAGTATGCCCCGGGCAGCAAAACCCCATTTACATAAATGCTCTGCAATCTCCCGCATCTGGATTGGTCCGCAGCCAAAACCATGCACAAGAAGGCATGCCACCTTACCGTGGCCAAGCATAAATTCTTCGCCATAGAGAGATAAATCGGTAAGTATTTCATTCTTCGGTATCATCTTGAAAAAACTCCAAAATTTATTCCTTTGGTTTGTCAGAAAACGACAATTTTTCAATGTACTCCATAATCATTCTGGTAATCTCCTCAATCCCCTTCTTTTTTTCCGGGTCGCCAACAGAGGCAAAGGTCATTGGCTTGCCGAAGATTATCGTAATTCGGGAAATTTTCGGTATCTTTGCGCCCTTTGGTAATGCCTGGTAAGTGCCGGAGATAAATGCAGGGATGACGGGCGCACCGCTCTTTACGGCAAGAAAACCGATACCCGGGTTTCCTTCCTGAAGAAGACCCTCCCGGCTTACCCCTCCTTCGGGGAAGATGCCTAAAACGTTGTTTTTGTTCAGCACCTCCAAGCCCTGTTTCAGTGCGGCTCTGTTTGAACCTTTCTCTCTGACACAGATACAATGCAATAATTGAAAAAGCCATTTTCCACGACTCTCATAATAAAGTTCCGTCATCATGAAGGCAATACGTCTCGGAAACATGGATTGAAGTGCCACGGGGTCCATGTAACTGAAATGGTTTGCAGCAACAATAAGAGGTCCTTTCCGGGGGATATAACTTGCATTATGAACCTGGATATGAAAAAAAAACTTTTAATAAAACAACGCCTGTCGCCTTGAGCACAAAGAAGAAACAATTATTCAGGAATCCAAGAAGACGGAGATACAGGGTATTAAAAAATGCAACTTTTGTATGAGGGATCTTTCCTGGTTCTTTTTTCATAACCGGGGTGTGAAGAGGAGGTGTCGTGCGCTTATGCATCTTTCCGTGTTTGTTCCTGTATCGTATTGAGTTTGATACTCTTCCATGCCACAAGGATACCGGCCAAAAATCCCCCGATGCCCAAATAGAGCATGAGTTCCCTTGCCGAAACAAAGGTCGTTAATTTACCGATCATTGGTATCGGCGCGATCATGGTGGCGTTCACGAAAATATCTTTGCATGCAAAAGACCTGCCTCTTAACTCATCGGGGGTAATCTTTTGAATATCCGCGTTGATGGGAGACAGAAATGCTCCACCGGCAATTCCTACAAAGAAAACCGTGCATGAAGCTGCCGTATAAGACTCGACAAAAGAAAAGACGATCATGCCAGATGCCAGCGTCCAAACACTGCCCGTATAGAGGATATTCCGTTTCACCCGGTTACCATATTTACCAGTCAGTACCGATCCGGTAACAAGCCCACCTCCAAGTAGAGAAAAAATTAGTCCCAGAGGCGTTAAGGAAGTAAATCCCCATACCTTCCCGGCAAAATCGGATAGTACGATGTAAAAACTTATGCCGATGAGCCAGAAGAATGCGCCAAAGAGAATGAGGATGATCAGCCTGACATCGCGATAGATGTATTTCATGCCCTCTTTGATATCCGCGAGGACAGAGGCCATGCCTTTTCTGTCAGGAAGTTTCTTCTCCTGTGTCGTGAGTTTCCAAAGAGCACCGGCAGAGAAGAGATAGGTGAAGGCGTTGAAATATATAGAAGCCTTAAATCCCATCGAATCAAAAATAATACCCCCTAAAGCAGTGCCGGCCAGGACGCTCAAGAGTGCCGAGGACGCAATGAGGGAATTTGCAACCAGGAGGTGTTGGTTTTCAACAATATTGGGAATAATGGAAAATTTTGCTGGTGAAAAGAGGCAGGTAAAGATACCGATGGCGAAAATAAACGGGTAAGCCGTTGTAAGGGAGACGGGATTACCGATAACCCAGGGAATGGCGGATACCAAAAGAACGCGGGCGATATCCGAGCCAATTAATATACGCTTTCTTGGCCAGCGGTCTGAAAGCACGCCTGAAAAGATGCTGAACAAAAAAAAAGGTAAAACGCTCCAAAGGGTAATTTTAGATAACTCTTGTCCAACATTCCCTCCCCTTTTCATCATAAGTCCTAATAACGCCATTTGATGAAATCTATCACCAAGTGCGGATACGATTTGACCGATCCAGAGCTTTAAGAAGTTGTGATTCCTGAGCACTTCGGTTACCTTGACGGCATGTTTCATGGTCTCTCTCTAAACCGGCACGGGAGCTTCGAAAAAAGAAGTACTTATGAGTTATTTAGCGTCTGATACTGGTTTTTTACGCGCTGTTAATTATTTCATTGCAGCTTCTTTATATCATGGTATCATATTTGCCATCGCTTTCATATATCTTTTGCGTTTTCTTGAAATTTTCTTGCGTGTTAAATTTGTTTTTGATAGCATAAACCCTCACTTCTGATGCATTCTGGGCATAAAAATCAAGCTTTTCGTGTGGAGTAATCTCATATATTTAGTGAAAGGAGCAATCTCGATGTCGCCTAAGTATGTCTATTTCTTTGGCAATGGCTCTGCTGATGGAAGGTCTGA
Organism: Candidatus Brocadia carolinensis; assembly: GCA_002009475.1. GTDB lineage: Bacteria > Planctomycetota > Brocadiia > Brocadiales > Brocadiaceae > Brocadia > Brocadia carolinensis. The sequence goes on along the minus strand of AYTS01000005.1, from coordinate 7,240 downwards.
CATGAAACATCTGCTCGGTGGCAAGGGAGCCAATCTTGCAGAGATGACCAATCTGGGTATTCCCGTCCCTCCCGGATTTACGATAACGACAGAGGTTTGCGACGCATATTATAAGAACAATAAACAGTATCCTGGTGGTCTTGCAAAAGAAATAGAACAGAATCTTTCCCGTCTGGAGAAACTCATGGGGGCAAGGTTGGGCGATCCGGCCAATCCGCTCCTGGTTTCTGTGCGAAGCGGCGCAGCAGCGTCCATGCCCGGCATGATGGATACGGTTTTAAATCTGGGATTAACACCGGATGCCGTTACCGGACTTATAAAAAAGACTGGTAACGAGCGCTTTGTGTTGGATGCTTACCGACGGTTTATCACCATGTTTGGCGACGTTGTTATGGGTGTTGAACGTCATTATTTTGAAGAGATTCTTGATCGATACAAGAAGAAGACACGAATAAAAAGTGACACCGAGCTGACGTCCGATCAATTGAAAAAAATTGTCGAAGAATTTAAGTCTGTTTACAAAAAAAAAGACCCGCGAAGACTTTCCTGCCGATCCAAAAGCACAGCTCCAGAAGGCAATAAACGCCGTGTTTGCATCCTGGAATAACCCGCGTGCCGTTAAATACCGTCAACTCTATGAAATTAAAGGACTCCTGGGAACGGCCGTAAACATTCAGGCCATGGTCTTCGGGAATATGGGAAATCACTCTGCCACCGGGGTATGTTTTACCAGGAATCCTTCAACAGGCGAAAACAAATTCTATGGCGAATTTCTTATTAATGCCCAGGGTGAGGACGTTGTAGCAGGCATTCGTACCCCTGAACCGATTGCGCATTTGGAAAAAGAAATGCCAGAGGTGTATAAACAGCTTGTAACCTATAAAAATACCCTGGAAAACCACTTTAAAGACGTTCAGGACATAGAATTTACCATACAGGAAAACCGGCTGTTCATGTTGCAGACACGGACGGGGAAACGCACCACCCAGGCGGCAGTCAGAATTGCAGTTGACATGGTCAAAGAAGGATTGATTGACAAGAAGACTGCCATTGCGCGTATCAATCCCAGCGAGCTTGATCAGTTGTTGCATCCCACCTTTGACCCCAAGGCTAAAAAACAGGTCATTGCCACAGGACTTCCGGCATCTCCCGGTGCAGCAACAGGAAGGGTGGTGTTCAACGCGGAAGACGCTGAAAAATGGGCTCTGGATAAGAAAGAGAAGGTTATCCTCGTAAGAAAAGAGACCTCCCCTGAGGACATCGGAGGAATGCACGTTTCCAGAGGTATCCTGACAACACGGGGAGGCATGACATCCCACGCAGCCGTGGTGGCAAGGGGGATGGGGAAATGCTGTGTTGCCGGATGCGGTTCCTTGCAGGTTGATTATAAAAGTCAGACCTTTAAAGTGGATGGAAAGGTCATAAAAAAAGGAGATTATATCTCGATTGACGGAAGTACGGGCGAAGTAATGCTGGGAATGGTGCCTACCATTGAGCCAAGGCTCAGCGGAGACTTTGCCACCCTTATGCAATGGGCAGATGAAGTGCGTAAACTGAAGATCAGAACCAATGCCGACACGCCGATGGATGCAAAAAAGGCGAGAGAATTGGGGGCAGAGGGTATTGGACTTTGCAGAACTGAACACATGTTCTTTGGTGAAAACAGGATTGATTCCGTTCGACAGATGATCCTTTCTGCTCCGGACGTAAAAAATTTAAAGATAAAGATAGCTGCGCTGGAAAAGGAGCTTGCAAAGGCTACCCATAATAAAACAGACGCTGTTAAAAAGGAATTAATACAAGTCAAAAAAGAGCTCAAAGAACCATTGAATTTATATACCTCAGCCCTTAAAAAATTGCTTCCCATGCAACGTCGTGATTTTGAGCAAATATTCACGGCAATGGACGGACTCCCGGTTACGATACGATTCCTCGACCCACCTCTTCATGAATTTCTTCCCCAGGAAGAATACAACCAGAAGGAGATGGCAAAGCAGATGAAGATCAGCCTGAAAGAGGTACAGGAAAAGGTTGCTGCGCTTCATGAGTTAAATCCCATGCTGGGTCATCGTGGCTGCAGGCTGGGTGTTACATACCCGGAAATCTACGACATGCAGGCGCAGGCGATCATTGAGGCTGCCTGCAACGTGAAGAAAAAAGGCATTGCCGTTTATCCGGAGATCATGTTACCCATCATTAGTACGGAACAGGAATTCAATCTCTTAAAAGACAATGTCCATAACATTGCGAAAGACGTTATGCAGAAGAAGGGTATCCAGATTGAGTATATGGTGGGCACCATGATTGAGCTACCCCGTGCCGCCCTGATTGCAGATAAGATCGCAAAACATGCCGAATTCTTTTCCTTTGGGACGAATGATCTTACCCAGATGACCTTTGGTTTTAGCCGTGATGATGTGGGTTCCTTTGTGCCTGAATATCTTGAAAAAGGCATTCTTGAAAAAGACCCGTTCCAGGTAATAGATCAGGAGGGCACAGGCCAACTGGTGGAAATCGGTATAAAAAAAGGAAGAAGCACGCGTCCACAGCTAAAGGTTGGTATCTGTGGCGAGCACGGCGGCAATCCGCAGACTATTTTGTTCTGCCATAACGTGGGAATGAACTACGTGAGTTGTTCGCCATTCAGAGTGCCCATTGCCCGGCTTGCTGCTGCACAGGCATCATTACAGCAGCCCATATCGCGGGCAACGGTCTGACAAACAATCCAAATGGTTACTCTCTTTGTATCAGGACTAAGGTAGTTTTTCTAAAGACATTCATGCTGCTGGTTGTTACCTCTTGTGCATGCCGGGGTTTTCTGTGACTTTCAGCGCACCATTCGGATTATTATGCAGGAATGAATCACACCGGTTTTGTAATACTTTATGCTGTTGGTTTTGTTGCCTTGTGGATAATTTATTTTTCCATAATAAGGCGCAAGAGGAAGGATACATCGAAATAATATCCGCAAAATAAGAGATATTAAACAGAGAGACCGCAGAAGTAAAACAGGACGATTTACTGTTTTTTTCTCCTGACCAGGTTGTCTGCTTTTTCCGTCATTTCTTTCATAACGTTTTCTACCAGAAGCCGGTAGTGTTCCGCTTCCTCCTCAGAGAGTTTGGGTGGGATATGGATCGGGTCGCCGTACATTACCAATGCACGGGAAAACGGCTTCGGGATGCGGAATTCATCCCAACTGGGAAGCTTCCAATACCGGGATAATCCAATACCAACCGGAATAATCGGGAGTCTCGTTTTTTGACTGAGATAGATGCATCCTGGTTGGACGATGCATCGTGGACCGCGTGGCCCATCCGGGGTAATTGCAACCGGATATCCTTCCCGAATCTTATCAACCATGGCCTTTACTGCCCGTGCGCCGCCCCGCGTGGTTGATCCTCGTATAACGCCGAAGCCAAGCCTCTGTATTACCCGTGCGATATATTCACCATCGGAGTGCTGGCTGATGAGTACCTGGATGTGTTTATTGCGTCCTACATAGGCAGGGACGAGCATCAGGCAATGCCAGAAGGTGTAAATAGTATGTGTGGTTGTGATCTTTTGATTATATCCTCTGGGGTCGTCCTGAATACGGATAGTGAAAGCCAGTAATTTTATAAACCAGGCACCCAGAATCCCCACAAGAAAGAATTTCAGTTTTTCCATGATACTTTTCACCGCAGAGAACGATGGATATGAATAGCCACACCAATAATTGTTTTTGTTATTTTGCTAAGTCTTTCTTCTTTATTCATTTCTGCGACATACGCGTACCCTGCGGCAAATTATTATCTTTTAACTATTGACAGATACAAGGCGCATCTATTGCAGCTCATATTGTCGTTCTCACAAAAATCCTTAAAGATTTGATACAATCCCTGTTGCCTCCTGGCAGATGTGATAAGTTTTTTTTGCGCATCTGGTTGTCCGAAGATACGACTACTCATGAATTTTGTCACACTGGTGCCGGGAAGGGGGGTATAATTCCGGTACGTGAGATGGAGTATCTTTTCCAATTTTGTGTTATTATGCCTTCTGGCATAGACAAGCAGGATGGGAATAATAACATTGATGAAGATATGGGATACCCGCTCTTTCCCAAGCAATTTAACGGGTTTCGTCAGTTTCTTCCCCTGCAAGGTATAGTGGTACGACCAATAGGAATCGGAAATGTCTAGAAAAAGGGATTGTATATGCTCCGTCAATGTTTTCATGATTTTCTGCTCTTCCTGGCAACCTTCCACCTTTTCAAGTACCGATAAGATGTGCCGGAAGATGCTGAGAGATAAACATTCGGAAAGGATGTTGGCTATGGCTGCAATCCTCCTTTCCGGGAAATTTGCAGGCCTGATCCCTGCATAGTTCCAGTCTTTTCTTTCCATAGAAGCCCGGCCAGTTTTCTTTTGGAGTTCACGCCATGCATCTTCAACGCCGCTTATGTACTCTTCAGTTTCCTTGTCATGCGACGATATCGCATTTCCCTGTTGTGGCAGCAAACCTGCCGCACCCAGGAGGAGCGATTGAATGGCTAACTTCTTCCTTTGAACGGAGGCGTCTTCCGGGATTAAATATCTGATGTCTTCAAGCGGCAGGCGGGAGGCTAACGTTAAGAACGGTTCCTTATTGTTTTTGTATCCCAGCGATTCCATGATCGTCTCATAGAGCACCTGTTCAAACGGTCTTTTTTCTACCCATCGTTCATACCTCTTTGCCTTTTGAAGAATACGCTCGTCACCTGCAAAATCAAGGAAAGAACCCAACCATTTCTCATCTGCTTTTTGATTGTCCAACGCCGTCTGACAATGTCCTGGGTTTACCTTCTTCCCTTTTAGATAGGATTCAACATCAATCACATCTACCAGGTCGTCCAATTCAGTATCTAAATATTTGGTTAGAGTCAACTGGGGAATGCATTGCCCATGGGAATTCTTAATGTATTCTCTCTGATTATCGTTCCACATAACGACGTGCAGACATACGGTATCGTACGTATGTTGTTTGTCATGCTGATGCCGTACCCAATCAGATGAAAACACATGAACCTCGGCATCGCCTTTTACCAGCCCTTTGCCTTCCAGGAGGATTTCAGCATGCCTGAAATCGGCCCGCCCTCCGAATTCCACCAGCCCGGCGAAAGAATTTCGATACGTGAACCATCGTCAGTAAAAAGCTTATCCTTTTTGATATGTTGCCCGAACCAGACACATCGAACAAGCTCTTCCTTAATCAGCCTTTCCGTACCTTCCAGGACACGCAGTGGAGGACTGTAGCTTGCCTCTTCGTCATTTTCACCGGCGCAACAAGAGCTTACAATCTGCCGGTAGACAGGCAAAAAACAATCTTGGGGATTATTGTGAATGTTGGTCATGGAATGCTTTAAATTCAATGTATAGGAATTTTCATTCTAGTTAAACGGTTTTTCTGGGTGACACGGACTTTGTCATTCAACCTTAACCTCTATTATCTGAGTCGTATCCTGTTCCAGTATATCAACAACTTTTACAGCTATTTTGTATCTGCCGCCCTTTTTGTATTCATGCCACGAGGATTCAAGTTCAATCTCAGCACTTTTCTTGGTTCTGAAGGACTGCCATTCATTTTCAAAAATATAACTTCCTGTCCAGGCCTCTTCGGATGCTCCATTTTTCCTTACTCTGACAATCTCTTTCTTGTTTACATAATCGAAATCTACCGCCCAGTAATCTAGCCAGTCAACCCAATCTTTCGTTAAAATGTCTCCTTTCACGATACCGTTCTTGTCTTTTTCTATCCTGATTATCTGTCCATTTTCTATAACGACTTTATTACTGCCATTCTTGAGGTTTTGCTCTATCTGATCAAGGTCGTCCTGCGTGTATAATGTAGTAAAGTCTTTCAGACGTACCTTAACTTTTTTGCCTTTTACTTCGGGTTTTACTTCAAGGTATGCAACGTCATAGAATTTTACCTGACCCTTTTCCACCTCCCACTTATCAAAGACTTCCCTTGGTATATATTTGAGTTTCAAGTTTATTCCTTTATCTTTCATCTCATCTTCTATGCGCGGCAATAATCCCATTTCAAACTCAAAACCCAACACATCAACCTGCGTGATGACCTTCTCCCGGCATTCTTCGTAAATCTCCTCAATGGCTTTTCTGGTAATGGGAAAATCCAGGGGACCGACATGGACAAATCTCTGCGCCTTCACCCCATGAAGCGTCCTCAATCCTTCTACCCTTTTTGCCTTGTAACCTTCCAGGATCGGATTTGTGTACGCCTCACGTTTTGATTCAAGCTGTTTTCTCTGTTCATCCTCGGTTAAGTCCAGATTGACGCCCATAAAATATTTTCTTTCGTACTTGTCCAGGTTGAGCACCTCAAATGCCCTGTATGGTTTGCCGTCTCTTTTGAGTTCACGTTGAATCTGAATCAGTCTTTTTCTTGTAGTGTGGATGGCAAATCTTCCGAGGTCGCAGGCAATCCATTTTCTCTCCAGCTTTTCGGAAACTGCTGGAGTTGTGCCTAAGTCAGAGAAGAAATCCGCCACAAGGTCATCTTTATTTGAAGAAACTTTTACAATTTTCTCAATTAAGGCTATTGGTTTTTGTGTAGCATATTCAGTTCTTTCATCGGCGGCTTTGTTCATAATATCAATAATCCACCAATCTCTTGGTGCTACACCAGCCCTACTTTCTATATAATCTCTATAAGTAAGTTCTGGGTATTTTTTGCTTCTACTTCAGAGAGATTTTGTAAAACATTCAGGTCTTCAAGATTAACCGTCTTACCGAAAAGCCTGTATTTGATCACTCTTGTCCAAATTAAGTTTTTAAAGATGATCCCTGATTTGGTATAAGAGAGTTGGTATATAAAACTCATTAACCAAAGGAGGGCTCATGGATGAATAGATTTTGTAGCATATTTAGTCAGTTATTGCAATTGTTTCCTCGTTCAGAGTTTTATCGGGCGGTAAAAGAGACCCATGCTGAATATCATGCCAGAGGGTTTTCTTGCTGGGAGCAGTTTGTTTCTATGCTATTTTGTCAATTGGGTCGAGCACATTCTTTAAGGGAAATTACGGGAGGTCTCAGGAGTTGTGAGGGTAAGTTGACCCATTTGGGAATTACTGCACCGAGTCGTTCCACGCTTGCGTACGCCAATGAACATCGTCCGTGGGAACTTTACCAAAAGGTATTCCTGAATCTGTTGGATCAATGCCGTAATAAGTTTTCCGGAAAGAAGAAGTTCAGATTTA
>AYTS01000004.1 GCA_002009475.1 Candidatus Brocadia carolinensis | reverse complement strand
GGACACGATTCCCTGGGGTGCTTAGAGACAACGTGTGGAAGTCTCTGAACCATCTGCCCAAGAGGTTTACACTCGAACCCTATAGAGATGCACAAGGGCATCTCTCTCTGCCTATTGCAAAAGGGAAGATCTCCTTTGTGAGAAAAGTTGATTTTCATGGGAAAGTTGAGATTAACGGTGTTCCATATTTCATCAGAAGAGAGCTTGAGGGACAGTATGTGGTAGCGACCATTTTGACACAGCAGAAGAAAATGGTTGTAAAGCACGAGAAAGAAATTATCAAGACCTTTTCTTTTCCGATAAAGGGTCATATAATCAATCCTGTCGTTGTACGTAAGAAGAAACGGACTTAAGCCCGATCGAAACAGTTTACCCTGGGAATCAATCGTTAGCGGGTAGATGCCAATAAAAGAGCCGAGCTTTTCGTAGCGCATTTTTGGGAAGGGACGGTATGGTTAACTCCAGTCGTCCTACGGACTCCTTCCGTTAACCATACCGTCCCTTAAATAAAGATAGTTTATATTAAGTTATCGATGTTATGACACTCATGAGTATTAAAAAACAGTTATCGATGTTATGAGTGCAACCACTTACCTATTGAGAGGCACCGGAGATGCACATCCCACAATGTTCTCTGATGGTCTATCGTAACTGCTATCATATTACGGTACATCCAACAGGCCACAATACTTTCCCTATTTTTATTGACACATGCTGCTATCCCGATTATATTCGTAACGTATGAAAGAAATGAAGCCGATACCGTACAGACACAGACCCAAGGGCTTAACGATACTCTATGAAGACCGGGATATCATCGTTATCGATAAGAGCGCCGGTTTATTGACGGTGCAAGCAACGTATGAAAAAGAAAAAAACTGCTCATCACATTTTAACAAACTATATACGCAAGGGCAGTTTTAAATCAACAAAACAACTTTTTGTGGTGCATCGGTTGGATCGTGATACCTCTGGTGTCCTTGTGTTTGCCAAGAGTGCCGAAGCCAAAGAAAACCTTAAACTGCAATGGAGAAACGTCAGAAAAAAATATGTCGCTGTTGTTCATGGGATATTAACTGAAAAAAGCGGGACAATCACTTCGTATTTAGCCGAAAACGATGATTATGAAGTTTTTTCAGTTAAGGATTCAAGAAAAGGGGAATTGGCAAAAACCCGTTACCAGGTGTTAAAGGAGGCAAAAAAATTTAGTTTACTTGAGATTGAATTGTTAACGGGCAAAAAAAATCAGATACGGGTTCATTTCTCTGAAAAGGGGCATCCCCTTGTTGGTGACGATAAATATGGTAAAAAAGGCGAGCCGAAGAGCCGTCTGGCCCTTCATTCTCACTATCTGACGTTTCGGCATCCGCACAGCGGCAAAGAGCTGACCTTTGAAGCGAGGTGCCTGGCTTTTTTAAAAGCTTTTTTGATGCCAGATAAAACAGACGCAATCGTGTACCGCAGAGAGTACGGAAAACATCGTGAAAGCGAGGCGTTGCTAAACGGCTTACCGCCGTATATAAATGAATCCGGCTGTTTTAATTAATCCACACCCTGCTTGCTGTCTCTGTTTTCAGGAGGATGCCGGATTTCATTCACGTTCTGCCCAACGATCCATGTTTTTTGTTTCAGGGATATAGTCCTCTTACTGATATTGCGTCTGCAACTCTTTTTATCGCAATTGTCATAGCCGCAGTGCGCATGCTTATTTTCTTTTCCTGAGAGAGCGCATGCACATCTTCGTAGGTGCGGTCCAGGATGTTTTTGAGTTTTGCATTCACTTCATGCTCACACCAAAAGTAGCATTGCACGTCCTGCACCCACTCGAAATAGGAAACAATCACACCACCCGCATTCGCCAGAATATCAGGGACAACGGATATCTTGCGTTCAGCCAATAACTGATCAGCTTCTATAGTTGTGGGCCCATTGGCACCCTCAACAATGAGCTTTGCCCGTATTCTGCCGGCATTCTCTTTGGTAATTTGATTACTCATTGCCGCCGGCACCAGCACGTCACACGGCAGCTCCAGCAGCGACGCATTTGTTATTTCCTCAGCTTGTGGAATGTGGGCAAAAGAACCGTTCTCTTTATAATGTTTTATGAGGGCATCATGACAGAGCCCCTTTGGATTACAGACACCCCCTTTGGAGCTACTCACGGCAATAATCTTGCATCCCATTTCGCTAAGGAATTTTCCAACGGCTGACCCGACATTCCCATATCCCTGAATTGCCACGGTGAGGTCCTTCAGGTGCATTTTTCTGTATTTGACGGCGTTCGCAATCGTATAGGAAATACCAAGTCCCGTTGCGTCTGTTCTTCCCAAAGAGCCCCCGACATTGATGGGTTTGCCGGTAACAATCCCCGGTGTGCAATATCCATTATTGATACTGTAGGTATCCATCATCCATGCCATGATCTGTTCGTTGGTATTCACATCAGGGGCAGGGATATCCTTTTCGATACCAATGATGGGCATTATTGCATACGTGTAACGGCGCGTAAGTCTTTCCAGCTCTCCTTTTGAAAGGGTTTTGGGGTTGCATATGATACCGCCCTTAGCGCCGCCAAACGGCACACCGGACAGAGAACACTTCCAGGTCATCTCCATTGCGAGTGCCTTTAAGTCATCAAAGGAAAGTTCCGGATGATACCGTACGCCACCCTTGTAAGGACCCCGTGCCGCATTGTGTTGTACCCGGAAGCCGGTAAAAACCCGCAGAGAACCATTATCCAACCGTATCGGAACAGAGACCGTTAACATCCGATCAAAATTTCTGAGCGCTTGATGGATGTCTTCGGAAAGCGACATCAGTTTTGATACCTGATCAAATTGTGCTAATGCAGTCTCCCATGCATTTGACCTCACAGCATTTTTTGGCATACAATCCTTCCTTCCCCTCGCAGGTCCGACAGAGGTGATGAATGTTCCCTAAGAATCCTCCGCACCGCCAGTCCACTTTTCTACCTTGGTATTCTCCAGGTTATAGAAATTCATTAAGGTCAAGGGAGGAAAATAGATATTCACCGTAACTAATCCCTCCGTGTTGGCATTTGATACGCGGTGGATGGTTGTAAGGTTTATGTAAGAAAATTCTTCCTTATGAAATCTGCGGGTAAAGGTTGAAGCAATCATACCTGTGGATTGTTTATCGAACAACTCCTCCGTCATAGTGCCCTGTCGTACCATGGTAATGCCAATTGAATTACCGTGATCATGTATCGGGGTGTTTTGCCCTTTCTGAAAGCAGATCACGGTAATTTCACATTTACTGCTGACATGAACGACATTTCTTCTATATCCCTCGTCTGAAAAATTTATATATTCGTCAATCGGAACCTGCCGCCCGTTCATTTCCCGTAAGCATTTTTTTAACACATCAATGGATGGGTTATCCGGTAACGATTCCAGACGATTGATGAATGATCTTAAATTGATGTCCATACCTAAAAACCCTTTGGTAAATTGGGAAATGCCAGGGGGACTCCCTCGTATTTGATCTGAACCATTTCTCCCGTCAGCGCCTTCATGAATTCAATGAGATCGCTGACCTCCTGTCCGGTTAACTTCAGGGCATGGATGTCTGCACTCTTGTTTTCACTTCTCCCGCCGCCTCCATTATAAAACTGTACTACCTCAAATAACGTAGGAAAAAATCCATTATGCATATAGGGACCTGTTTCTGTGATGTTCCGCAGCGTGGGCGTCTTAAATGCCCCTTTATCAGAGTCGTCTTTGGTAACATTATACCGCCCCAAGTCTTCTTTGAGCGGGCCGTCTGCCGGCACGCCGATATTGTGAAATTTATTGTCGGTAAAATTCGGACCGTTATGGCATTTGATACACTCTGCCTTGCCTTGAAATAAATCCATACCACGCCTTGCCGATTCGCTCATGGCATGAACATCACCTTGCATGTACCGATCAAAAGGCGAATTGGCAAATATCACCGTCCGCTCAAATGCAGCAATAGCCTTGGCTATACCGTCAGCGGTAACACCGGTACCAAATACCTCTTGAAACGCCTTGACATAGTCAGGAATTCCGCTGAGCTTTCGTACGACATTATCGAGCGTTTCAGACATTTCATTCGGGTTTTGGATGGGACCTAACGCCTGTTCTTCCAAAGTGGCCGCCCGGCCGTCCCAGAACTGGAATTCATTATAAGCGGTATTAATAACGGTGGGTGAATGTCTTCCGCCTTCCTTCGATGCCGGACCTCCCAGCATCCTGGGCAACCCGTCTGCAAAGCCCAAAACCGGGTTGTGACAGGTAGCGCAGCTAATCCAGTTATTTCCGGAAAGGCGGGGATCAAAATAGAGTTTCTTCCCCAATTCAACCTTCGCCACGGTTTGTGGATTATCCGCCGGAATGGTTACCGGAGGAAGAGGGCCGATGGGAGGAAAAAGCGGAAAATCACCGGCATAAAGTCCCTGTATTGTTAAAACCAGTCCGATGACGCCCCCAAAAAAAAACTTTTGTAATTCGTATCTTATCCATCTCGATGAACCTCCTTTTATGGAAATTGTATTAATGCGCAGAAAAACCTCCGTCCACGCAGAGAACCTGCCCGGTAATATAATCAGATGCCTTTGATGCCAGAAAAACGACCGCGCCGGAAAGGTCCGCGGGCTTGCCAATCCTCTTTAACGGTATCCTGGAAAGGATAACATTTTTCACCTTTTCATCCTCTAACAGGGATTTAGTTAGCTCTGTCTCCATGGTATAAGGGGCAAGGGCATTTACCGTGACATGGTATTTAGCCCATTCCATGGCCAGCGCCCTTGTCAATTGGACTACCCCGCCTTTACTTGCGCAATATGCCGCAGAACTGCCGGCCCCAAACAGCCCCAGGACAGAACTCACATTGATAATTTTCCCCTGTTGTCTTTCAACCATATGCCTCCCCGCCGCCTTTGAACACAGATAGGCGCTGGTGAGATTAACTTCTAACATCCTGTGCCAATCCTCCACCGAGGATTCAAGGAACGGACCGCCAAGAAACGTGCCGGCATTATTCACCAGGATATCAATCGTTTTCAACTCCGTTAAAACTTTTTCCACCATCATGCTTACGTCTTCCTGACGGGTAACATCCGCAACGATGGGTATTGACTTCACGCCGTTTTCCTGAATCTCATGCGCCGTGGTTTCTATATCGGATCGCGTGCGGCTCGCTACAGCTACATGGGCGCCTGACTCAGAGAGCGCAAGTGCCATCGATTTTCCCAGGCCTTTGCCGGCGCCCGTAACCAAGGCAACTTTGTCGCGCAGACTAAACAGTTCAACACACATATGTCTCTCCTCTTTTTTATTGTATAAGTAAATCCCTGTTCTGGCTTATCAGGTGCATTTCCTTCCTGGTTTGACTCAGCTCTTGCAGGGCAAGCACTTTTCCCAGGTAGTAATTCACCTGGCGCGCCTCAAAATCGTTTAACAAGAAAGGGTCAAATGATCGCATCTGTTCTACCGTTTTTGCCCACTCACCCCGCGTTTTCTTTGAGGTAAATATACGTTCAATAGTATGGCACGTATGACATTTTTCCAAGATGATTCTCATACCAATCTGTATATCCATCTTTGTTTCGTCAATCCCAAGATTTTTTACTAAATAACCCAGCGCCTCCAATGCCTCCCGATCATTCATAACTGCCGGGTCTTTTGCGCGCATGAGAGACACGTACTCCCGCCAATCAGCCTCTGATTTGACATGCGCATACACCCTTTCCAGCGAATGGCAGGTAGCGCATTTCTGCTGAACGATCTTTCGTCCCATGTTTACATTGACCCTCACCAGCCTTCCCCTTTCTGAGAGGGATATGTACTGGCTTTTAATTGCAGAAATGAAATGTAAGCCTGCATAAAGGGGGATCTGTAAAAAGACCGCAATCAACAGGATCATACCGTAAACCGGCAGGCTCCGGTAAAACTTTTTGTAGAACCTGGCAATACATATCTTGATGATAATCAGGGGGAAGAGAGCAATGCCAATATAGGCATGAATAACCGCCTTTGGCGGTAAAATATTATATCCTTCAAGTTTTTTGAACATGATGATGCAAATAAACAGATAGAGGGAAAAAAATAGATACCCGCTTATCCGATGCATCCACCGAAAGTATCCTTCATGGTTGGTATTATTTCTGCCCAGCAGGATGAGGATGTGAATTGAGGCAACAATGCCGATACCCAGCAAGACAAATGACAATACAGAATTCACCATTGGTGTCATGGACATTTCTTTCAAACTCTTTCCATATTAAGGAATTTCCAACACACCCCCCATAATCCCCCCGTAAACTGGGGGAGAAAGGGTTGGGGTGGCCACAAACAAAGTTGCCGAAAGACCTAATTTAATGTACAGGATTTTCTATCTTTTTGACTCATGTAGAGCGACGAGACTCGTCGCTCTACCATGAAAAACAGTACGCCGTTAACGAATATCGAACAAGGAATATTGAATGACAAAGTATTTTACTTTACCTTTCGATATTCCTTGTTCTGCGGTTCGACGTTCGCTTAAAATAAACTGTCGCTATTTTAAAAGGCTTTTGATGTCGAATTCTGGTTCCAATATCTTTTCCTTCCAGCCACTAATGTCTACCTTCTTTTCCATCAGTTGTGCCAGATCGTGCGCATTTTTATTATCCCCCAGAAGGATTGCACCAGCAAGCCTTCCCTCTTTGATAAAGAGCTTTTTATAACAATAGGTAAGCGCGTCTTTTCGTGTGACCTGTTCAACGCCTTTATTCTCTGCAAGAACGTCACCCATTGAAGTAAGTCGAATGCCTGCCACCTTCAGTGTTGTTGACGGAACCGTGCCTGTGTAAGTTTCATTCCCTCCGGCCATGTTGATACCGGCAACAACTCCTTGTCTTTGTGCTGCCGGCCAAATCCCATATACCCTCCCTTTGTGCTCTGCAACATCTCCTGCTGCATAGATGCCGGGGATATTCGTTTCCATACGATCATTCACAAGAATGCCCTTATTTACCGATATGCCCGCCGTTTTGGCCAGGGCAATGTTTGGCACAATCCCTGCGGAAACCAGGATAAAATCGCTTTCAACAATCCTTCCGTCGGCCAACTCAAGGATTTTGGTATGGCCTTTCTCTTGTATGGATTTGGATTTAGCGCCCAGAATGAATTTAAGACCCATACCCTCCATCTGTTTCTGTAACATTGCAGCGCCTTCCCCGTCTAATTGTCGCGGAAGCAATCGATCAAACATCTCAACAATGGTCACGGAAATCCCCAGTTTTCTGAGTCCATTTCCTGCTTCAATGCCCAGCAATCCACCCCCGATGAGGGTAACCGTTTTTGCGCCCATGGCACGGCGCGTAATGGCCATTACGTCTTCAACCGATCGTAGCGTAAAGACTCCTTCAGCAGTGGCAATCCCTTCAATATGAGGCAGGGCGCCGCTGCTGCCGGTGGCAAGGAGCAGTTTGCTATACGTAAAATTTGACCCGTCAGCTAATAATAACTTTCGATTCCTGGGATCGACCTCTTTTACTGTACTATTCAGGCACAACTGAATTTTGTTCTTATGATACCACTCAAGGTTGTAGACAAAAAACGCTTCAAGAGTTATCTCTTTTGCCAGCAACTCCGGTATTCTGGGTCTGGAATAAAATGGATAATGCTCCTGCGTAAAAATCCTGATTTCTACCGAAGTATCTCGCTTCCGGATGTTCTTCGCCGCTTCTGTTCCAGCAACCCCATTGCCAATGACAATATATTCCGTACTCACCAGGACATCCCCTTCTTAAAGTCGATCAAAAATCGCAGCCAAACGTTACCGGCCAAAACTAATTCCTATCGATTCCGCCACTTTTACTAATCCTTCCTCCGTCGGCACTTTTTTCTGACCCTGAGCAACCTCGCTGAGGGAAGCGGATTCAATTGCTTTTCCCCGCAAACAGACCATCTCACCAAACTTTTTTCTGGCAACCAGGTCAACCGCGGATGCGCCAAACTGGGTTGAGAGGATACGGTCAAAAGCGCAGGGAGAACCACCTCGTTGCAAATGTCCCAGAACGGTCACGCGCACCTCTATGCCGTAACAGGTGATATTCGCCCCAACTTTCTCCCCGATACCACCAAGACGTTCAGCACTGCCACCCGCCTCTGCGCAACGTAATACGGTAACATCGCCCCCTATGGGTTTTGCCCCCTCAGAGACAACCACGATGCTTGATCTGTTGCCGTTCTTTCTGCGATCAGTAATCTTCTGACCTACTTTTTCAATGTCAAAGGGAATTTCAGGAATCAGAATTACGTCTGCTCCGCCTCCGATACCTGTTTCTATGGCGATCCAGCCAACATAGCGGCCCATAACCTCTACCACCATAACCCGGTGATGGCTTTCTGCGGTGGTGTGTAAACGATCGAGGGCGTCAGTCGCTGTTTGTACCGCAGTATGAAATCCAAAGGTAACATCCGTTGCCAGAATATCATTATCGATGGTCTTTGGTACACCAACAACCGGACAGCCGAGTTTAAACAATTCATAGGCAATCTTCAGGGTCCCATCACCGCCAATAACAATCAGGGCATCCAACTCCATCGATTGAATGTTGCTTATCACCTCCCGTGAGATATTCTGCACCTCAGATTTACCATCTTTTGTGACCTTATATTCGAAGGGATTCGACCGGTTCGTTGTGCCAAGGATGGTACCGCCAACCGGGAGAATTCCCCGAATGTCCCGTGGTGTTAATTCCCGCGTTTTGTTCGGCAGAACAAGTCCGTCAAAACCGTCCTCGACGCCGATTACCTGATAGTTATATTTACCTGTTGCTGATTTCACAACAGCCCGGATGACAGCATTCAGTCCCGGACAATCGCCTCCGCCTGTTAATATACCAACTTTCTTCATTTCATGCCGTTTCCTTTCGCAGAATGTGCATAACCCAATAGGAGATAACCGCCCCATTGCTCTTTCTCTGCCAGAATCCGGCGAAAGAGGAGGTCCTGATATCCGGGATTTTTTTGATCAACTGCGCCTTTTTTTATTCATCATACTACCACTCAAGCAGTATCTTCCAAAGATAATTTTGCTATTTTTTTTAGCAAAAACGATTAACCCTGTCAGGGTTTAAAACCCTGACAGGGCTGACTCGCGAAATTTATGTTTCGGATTTTGTCTTTGCTGGCTCGTTCGGATTAGGCATTCGACAAATTTTCGTTGTGGAGCGACGAGTCTCGTCGCTCCATAAACCACTCAAAACAAAATGAAAATTCCTATGCCCTCACCTTATGACCTCTTTTTCGGGGCGAGTTTTCGCACGTATCTTGCCAGGGCCTGGATCTCCTCAGGTTTTAGTTTGTCGCTCCATCTGGGCATCTTGTTCTTACCGTTCATGATAGAGCTTAATACCTCCTCGTCTTTTCTTTTGCTTTGCCAATCAGAATCTGCGAGATTAGGAGCCTTCAACTCGCGGCCCCTCTTGGTACCTTTACCATCCTCACCATGGCAGGTGGCGCAATGGTATTCAAATAATTTTTTTGGATTAATCTCTTCTCCCTCTTGACCGAGAACGGTTGAGAACCCGGAATATAAACCAAAGAAGGCAAGGAAAAAGATACCATAAACTGCCATTCGTTTTCCATCATCCATCTTCCAAAACTCCTTCAGGTAAAATCTCTGAAATCTGCATCCTGTTTTGAAGAAACTTCTATTTCTTTCCGAAACCCCGGACGACGGAAACTAATGCCTTAATTTCATCCTGGGTCAGTTTCTCCTTAAAGGGCATCATCTTTTCCGGCGTTCCATTATTAATTTGCTTGATAATCTGTTCGTCAGTCGTCTTTGCCTGCCATTCTGCGTTAGCAAACTCACGCGCCCCTAAGCCTGTTCCAAGGTCTGTAGGATGCCCATTCTCGCCATGACAGGTTTTGCAATGGGTCATATACACTTTCGTTGCATCAATATCAGCTGCTCCTGACATCGATATACCAGAAAAATAGGTAACTGCCCCTGCCATAACGGCCAACGATATTCCTGCAAGAAATCCCGTCTTATACATGTCTATCCCTCCTTAAAATTACGATATTAAAAAAAATCTTGATCACCTACTCTGATGATCACTGCATGGTAAAATCACGATCAAAAAAACCATCCATGATTCGCTTGCTTTATATGGCCATTTTATTCTTCATACGTAAGAACCCGGATAATGCCCATGGTCCCACCATCGTTGTTCGTGGTGCTGTCACAAACAGAAATTACCTTTTTAATCTTATTCTGCTGGAGAAACTCATTTACTGACCTATCCAGCTCCACAAGTTCATTATGGACTTGAAAGATCTTGAGAGACGAAGTAAAAGTTTTAACTTTCACCATAAAACGACTCCTTCATAAAATTTGCAGGACAGAAATTTATTTGGTTACGTTCACTTCTTTTGTGCTCTCCCAGATGCCATGGAGATTGCAACGGCCAAAGGCCCGAAGCGGCCTCTTTCCTTCATGATGTAAAACGACACTCAGCGACACCTCCGGTTTGCTGAGTTCTGCAGTAAAATCTACACGAGAGATGTAAATGTGACCGCAATACAGGTCCACAAACTGTATGAAATGACCGTTTTCCATAACATGGGGTACCTCTCCCACCTTTATCGTAACGGTAAAAGGCTGTCCAACCTTTACCGTTTCCGGTGTGGAAATCACGGGTACATGCTTTTTTGCCGTATCCGCGGGACCGGTAGCTAAAGTATTGACCTGACAAAACAACGTACGCTCTGATGTCATCGTTTCCTCCATAATTAAAAAAATTTATTAAATACTGCTTTTAAGCAGAGATGTAGATATCGGTTTGATTGCTTTCACCGGGCACACCGGGATGCATTGTCCGCACTGGTTACACGTGTGTTGGAGAATCTCGGCCTTCTCACTCTTCATAACGATCGATTCCACAGGACAAACATGCAGGCATTCTTCACAACCAACGCATTCAACCTTATCCACAACAATAATCATTTGAGTGTATTACAAGGAATGCTATTATAGTAAACGCAAAAAGTAACTTGCCATTGCAAGGAGCAAAACGGTAGCGAGAGGGAAGATGAAGCAAGCTCGATGTGCAGGAATTTCAAACTAATTTATCCTCACGAATAAGAGGAGATAAAGGAGTGTGTAAGTTTGTCACAACACATCCATCCCCCCCGTAGAGCGACCAGCCTGGTCGCTCTACAATGAGGGGAGATTTAAAGTCGCTGCCAAAACCGCCCTGATTCAGGGGTTCCTCGTTCTTACGCTCAGAACAGACTCCGCAATCATAATCAAGGATTGCGCCGTTGTCGCTCGCAATGACACGGGCATGTCAACTTTTAAAACGTTCATTACACATCCCTCTTGCCTCCTGCAAAAGGTTAAAAAGGTCATTCTGCCTTGACTTCTATCTTTCGCGGTTTTACATGCTCAGCCTTGGGCAAGATAAGAGACAAGACACCGTCCGACATCTTTGCTTCAATCTTATCGCGATTAATTGCATCCGAAATGACAAAATGCCGGTGATAGTGCCCAATCGTATATTCGTTATACAGCACTTTCTCATCGCGATAACCCTCCTGAGAAACCTCGCCATTGATAACTAATTCGTTGTCACGGAGATCAATCGTAATATGCTCCGTGCTTACTCCCGGCATATCTATCAAAATCGTGAAGTTGTCCGGAGTTTCATAGATATCAGACTGGGGAAAATACCAGTCACCCTTTCCTGTTATAACGCATTTATCAGGAGTGATTTTCCTTTTTTCAACTGATGGATGTTCTTTTGTTTCCATAATCAGTATCTCCTTTTTGTTAAGCTTTCTGAATCACCACTTGTTTGGGTTTTGCCTCGGAGGCTTTTGGGAGCGTTACCAGCAAAACACCATGTTTGTAAGAGGCTGCTACCTTTTCAACGTCAACTTTTTCAGGCAACATTATGGAACGGGCAAATGTTCCATAGTTTCTTTCCCGGCGCAGATAGGTTGACTTTGCCGCAGGGGCAACAGCTTTTCTCTCTCCCTTGATCGTTAAAACGTCATCTACCACCTGGATGTCCAGATCGCTGATCCTGATTCCGGGAAGTTCCGCACGAACAAAAACACTGTCTTCATTTACTGATACAATAATCGGGGGGAATTCCATAGTCGCATACCTTTCCCCTTGAGGCGCGGAACCCAAAATACCCAATAAATCGCCCATTTCTCTTTGGATGTGGGCAAGGCTATCGAGCGGACCTGTCCTGTCCCATTTTATAAGACCCATGAATAATTACCTCCTCTCCATTCCATTAAGGGTGTCAAATAGAAATACAAATACTCATAATTTTACACGATAGTATTTTTAAAACGTTTTATCAATAAGAAATGTTTCATTTGAAAAATGTTCTCCAGATTTATTCTTTCGCTTCACCAGATTCTTGCCTATCCAGGATCCTGGACATATCGTTCTAAACTTCTGGATTCATTTCTCTTTTCGGTTTTTTTCAAATCTTTCCGAAATCCCGCGTGTACGAAGCATTTCTCTTGTAGCGATAACGATTTATCATGGTATTTTATCAATGGGTTTCTCAATAAGACCCAAGAAAGAACACAAGCGATCTACCTTTGGAAATATAGCTGGCAATAAAGATGCCAATGGGTAGGAATCGCCCGCGGCGAAGAAATAAGCGGGCAAGGGCTTTTTCGCAACCAACCAGCATTTGTAATTTTTGGTTCAATGAAATTCACAAAAAATTGCGAAATCAGAACATACTATCCCTTCATCCACACCTTGTACACTTCGTTTTTTAAAGACCTCTGGCCACCCATACGCACTTCCCCATTTACACGAGGATAACTTTGAGTCGTCGGATTCGTTCCCATGCCGCAACGAAATCTTTCAGTCAATCACGGTATCAGGCAAACGATATACAATCTTCCCGCCGGCACTGAGTCTGTGGTATGGCAATAACATCAAGGTGTTCAGATACCGCCTGAACTCAATTTTCCCTCCCTGTGTTCCCCTTCCCCCTTTTGGCATCGACAATCCAAACCATCCTTCAGATTCCACGCCAACACTGCTATTACCCTGTATGCCCAGCTGCTTTCCAAATCCCTTACCGGCACCTCATCGCATTTCCCCCCCCCCGTTCTTCAAGTACTCTATCACGTTCTCCAGATCACATCTCCCCACCCCAGTAAACCTGGGGGATTATGGAGGGTGATTGAAATTCCTTAACACAAATTAAGTGACACTATTTACATGCACATCACATTGGATGTATAATTACAGTTTTATTCTGTTAAAACTTCTTTTGTTTGTAAGTTTTTTTGACAGGCCTATTCACCCCTTATCGGGAGGCACCATTTGTTTATGAGAGAAAGATTGCTTCGCTCTGCTCGCAATGACAACGCACAATATGTCATCAAAGACATAACCAGTGTCATTGCGAGGGTCTTTTCCGAAGCAATCACCCGCTTCCACAACGGAGAATTGGGTGCGGCTTCGCAGCGCTAGAAAATGTATAAACGACATGTTTCGTGGCTATTGCACTTTCTGTCAACATCTGTAAGACTTTCGTGGGGTAAGAGCCAGAACTTGGCAATTGCTTTTCAGGAAATGTACTATGTCGCATATTAAGATTCTTCCCGCATTGGTTATTAATAAGATTGCTGCCGGAGAGGTAATTGACCGGCCGGCTGCTGTCGTAAAAGAACTGATTGAGAATTCAATCGATGCCATGGCATCAAAGATCGATACCTATCTGGAAGATGGGGGAAGAAAAATGATTCGGATATCGGATGATGGCATTGGGATGGATGCCGAAGACCTCTCTCTTGCGTTTCAAAGCCATGCCACCAGTAAACTCCTCAACGCAGACGATCTCTTTGCAATCCACACACTCGGTTTTAGAGGCGAGGCGCTACCGAGTATCGGAGCTGTTTCACGTGCCAGTATCATTTCCAGAACAAAGGGATCAATTCAGGGGGCGGAAATAGCAATAGACGGTGGAGTATTGGGTCAAATAAAGGACTGCGGTGCGCCGGAAGGAACGCAGGTTGAAGTGGGAGATCTGTTTTTTAACGTTCCTGTCCGTAAGAAGTTTTTACGGACAATACCTACTGAAATGGCTTACATTTCGGAAGTACTTACGAGGTTCGCGCTCTCTTATCCAGCTATTCATTTTACTCTTATGCATAATGCCAGAACGGTGTTTAATCTCCCCCCTGTGCGGGAAACGGCCGAAAGAATTGCAACGTTTTTTGGCGACGAGATGAGGAATAGTCTCATCCCGGTATTTCTCCGGGAAGAGATGTTTACTCTTTCAGGATATATTGCTCCACCCTTTTTTGACAAAGCCAATGCGCGGATGCAGTTTATTTTTTTAAACGGACGCTACATTAAGGATAGCGCTATCTTCCGCGCTATTAATGAATCCTATCACGGGAAATTAATGCACAAGAGGTATCCGATCGTGTTTTTGTTTTTGCAGTTAGATCCCTCCGAAGTGGACGTGAATGTTCATCCGACAAAGACCGAGGTGCGTTTCCGAAATACCTCCACGATTTATAACTATGTCCTTTCCGCATTGAAAGAGGGTTTAAATAAATCTGCTCCGAAATCGTCGGAAGTGGCATCTTTCTCCCAGAGACCGGAAATGGAATCAGCAAAGGCTGAAGATGCTGGCTTTGTTAAGAGATCGTTATGGAAACAGTTTTCTCTCAGAAAAACTGATGAAATAAGAGACACAAAGGGGGATGCGGATATCCCATCATCCTTCTCCGGTACCAGCACAAGCAACCTGAATGCAGATACCCCTTTTCACAACAGGGAAATTCTTCCTCCTCTTTCGGAAAGGCACAAAGATGTAAACACTGAAGAATTATTAAGTGCAAGAAAATCCGAAACAGATAGCACCGCACAAACACCAGAAACTCCGGACAGGACAGAAAATACTTTTTCTGCGGAGGGTGTCAAGAAAAAAAAAGGTATCTTTTCAAATCCACAATGCTTTTATCGTTGAAGAAACAGACGATGGGATAAACATTATCGATCAGCATGCATTGCATGAAATCATTTTATATCATGAAATAGAAAGGAATCTGCATAGCTCCCGATCATTAAGCCAGCGCCTGTTGATACCGGAAATGATCGAGTTAAGCCCGAAGGATTTTTTTTTCCATTACCAGTATAAAAAAAATATCTGGAGGAACTGGGAGTTGAAATTGAGGAATTCGGGCAGCGCACCATCGTAATTCGTGCCTTTCCTCAGATTTTGAGACATTTACCCGGCAAGGAATTTATAGAAAGCTTGCTGGCTGAGTTGAGCGAAGAGAACTCTCTCAAGGGCAAAGATAAAATGTTAAACAAACTAATAAGCGTTATGGCATGCAAAGGCGCTGTTAAGGCAGGGCAGCGGTTAGAACCGCAGGAGATAGAGGAGCTTTTGAAAATGAAAAAGAGCATGAATGCATACACCAATAATTGCCCGCATGGGAGACCCACAACCCTATTTTTTTCTCTATGCGAATTACAAAAACAATTTAAAAGGAAATAATAAGGCTTATGCATTTTAAACTATCCTATGTTTTTTAACAATGAGCGTTTAAGTCCATATAAACAATCAAAAAAAACCTTGACTTTTATTTTTGCGAGTGATAAGATTTTTTTATAATTCACTCGTTTTATATCAGAAATAACCGCAAAAATACAGCGCTTTGTCGCTGACAAGAACATGTTTGAGCTTATTATAGAAACAGATTTTTCTGCAGCGCATAATTTACGGGAATATAAAGGTCAATGTGAAAGACTCCACGGTCACAATTGGAAGGTACAAGTTGTCCTGAAGGCGGAAAAGTTAGATAAATTAGGGATGGTGATGGATTTTCGAGATGCGAAAAGAGTTATAGGAGAAATCATAAATAGATTTGACCATGTTTATTTAAACGAACTCACCGATTTTTCAGAAGTAAACCCCACGACCGAGAACCTATCTAAAACATTGTATGAAGAATTAAGGCGCAATCTTCCACCGGGGGTGAAGGTGGAAAAAGTTACGACCTGGGAATCTGACCGTTGTGGCGCCTCGTATTTCGAATAGCAGTTCTTTAATAATTTGAGTTCATAACTATGGCGGTAATATTACAGGTAGCCCTTGATTTTGTTGACCTTCATCGGGCAGTTAAGGTTGCTCAGGAATCGATTGAGGGGGGAGCAGATTGGCTCGAGATAGGCACACCGCTTATTAAAAGCGAAGGGATGAACGCAATACGTCATTTCAGAACGTTGTTTCCCCATAAGACCATAGTTGCAGACATGAAGACCATGGATGCTGGTCGTGCTGAAATGGAAATGGCTGCCAAGGCAGGTGCAGATATTGCCGTCGTCATGGCAGATGCTCAGGATTCAACCATCAGGGAGTGTATTGAAGCAGGGAAAAACTATGGTATCAAGATCTGCGTAGATTGTATGAATGATGCGAAGATCGAAGATCGGATTGCCAATATAGAGAAATGGGGCGCAGCCTCTCTAGCAGTTCATACCGCAATCGACGATCAAATGCAGGGGAAAACACCGTTTGATATCCTGCGACGCATTTCCGGCAAAGTAAAGATACCCATTGCTGTTGCTGGTGGTATAAATTCTGAAAATGTTGTGGATGCGGTGGATGCCGGTGCAAGCATTATCATCGTCGGTGGTTATATTACCAAGGCAAAGAATGCAAAGGCAGCGGCAGAGAGCATTAAAAACGCTATTCAGGAAAACCGAAAGATTCCCACAACCCTCTTCAAGCGGGTAGGATGTGATGGAGTTCGCGAAGCCCTGGAAAAACTTTCAACGGCAAATATTTCTGACGGCAGTCATCGCGCAAAAGGCATTACTGAATTATATCCTTTGTTCTCAAATATCAAAATCATTGGAAATGCGGTTACGGTTCGGACCTATCCTGGTGATTGGGCAAAACCTGTTGAGGCTATTGATGTTGCAAAAGAAGGAGATGTGATTGTCATCGATGCAGGGGGAGCAGGCCCCGCGGTGTGGGGCGAACTGGCAACCCATAGCGCTTTGCAGAAAAAGATCCGTGGTGCCGTAATCTGGGGGGCAACGCGGGATGTTGCAGAGATCAGGAAATTAAAATTTCCCATCTTTACAAAGATGGTAATGCCAAACGCCGGTGAGCCAAAAGGATTTGGAGAAATTAATATACCCATTTTCCTGTCAGGGGTACGGATCAGTCCCGGAGACTGGATTCTCGGTGATGATGATGGCGTGATGGTAATTCCTCTGCCAGAGGCGGATGTCTGGATTAATCATGGTATGGACTGTCTGGAAAAAGAAAATAGGATACGGGAAGAGATCGTATCTGAAAAAAGTTCTTTAGGAAAAGTGATAGATGTGTTAAAATGGGAAAGGCAATGATGCGGAAGAGAATTTAGGATTCAATGAGGGTATACAAAGAATGAAATGTGAATCTTGTAGCAAAAAGCATGCAACAGTGCATTTAACAGAGATTGTTGGTACGGTGAAAAAGGAACGGCATCTCTGCGAAGACTGTGCGCAGGGTATCAATAAGCAGCTTGCCAAAATACCTTCTCCTACCGAAATACTGACAAGCCTCATTAACCAGGTTGCCCCGGAAATTAGTGAAATGTCCAAGATCGTTTGCCCGGTATGCGGATTGTCCTACTTGGAATTTCGCTCTCATGGGCGGTTAGGTTGCCCAATGGATTACACCATTTTCAGAAAAGGGTTGATTCCGTTGCTTGAAAAGATGCACGGAAGCACCCAGCATGTTGGAAAAGTGCCATCAAGGGCAGGAAAAGATTTGATCAAAAAGAATGAGCTTATGCAATTACGGAATGAATTGAATAAAGCTGTGGAAAAAGAGGATTACGAAAAGGCTGCCGAGCTACGGGACAGGATTTATGAGCTTTCAGGCGACACCAATGAAGATTAGCGATCTGGCTGATAATACCGGCGAATGGCTGAGAGGCACAGGGGCCGAGTCGGATATTGTTATCAGCAGCAGGATTCGTCTTGCAAGAAATGTGGCGCGGTTTCCTTTTCTCTCAAGAGCTAATGTAAAACAGAAGAGAGAGCTCGAAGAGATGGTAAGCAATAAAATCAAAGAAGCAGAAATTACCTCTGACCTGCGGTACATAAATCTTGCGGACATTGATTCAGTAGACAGACTTTTTCTCGTGGAACGGCATCTTATTAGCCGGGAACATGCCGGAGGAGAAGGAGAAAGAGGAGTTGCTTTTGGGAAATCTGAGACCATTAGCCTGATGGTAAACGAAGAAGATCACCTGCGGATACAGGTGATCCGTTCCGGGTTTGAGCTTAAAGAAGCATGGAAGAAGATCGATGAGGTCGACAACAAATTAGAGAAAAGGTTAAATTATGCCTATTCATCGCGTTTTGGTTATTTGACTGCTTGTCCTACCAATGTTGGCACAGGAATGAGGGCTTCAGTTATGATGCATTTGCCGGCATTAGGAATGACGCACCATATTGAAAAGGTCTTTAATGCCGTTATGAAACTTGGTTTGGTGGTAAGAGGTCTGTATGGTGAGGGAACTCAGGTCTCCGGGGATTTATATCAAATATCAAACCAGTTTACCCTTGGCAAGTCCGAGATAGAAATACTAGAAATTATAGAAGGAGTGATTCCCCGGATAACGAGTTATGAGCGGATGGCGAGAAAAGCCTTGATTTCCGAAAGCCGGGAGCAATTAGAAGACCGTATTTGGCGGTCATACGGCATGCTCAAGGTGGCGCGGATAATTTCCTCAGAAGAGATTATGCATCTGTTGTCGCAGGTCCGCATGGGAGTTAATTTAGGAATAATCAACGATATTGAAATGAAGACCTTAAATGAGCTTTTCATTCTCACATTACCGGGGCACTTACAAAAGTTAGAAGGGCGCGAACTTACTTCCCAGCAGAGAAACGTTATTCGAGCAGCGTATGTAAGAAAACGCCTGGAAATGACATAAAGTTTGAAAGGATAGGTGTATTATGTTTGATCGATTTACTGACCGTGCCAGGAAGGTTATGGCGCTCGCAAGAGAAGAGGCCAGGCGGTTTAATCACGAATATATTGGGACTGAACACATTTTGTTAGGCCTGGTAAAAGAAGGAAGCGGGGTTGCTGCCAATGTTTTACAGAATCTGGATATCGAGCTGAAAAAAATCCGTTTGGAAGTTGAAAAAATTGTTCAAAGCGGTTCGGATCTGGTCTCGGTGGGACAATTACCCTTCACTCCGCGCGTAAAGAAGGTACTGGAATATGCCATGGAAGAGGCGCGGGCATTGGGTCATAACTATATTGGAACAGAACATCTTTTGCTGGGGTTGCTGAGAGAACAGGAAGGTGTCGCTGCGCAGGTGTTGCTCAATCTCGGGGTCAAACTTGAGGATGTCCGGGAAGAGGTTATCGGGCTCCTGGGTTCCGAAGCGGTTCAGGGCGGGATGGCTCAGGAGAAAGAAGAAAAGAAAGGGAAATCAAAAACGCCGGCGCTGGATTCTTTTGGCCGCGATCTTACCCAACAAGCACGTGAACACGAACTCGACCCTGTTATTGGCCGGCAGGATGTGATTGAACGGGTGATACAGGTCTTATGCCGCAGGACAAAAAATAATCCCGTATTGCTTGGTGAAGCAGGGGTTGGAAAGACTGCAATTGTTGAGGGTCTTGCGCAGGCTGTTGTGCAGGGGAATATTCCTGAACTCCTGCGAGATCGCCGGATTGTAGCCCTGGACCTTGCCATGATGGTGGCAGGCACGAAGTACCGTGGGCAGTTTGAGGAACGGATTAAGGCGGTAATGTCGGAAGTAAAGAGGGCAAAAAATATCATCCTTTTTATTGATGAACTCCATACCCTGGTAGGGGCAGGCGGCGCAGAAGGCGCTATTGATGCTTCCAATGTATTAAAACCGGCACTATCCCGTGGTGAGATACAATGTGTTGGCGCTACCACCCTGGATGAATATAGAAAATATATTGAAAAAGACGGCGCCCTGGAAAGACGGTTTCAAACTATTGTTGTAGAACCGCCGACTAAGGACGAGACGATTGAAATATTAAAAGGACTCCGTGACCGTTATGAAGCGCATCACAAGGTCCAGATTACGGATGATGCTTTAGAGTCTGCCACCGAGTTGTCCATTCGATATATCACGGGAAGATACCTTCCGGATAAAGCGATTGACGTACTCGACGAAGCTTGTGCGCGGGTACGGCTGAAGGCTACTACGCAGCCGCCTGATTTGCGCCATATCGAGGAAGAAATTAATAAGCTGGAAAAAGACAAGGATGAATCGGTTGCAATTCAGGACTTTGAAAGGGCTGCCCGGTTGCGGGATAAAGCCGATAAGCTGAAAAAGAAAAAAGAAACTATTGAAAAAGAATGGCGGGAATCACGGGCCGAGGTTGAAGGAGTGGTGACTAACGAAATCGTTGCCGAAGTTGTTTCTAAAATGACCGGCATTCCGATGACACGCATCGAATCTGCTGAAGCCAAGCGTTTGCTCCGGATGGAAGAGGAGCTTCATAAGATGGTAATAAGCCAGGAAGAAGCAACGAAGGCGGTTGCTAAGGCAATACGTCGCTCTCGCGCCGGCTTGAAGAATCCAAATCGTCCTGTGGCTTCTTTCATCTTTGTGGGACCTTCGGGTGTGGGGAAAACCCACCTTGCCCGATCTCTGGCAAAGTTTCTCTTTGGAGAGGAAGACGCCCTCATTCAGATCGACATGTCGGAATACATGGAAAAACATAACATATCGCGGTTGATCGGTGCACCCCCTGGCTATGTCGGTTATGAAGAAGGGGGACAGCTCACGGAAAAGATACGGCGCCGTCCTTATGCCGTTGTTTTACTGGATGAAATTGAAAAGGCGCATCCGGATGTATTCAATATGCTCTTGCAAATTATGGAAGACGGGAAGCTGACTGATAGCTTCGGACGTCACGTGGATTTTCGCAATGTGGTCATTATTATGACCTCAAATATTGGTGCAGACGTGATCAAAAATCAGGCATCTCTGGGCTTCAAAAAGGTGACTGATGAGCATACCTACGAAATGATGAAAGAGCAATTAAAGAAGGAAGTTGACAAACATTTTCGTCCGGAATTCTTAAACCGGGTGGATAATATTATCGTTTTCAAGCCCTTGGCGAAAGAAGATTTGAAGCAGATTATAGAAATTGAACTGAAAGGTGTTAAAAAGAGACTGGAAAATTATAATATCAGCGTGACCTTGACGGACGAGGTGCTGGATTTCCTGATAGAAAAAGGGTATAACCAAAACTTTGGGGCACGTCCGCTTCGAAGGGCAATTGAAACATACTTGGAGGACCCGCTTTCCGAGGAAATTCTCCAGGGCAAATTTGAGGGGAAAAAGCATGTAAAGGCGAGAGTTCTTGATGGCAAACTCGCCTTCGATGAGATACAGGAAACCCCGGAACCGGCATTGGCAAATGCGGAAAGCAGTCTATAAATGAGATAAACAGAAACGCGAAATAAAAAAAAGGGGAGAGTAAAACTCTTCCCTTTTTTGTTTCTCTGTCAGTTTTTTTCTTCTCCTCTATGACAAAAACAGGCGTGGTTTACGTTTGTCAGCATTGCGGCTGGAAAAGCTTAAAGTGGGTTGGACGTTGCGGAGGTTGCGGGGAATGGGACTCCACCGTTGAAGAACTTGCTGCCCCTGTTGGCCAGGGCTATAGATCGGTCGCATTTACTCGTGAATTACCACAACCGATAACCAGTGTAAAATTAACGGAGTGCCCCTGTATTGAAACGGGGATGAAGGAATTTGACAGGATTCTGGGCGGTGGGTTGATTAACGGTTCGGCAGTATTGATTGGAGGAACGCCTGGAATAGGTAAATCAACCCTCCTGTTGCAGGTATGTCAGTACATTAGCCAGAAAGGGTATACAACCCTTTATGTGACCGGGGAGGAGTCTGTAGCACAAACGAAGCTTCGTGCCGAGCGGTTATCGATTTTATCAGACAATCTGTTGGTTGTTGCTGAAACGAATCTGGATTTTATCCTGGAAAATATCCATAACACGCGTCCTACCCTGGTTGTTATTGATTCCATTCAAATGATCTATAAACCTCAATTAGACTCAGCCCCTGGTACGGTTGCCCAGGTACGGCAATGTGCGAACGACCTCATTTCCCTTGCCAAGTCAACCGGTTCTGCGATTTTTCTGGTAGGGCATGTAACCAAACAGGGCATTATCGCAGGGCCTAAAGTGTTGGAACATATGGCAGATACCGTTTTATATTTTGAAGGCGAAAAATTCCAGTGCTATCGGATTTTACGGGTGGTCAAAAATCGGTTTGGCTCTACCGATGAAATTGGAATTTTTGAAATGAGAAAGAATGGTTTGCAACCTGTGGATAACCCGTCCGAGATCTTTATTTCTCAGGGCAGGAGGGTTAGCGCCGGTTCGACCATTATCTCCTGTATGGAAGGTACCCGCGCCTTGCTCGTTGAGATACAGGCCCTGGTGGCACGGGCAAATTTTGGTATGCCTGAACGCAAAGTAAGCGGGGTCGACTACAATCGTGTCTCCATGATCCTTGCCATTCTGGAAAAAAGGATAGGACTAAAACTGGGGGGACAGGATGTATTTGTGAACATCGTAGGAGGGGTACAGGTAGATGAACCCGCAGCAGACCTTGGCATTGCTATGACAATCGCATCAAGTTTTAAAGAGAAAGCGATTCCTCAGGATACCGTGTTTGTGGGAGAGGTGGGATTGGGAGGCGAGGTTCGCAGTGTAAGCCAAATGGAAATCCGGCTGAAAGAGGCACAACGATTGGGGTTTAAAAAGGCAGTTATTCCAAAAGACAATGCAAAGGGAATCAGTAAGGATTTAGGGTTAGAACTGATCGAGGTATGCTATCTTTCTGAATCTGTAGAAATCATTGGATAAGAGGATGTTATTATTGCCTTACGGTCAGCTTGTAGTGAGTAAAAAGGAAGTTGTCATTGCGAGCAAAGCGAAGCCGAAGTTGCGAGCCCAAGCGAAGCAAACCCATGAGATTCCTCGCTTTGCTCGGAATGACAGTCATAGCAGAGGTTGCTTCGGGTTACCGTCCTTGCAGAGAGTAAAAGTTACCATCAAAATTCCATAAGCAGATATCTGTGAAGTTATTAAAAAATCATTATCTGAACCAGACAATTTTTTTTGTGGGAATTATCTGCATCATATATGCGATGGGCCCCCACAATATCCAGGCTGAAACGTATACCGATGGCAAGATTATAGTAAAGCACGAAGAATTACGGGTGAAAAAAAAATAGACAGCCCATTCTAGGCAATCACCCGTATGAGCTACAAGGAAATGTTATTACCAATGTATTATCTTATATCTATTTTGAAGAAAAGGGGATGTTAAAAAAGAAAGGCTCTTTGCGGGTTTTTCAGGATGACGAGATACGAAAATTAGTTCCTCTGATTGTACAGGCATTTTCCGTTGCAACACCATCACAGGCTATTGCTGTTTCGTCCTATTCGGAGCGCATGCTTTTAACAGACCAGCAGAATTATTGTGTCCTCTTCATTGTCGATCACAGTCTCAATATTGCCTTTAGCCGTGTTCATATGCTGCAAACATATAATGATGCCATGTCGGAGAAGAAACGATATATAGCAAAACAAGATAATCCTGTCAGGATGAAACATAGCCGTTTTTGGAGATTGGTTCCCTCCGCAGGGCAGCGGTTAGAACCAGACCATGAAAATTGGCTTGTTATTGACCTGTCGGATAAAGTCTACCAGCAGGCGGTAGCACAAAGGGTTGGAACGGTTGATGAAAAGATCAAAGTAGGTACGTCTGACCTGGATGCCCGATTGAAAAAGCTGGAGGAAAAGATGGCTGAGCCCGGCGAAACAAAAACACAGAAATCATCGTCTCCATCCGAAGAAATCCGGGAAGAAAGTAAGATAAAGAGCAAATTGGCAATCCTCCGCGAAATGGTCGATGAGGAGATCATTTCTGCAGAAGATTACGATTACAAAAAGGCAAAACTGCTGAGGGAAGCCATGGTCGATATGAGTATCAAGGAACAGTTGCAGGAGATAAAAGACCTCAAGGCCGAGGGGCTTATCACGGAAAGCGACTATACCGAAAAGAAAAAGGATTTGTTGGACCAATTTTAGTTTCGTGACAGCTTCGTGCTGTATACAAAACCCTTGCATTAAATCATCAAGGACGTTGCGGCCTGACCGTCGTTCTTCTCAACTGCCGAAATTATTCATAAACGCAACCCAACCGCAACCGAGTCCCCTTTTTCAGTAGGACAAGCGTCCCCGTTTGTCATTATGATGTCAACCGGGGACGGTTGGCCTACCCCAGGGATTCAGAGGCGTGTGAAAAAACTTGCTAAAAAAAAGACCGGTTGTTGTCACTACAGCATAAAACCTCCTTGCTCATATTTTCATTATTTGTTTTCTTCCGCAAACTTCAATGGAAATTCATTGGTTGATTATTGCAATGGTTGCCAGTGTTCTCATAGGGGCCGCTATTACCTGGCTGCTCTGCAGAATACGCATTACGACACTCAACGAGCAAGGTATTGCAACCCAACAGGAACTGTCAAATACACGCACCGATCTTGACCAAAAAAACGAAACCATTTTTCAACTGAACCGGGTAGTGGTTCGGCTTGAAACCACCCTCGAACATGAGCGTAAAGCGTCTCATGAAAAGCTGGGCATCCTGAACGACGCCACAATGAAGCTCGGCGATGCCTTTAAAGCGCTTTCGTCAGAAGCGCTGAGAAGTAACAACCAGTCCTTTCTGGAATTGGCGAAAATTACCCTGGAAAAATATCAAACCGAGGCAAAGGGCGATCTCGAACAGCGGCAAAAGGCCGTAGAGCACCTCGTCATACCAATCAGACAATCCCTGGACAAAGTGGACACCCAGATTCAGGAATTAGAAAAGGCACGCCAGCAAGCGTATGGAGGCCTCACGGAGCAGATCAAATCCCTCATCTATACCCAGGAGAAATTGCAATCTGAAACGGGGAATCTGGTCAGCGCGCTTCGAACGCCGGCGGTGCGAGGCACCTGGGGAGAAATACAGCTCAAGCGGGTAGTTGAAATTGCCGGTATGCTGGAATACTGTGACTTTTACCAGCAACAAACGGCAACAACGGAGGACGGACGATTGCGACCCGACATGCTCGTGCGGCTGCCGGGAGGAAAGAATATTGTTATTGATGCAAAGACACCGCTTCAGTCGTATCTTGATGCATCTGAAACTGCAAATGAAGAACTGCGTCTTTCGAAGCTTCAAGTCCATGCACAGCAGATTCGGACCCACATGGCAAAACTGAGCGCAAAATCATATTGGGAACAATTTCAACCTACGCCGGAATTTGTGGTTCTTTTTCTGCCCGGAGAAATCTTTTTTAGTGCAGCACTGGAGTTAGACCCGGCGCTCATTGAAGAAGGTGCCAAACAGCAGGTCATCCTTGCAACACCAACAACCCTGATCGCCCTCCTTCGCGCCGTTTACCATGGATGGCGACAGGAGCAGATGTCGGAAAATACCAGAAAAATTAGCGATCTCGGCCGGGAGCTCCACGAGCGCATCGCAACGATGGTCGAACATCTTACGAAGCTCGGCGGGTCTCTTGGCAAGGCGGTAGAGGCGTTTAATGCCGCGGTTGCATCCTTTGAGGGTCGTGTGCTTCCCGCTGTACGAAAGTTCCAGACGCTTGGCGCTGGAAGCAAGAAGGAGATTGAGGAGCTTACCCAACTCGACAAAGGCACCAGGATGCTCATGGAAATCCAGGATGGACATGATACAACCTTACCGCCTTCGTAAAAGCCTATGGTAAGATAATTGTACCTCTCTTGCTTACCTTTTGCCGCTACCTCCTTCCACAAGTGGATTCAAGTTTGCAACTTGAACCAGATATTTGAACGGTTCAAGGCTGGTCCAAATATTTTGCTGTTTGCCGGTGACAGCATCGTAGCGACCGTAGAAATCAGAAATCAGCACATCCTTATAACCAACCAAAATTTATGGGCAACGGGCGCATCTCGTGTCTCAGTCATTCTGAAGACAAATGCGTCTTCGCAACAAATGCTTCCAACGAGCAATACGATTTCTGACCCTTCTTGCGTGGACCAAACCTCACAACAGTTTCTTCCCGATCCCCATTCATCCCTTTTACCGTTGAATCAATGTTTATCCACATATTGCTCAGCGCACTTCTCAAGGCATGCACTGATCATACAACTCGTTTCCACACCTGACCCCTGAAAACGATGGATGATTCCCATCAGTTCCACGATATCCCCCCCTGGGTTAACAGTTTTACAATATGTCCTATCGTGGTGTCTACCGGCACCTCTTCCCAGTCAGTCATTTTCTTCAGTACCTCATCCGCCCATACCTTTACTATCTGTACCATCGAGATCGTTCCGGCTAGCAATCCGATTACGACCATCTCCACGACATCAACAATCTGATACTGGGCATTGACACCTCGTTCCTTATTCACTGACTCTTGTACGGGAGCATTCCCGATTTTTGTGACTTCTGTCAGGTTTTAATGAAACGTACCATGGTGTTAACCCTGACAGTGCTTGAACCCCTGTCAGGGTTGTTGGATTGTTTTGCACTGATCCCAAGAATGGTAATAAAAAATCGGGAATGCTCCCCTCTTGCACTCGTTTCCGAAACAATAACTTACCCATGAAGGTAAGTACCGGCAACAAATCTGCATGTACTGCCAATCCCTTCCCATTCATCTCCGCCTTTGATTTTCGATTGTTTTCTTTCCTCTTTTTGTGCTATATTCTTCATAGCAAAGGTGACCCTCTCTTTAGTATCTAACAAACTATTTTTATCATTACCTG
This sequence comes from Candidatus Brocadia carolinensis, assembly GCA_002009475.1. Lineage (GTDB taxonomy): Bacteria > Planctomycetota > Brocadiia > Brocadiales > Brocadiaceae > Brocadia > Brocadia carolinensis. Next base: position 32,105 of record AYTS01000004.1, on the reverse strand, counting down.
GATTTGCTTATTATACAAGACTCACAAACTCATTGAAAAAAGCCTGAAGTTTTTGCGCAACTAACCTAAACTTAATCAAAACAAAAGAATAGCTCGTGGTTATTGATAATCTTTCCTGACTCGTTCGGGTTGGGGGTAAACCCAGAGCCGTCTGCTCTGCGGGTGGATTCTTTATCTTTTATGCCTGGTCAGTTATTCACAGGCTTTTTAAAACTATCTTAATCATGAATAAAAATAAGTCAGACGAACTCTTTGATCACATAAAGACCTACATGCAAAACGAAGAAAAGGAGATCATCGACCTCACATGCAGATTAATTAATATGAAAACCGAAAACCCTCCCGGGAATGAAATCCTTGCAGCTCAAGTAGTCGAGGATTTTTTTTAAATCCTTACAAATTCCATATACTATCCACGAAAAGACAAAAGGCAGGGCAAATATCGTTGGATATATTGGAAAAGGAGCACCTGCATTGCTGGTTGCCTGTCATTTAGATGTGGTGCCGGCAGGAGATGACTGGAAGAGAAATCCCTTTGAGGCATGGATTGAAAACGGGCGGATATACGGAAGGGGTGCTTCGGATAATAAGGGTCAAATGGCGTCTATGCTGGCTGTCGCGAGATTTCTGAAAGAACATGAACCGAAACTCAAGGGTCGATTCATCCTGGCGGGCGTTGCCGACGAGGAACTCGGTTCTGCGCTCGGCTTAGAATATTTACTGAATGAATGCGGAATCAAGGCTGATTACGCTATCATTCCCGATGTTGCCCACAACATGAAATTAATTGATGTAACGGAAAAAGGCGCGTTGTTTCTGGAAATCACGTCACACGGCAAACAGGCACACGGCTCCCGGCCGGAAACAGGGATAAATGCCATATGGAATATGATCCCCTTGCTGGAACGTATGAAACAATTAAAGTTCTCAAAAGTCTCACATCCCCTTCACACCCCACCTACGGTAAATCTCGGCTCAATTCACGGCGGAACAGCGCCAAATATCGTGCCTGCCCTCTGCAAAGCACAACTGGATATCCGGTATTTGCCCGATGATTCAGCAGATAACATTATCAAAGATTTAAAAAATATCATCAAAGAAGCAGAAACCCAATATAAGGCGAAGTTTGACTTAAGGATTATTTCTAACCAGGTACCTACTGCCGTCCCTATCAATAATCCGTTGGTGGAGTTAATTTCAAAACATACCCTCTCTGTCCTGGGAACAAAGCCGCAACCGAAAGGCATGTCAGGCGCAACAGTTACAAAACAGCTTATTCAAAAAGGCATAACTGCCGTTGGGTTTGGACCGGGTGATGAGGCCGAGGCGCACGCAACAAACGAATCCATCAGTATGAAAGAACTGATGGATTTTGCGCAGATTATGACTCTCATTGCCCTTGACATGTTGTCGTAATAAATAGGCCTTCAGCGGCAACTCCGTTTCCGATTTTATTCTGGGTTTATTCTGGCTTGACAAATAGGGTTAATTCGGATAACTTGGCACATGGAATACGTGCATCAGATTTTTATTTCAAGATATTCTCAGAAAGGGGCATTTGACGTTTATGGCTGCAAAATTGATAAAAGGAACTGAAATCGGAGAACTAATCCTCCAGGAAATCATATCTGAAGTAGCACACATTAAGGGGAAATACGGCGTTGTACCAGGACTGGTAACGATTCTGGTGGGCAATAATCCCGCTTCTCTATCATATGTTACCCTGAAGATTAAAACTGCACACCGGTTGGGTTTTAAAGAGGTGCAGGATAATCAACCCGCTACCATTTCAGAAAGAGACCTCCTTGCACTTATTGACAAATACAACAAAGATGATTCCATCCATGGCATCCTCGTTCAGCTTCCCCTTCCAAAACAGATCGATGAAAAGAAGGTGATCAATGCCATAGACCCTGACAAGGATGTTGACGGCTTCCATCCTGTCAATGTCGGACGCCTTATGATTGGTGGTGACGAGGTAAAATTCCCGCCATGCACACCGGCCGGTATTCAGGAACTGATTATCCGTTCCGGGATTGAAACAGGCGGCGCTGAGGCTGTTGTCGTGGGACGCTCCAATATCGTGGGAAAACCCATCGCCAACATGCTGGTTCAGAAAGGAAGAGGGGCTGATGCAACGGTAACCGTTGTTCATACGAAGACCAAAAATTTAGCCGATCATTGCAGGCGGGCAGATATCCTAATCGTTGCGGCGGGTGTGCCAGGCCTGGTAAAACCGGAGTGGATCAAGCCAGGTGCATGCGTCATCGACGTAGGCGTTAACCGTGTTGGTGAAAAGCCCAGTAAAGATGACCCGAAAAGGATGGTTCCTCTTTTAAAAGGTGACGTTGATTTTGAAACGGCCAGGGAAATTGCCGGACACATCACCCCCGTCCCCGGCGGTGTCGGACCCATGACCATTACCATGCTCATGAAAAACACCTTGAAATCTTTGAAATGTAGATTGGGCGTCCAATAAGTCAAAGCTACACAGAAGAACGGTAATGATAACAGAGGCTATATCATTGCCCATGGAAAAAAGAGCAAGAGTGGTTAATTCCCTCCTAAGAAGTTTGAATCACTCGGAGTCGGACATGGGTGTGCCCAGGAAGCGTATTAGTTCTTACCAGTGCAAGTCTGGTCATGACAAACCCGTCCATTTTATCCTTTTTTTCACACAACGACCCAACCCCAGCGTCCCCGGCCCGCGGGAGGCTTGGATGACAACCACGGTGCGATGTTCGGGTTTGCTGCAGCGCATGGTTAGTCATTCAGAGGGCTTCTTTCTTCAGAGTTCCAGAAGCGCCGAAGCGAGGATAATCAGCATCGGCCTTCTCCTCAAACTCGCGAAGCTCTCTGCTTATGCTCGCAGCATCAGCACCTTCGTAGCTCATGCGCATGGAGAACGTGTCATATTTCAACAGGCTGTCCGAGAATGTTGCAGTAAATAAGAATAAAAGACAAAAATCAAGCTCCATCGGAGCGACATGTTGTTTCTGTGTTTCACATGACGCTCCTATGGAGCTAAGATTTTGTATATCGCATTTTCTATAAACACCTCACCCTTACGGGGCTGTTTTTTTTAAAAACTAAAGTATTGCACCGAACTTTCTCCTTGTTTATCCTTTGACATTCATTGTTCCCTGCTCAATATTTGATATGCTTAGTTTTTGCAGCTTTGTGTCCCTGTATGAGTACTTTCCTTATTCATAAAAAATATTTTTGCTGAAAATATCAAAATATGTTTTATAAGACACTAAATCCTGCAAGCAAGGCGAAGCCTTGTTGCAGGCATAGTCTGAAAATGGTAGAATCTCCAAGGTAAGTGAGGCAGTGGGGCAATTGTATAGGGAGGTTCACCTTTTCGATGAGGAAGAATATACCACAAAAAGAGACAAGACGGCAACCGAAAATCGAGACAGAAATGAATGGGAAGAGATCGGCAGTGCATGTAGGTTTATTGCCGGTACTTGGTAAGTTATTGTTTCGGAGACGAGTACAAGAAGCAGTGAATAAGGAGTGATGTGTCAGCACAAAATTGAAATGGAATTGCAGCTATACTGCGTTAGGCCTGTTCGGTGGCGCGAACATTGGTTTTGGTTATGTTATATTTGACGAGCTTATTTTGAAGTGTTGTGCGCGGTATGCGCAATATTTCTGACATGCGAACCTGGTTACCGCTTGTCTTCTGGTATGCCCACAGAAGGAGCTTTCTTTCCGCATCACTCAGGGTTTCTTGCAGGTCCAGCGAGTCAATCGTGGAAAGTTCTATGGAAAACAAACCCGAAGGGGTCGCTTCCTCCCGTAAATTTTCCGGGAGATCTTTCGGCGTAATCATATCAGAGGTACAAAAGGCTATGGCGTGCTCAATCGCATTTTCCAATTCACGAATATTTCCTGGCCAGTGATATTCTGACAACACGCGAAGCGCTTCCTGAGATATGGAATGAATCGCGACACGCTGCTGTGATGCATACTTTTTCATAAAGTAGTTTACGAGGAGCGGTATGTCCTCTCTCCTTTCGCGGAGAGGCGGAAGGTGAATAATAACCACATGGAGACGATAATAGAGGTCCTCACGAAAGCGTCCCTCCTGGACAAGTTTTTTCAGGTCCTTTTTGGTAGCACAGATGATACGAACATTGACGGAGATTGCATCCTCCCCGCCAACGCGCTCAAATACTCTTTCCTGAAGCACTCTTAGTAGTTTAACTTGCATTTCTAACGGAATATCATCCGCATCGTCAAGAAATATCGTACCTCTGTCGGCAAGTTCAAAACGCCCCCGGCGCATCTTTACCGCACCGGTAAAAGCACCTTTTTCGTGTCCAAAAAGTTCGCTTTCCAGAATTTCCTTGTTCAAGGCAGCGCAACTGAGTTTTATAAAAGGCCAGTCCTTTCGGCTACTGGTATAATGAATCGCTCCCGCTGTAAGTTCCTTTCCGGTACCGCTCTCTCCCTGAATAAGCACCGTAGTATCCCGATTTGACACGGAGTTGATAATCTCAAATACGTGTTTCATGGCATCGCTCTTTCCTATCATATTATGATAGCCGTATTGGCTGAGTATCTGTTGCCTCAGCAAGAGGTTCTCCGCAACCACATCTTTGTGCTTGAGGGCCTTCTGGAGTTTAATCATCAATTCTTCCAGGGAAAATGGTTTTGTTACGTAATCGTATGCCCCGTCTTTCATCGCCATAACGGCATTCTCAATGGAACCATAGGCCGTCATCATAATAACGACGGTATCAGAAGATGTCTTTTTAATCTCTCTCAGAAACTCTAGTCCATCCATTTTGGGCAGGCGCACATCGCTTATTACCGCATCGAAGTTTTCTGATTGCAATGCCATGAGACCTTCCATGGCATTCGATAGAGAAGTAACTGCATATCCCTCTTTTCTTAACTTATCTTCGAGGGATACCCGCATCAGTTTTTCGTCATCGACAATAAGTATTTTGCTTTTCATGTGAAGATATCTTTTTTTGCCGCAGCAAGAACAGATTTATAATCTCCTTTTTCCCAATTTTCTATGGGAGATTTGGATCCATGAGAAAACCTCATGGATCGTTTGCCACCAGCATGCCCTCGCCAAATGTCGTCTCTACTCCAAGTATCTGCTTGATATGCCAGTGATGGTTTTGATTATAGGGACATAACAATTCAGGTAAGGATAGATTTTTGTTTTCGCGCAACACTATTCATTCACTGAGTTTTACAAGATGAGTCAAGGAAATCAAATCCCACCATAATTTTAGTAGAGTAGAAAATGAGGGGACTGAATAAAGAAAAAACCCTCCCCTTATGATTGAAATAGTTTTGACAAAGAACTAAACCATAAGGGCGCGAGGTAACTACATGGACTTATCAATGCTCGTGGTCATGGTGTGTGTTATTGACCTTGCATTCACATCCGAACTGAATTACGGTATGACCGATCTTAAATTTTTCACCCAGGACACGGTTAATCTCTTTGGAAAGCTTGGTTGTCTCACTGATCATCATGTCCTTTGTGTCAATATGACCGCTCATGGAATACATACCCGAAGTGATTGTCCAGATATGAATGTCATGAGCGTCATCAACGCCGGGAATCTGTTTGAGACCTGCGATAACGTCTTCAATATTAATTCCTTTTGGTGTTGCTTCCAGTAAAACGTCAACGGATTCCATTACCAATTTATAAGACCAGATCAAGATGAGTATGCAGATCATGACACTGATGATCGGATCGACTATAAACCAGTTGGTGTAATAGATAACAATAGCTCCAATTATGACACCTACAGAAGAAAAGGTATCACCTAACATATGGAAAAAGGCCGTCCTGACATTCAAGCTGTGCTCATGTTCATGCGCATGCCCTTTTAGAATGACGACACAGAGAATATTGGCAACCAGGCCCACCAAGGCTACGATGAACATCTTGCCGCTTGAGATGGTTTCCGGGTGTATAAACCGGTGATAGGCCTCGTAAAATATCCACAAGGTAATCATAAAGAGGGTCACCCCGTTAAACAGGGCCGCCAGAATCTCCAGTCGATAGAAACCGTAGGTTTTTTTTTCTGTAGGGGGCTTTGCGGCGAAATAGAGGGCAAACAGGCTTACGAGCAACGCAAACAGGTGGGTGAGCATATGGCCCGCATCGCCAATCAGGGCAAGACTATTGGTGATAATCCCCCCAACAATCTCTACGACAAAGATACTTCCCGTTATAATACTCGTGAGTACCAATCTCTTCCGTTCATGTGACCGGTACTCGTGCTTGTGACCATGCTCATCTTCGCCGTGATAATAATCTATGCTATGAATGTGTTCGATGGTGCTTCTCCCGATTTAACATTTTCCGCATACGCTGGTTTGAGTGTCTCGCCTCTTGCGGTAAAATTTCTCACGATCGCTGGTTGCTAACGACAGAGTAAGATGGGACAGTTTGTTGACCTCATGACTCTTACCGTGGTGCTCCCGAGGATCATTTCCTGAATTTTTGAATGGCCATAGGCGCCCATGACGAGGATACCAAATTTTTCGTCTTCATCGTTACAGAGTTCCAGAATGCCTTTTGCATGATCTGCGCCTTCTTTTGCAACGGTACGGACGATAATTTGGTAACCTTCGAGAAAAGTCTTTGCCTTAGATAATGGTTCCAAAGCTGCGTCTTTTTTTTTCTGCCACACAAACTACCGTTACCGGCAACTTCATAGCCCCTGCTATTTCCGCACCGCTTTTCAGAGCTTTATCCGCAAATATGCTTCCATCGTAGGCAATCAGCATCCTGGCAAATGATTTGTATTCTGACGGGCTAATGAGTACTGGTTTATGAGTCTGCCGTACCACAAATTCAACATTCGTTCCCAAGAATACATCACGCCATGCAGCATGAATGCCCATCTTCCCCATAGAAAGAAGGTCACAGTCATCTGCGGATTTAACGATTTCGTGGCTTACAACCCCCTCGCGTATCTCCTGGACAAATGGAACACCTGCCTGTCTGCATTTCCCTTCTACCACAGCCAAAGCCGCATCGGCTTGTGATTCCAGCATCTCTCTGATGGTTTGGTTGAAGGTGCCATAGGGGACCATTCCACCTATGCTTGTCCCAATATCATGGATTAAGGGACCGGTTAATACCTTGACGTCTTTAACAAACAGCCCTTTGATACTGGCTTTAAAAAGCCCTGCCATGGCTACAGCGTAATCAGCGGCAGCGAGACTATTGTCTGAACCATCAGTAGGGACGAGAATTTGTTTAATCATGACTGAAAGGCCTCCGGTTGTCTGTTTTTTTTGAAACGGTGTGAAAAATAAGAGCCTTATTTTTTAAGGTATCAACAATATATTGATACCGTACATCGTTGCGATTATTACCAAATGGCGGGAGTTTGTCAAGAGATTAGTTTCCCTATCAGCAAGTTGCCTTTTGGTAGCCATTCTTCTATGAATTTCATTGACCAGACATATTTCATTGAGGTATAATGGATTAATATTTTTTTAAGTCATTGTTTTCCAATTATTTAAAACTGGGTGGCCTTTTGTATTGTTAGGGTTGAAAGTTATGGATAAAGAAATTCTCAAAGAAATATTCCTCCTGCTCATTGAGGTCATCAAGGCATTTTGTGAGATAATCTGGAAAAAGATAAAGGGCTTTTTTTGCCTGATTTGGGACAGGTTTTTTGGTGTAACGGATATCTCCTCCCCAGATCGGGTGGAAGAACAGGAATGGGGAGCCACCGGAGAAGATACCTGGCCGGTAGTTCCGGATGGATCGCTTGTCAGGAAGGAAGAATCGCAGCCGCGGGGGAAAAGGGAAGAGGTAGTGTCTGCTCCAATAATTCCGGAACTTCCGGAGGATTATGGAGATAATCGCATGGTGCTGATGGTACGGGATCCAGAATGCCTGTTTACCTACTGGGAACCCAGGAAAGATGTTGTGGACAATATTCTCAACGCGCTCGGCAGCATGGCTCATAGTGCAAAAATGGTATTGCGGGTTTATGATGTCACCGATGTAATCTTTAACGGAAATAATGCCCATACTTATTTTGACATTGAAGTAACCGGGGGGGCGCGAAGTTGGTATATTCATACCGGGAAACCCAACAGGTCATTTTGTGTGGATATCGGGTTTCTTACTCCGAACGGAACGTTTCGTCTCATTGTCAGGTCGAATCAGGTGAAAACACCCCCTGCTGGTGTATCAGAGGTAGTTGATGAAACATGGATGAGCATTGAAGCGCTGTATGAAGAAATACATGCCACGGAGGGATTTGGCAGCAGTGAATCTGTAAGGGAAAAGGCGCATAAGGGTTGGCAGGAAGTAATAAAAGAAAGCGTTTCTTCATTTGAGACTTCGCGTGTTTCACCACCGGCTTAAAAATAAGGTATGGAAAAGGGCTATCTGTCGTTCATTTTGCATGCACACCTGCCATTTGTCCGCCATCCGGAATACACCGAATTTCTTGAAGAAGACTGGCTCTTTGAAGCAATTACGGAGACATACATCCCGCTTATTGATGTCTTTGATAAGCTGATCGAAGACGGCGTTAACTTTCGCATGACGGTGTCCATGTCGCCGCCGCTGGTTTCAATGCTGACGGATCCCCTTTTACAATCTCGCTATATCCGTTATATTGAAAAGCGGATTGAATTTGCGGAAAAAGAGATTGAGAGGACGAGACATCAATCAGAATTTCACCGGCTTGCGCAGATGTATCACGGGTATTTTACCAATGCTCGATATATATTTGCGGAAAAATACCGGCGGAATCTCGTTGCTGCCTTTAAAAAATTTCAGGATGCAGGGAATGTAGAGATAATTACCTGCGGGGCCACGCATGGCTATTTTCCCCTTATGAATCATAATGTGAATGCCATGCGAGCCCAGGTTCGCGTTGCAGTAAACCATTATGAGAAACATTTTGGCCGGCGACCCGGAGGAATCTGGCTGGCTGAGTGTGCCTATGAACCGGAAATCGATAAGATCCTCCAGGAAGCAGGAATACGCTTTCTTATCATGGAAACACACGGAATTCTCTTTGCTTCCCCAAGGCCGAAATATGGTGTTTACGCACCCATTATGAGTCCTTCAGGAATAGCTGCTTTCGGCAGGGACAGGGAGTCGTCCAAACAGGTGTGGAGTGCCAGGGAAGGGTATCCGGGGGATTTTTTCTATCGCGAGTTTTATCGTGATGTGGGTTTTGATCTCGACTATGATTATGTAAGGCCGTATCTCCACGGGGATGGCAAGCGGAGCAATATTGGTATTAAATATTATCGTATTACCGGCAAGACTGATCAAAAAGAGCCTTATTGTCCTCACAAAGCGATGGAGAGGGCTGCCGAGCATGCTGGAAATTTTCTGTTTAACCGGGAGAAGCAGATAGAACATCTGTCAGCGGTAATGGATCGGAAACCCATCGTCATTGCGCCTTATGATGCTGAACTTTTTGGCCATTGGTGGTTTGAAGGACCCCGCTGGATCGATTTTTTGTTTCGGAAGATGTCCTCTGATTACAAGACAATCTCGCTGATTACCCCCATGGAGTACCTTGAAAAATATCCGGACAACCAGGCCTCCACGCCGGCGCTTTCGAGTTGGGGATACAAGGGTTATCACGAGTACTGGCTGAACGAAAGCAACGACTGGATTTACCGTCATCTGCATAAAGCAGCAGAGCGGATGGTTGAATTGGCGAAGACCTATCCGCAGCGGGGTGAGAATTCTTTGCAGAACCGGGCGCTCAATCAGGCTGCACGGGAACTCTTGCTCGCCCAAAGCAGCGATTGGGCATTTATCATGAAGACCGGCGACATGGTAGAATACGCTGTAAAGAGGACCAAAGAACACATCTTTCGTTTTACAAAACTTTACGATGATATTCGGTCAGATAAAATTGACGCCGCATGGCTCTCTGATATTGAGGGCAAGGACAATATCTTTTCCGATATCGAGTATCATATTTATCAGTGAATAGAGCAGGTTTCGAGAATCTGAGAAATTAAAAAAACAGGCTTTAGTAATTGTGCTGTAAGAACAGTGAAGACCCCCGACAGGTTAGAAAACTTGGAATACGTTGTCTAATGCCTGCGGAAGTTTAATCAATTTTGAATGAGAGGAGGAATCAATAGTATGAAAGTGCCGAGAGAAGTTGGAAAGCATACCAGAGATAAAGTCTATTCAGAAAATGATCCGTATCTGCCGCCGAAGGGCAAGGGGTTGGGGGGGAGTTGCTATTTGTAAAGATTGCACCTCGGTGTATCACAATAAAAAGTGGTTCCTTGATGCTAAAATATACAAAGAAAAAAAGGGTTTAAAAAATGTAAACTGGGTAATCTGCCCCGCATGTAAAAAGACGAAGGAAAATGTCCCGAACGGTGTTGTGAAGCTAAAAGGCGACTTCCTGAAACAACACAAGGAGGAGATCATGAATCTTATTCATAACGAAGACGAACGGTCAAAGAAGTATAACCCTTTAAAAAGGATTATGAAAATCCATGAAAAGGGAGGCGAAATCGAGGTGCATACTACCTCTGCGAAATTGGCGCAGCGTATCGGATCGATCTTATTCAAGGCGTACAGTGGCGAAGTAGAATATAAAAAACATGAAAATGCGAAATTTATGCGTGTGGAATGGAGGCGGTAATACCCTAACGCAGCGCAGCCGCAACCAATTCTCCGTTGTGTAAGCGGGTGATTGCTTCGGAAAAACCCCTCACAATGGCACAGGCTACGTCGTTGATGACATATTGTGCGTTGTCTTTGCGAGCAAAGCGAAGCAATCTTTTTCTCATAAACAATCTGTACCTTATGATAAGGGCTAAACAGGGTTGTTAAAAAAAACTTGCAAAAAAGAATGATTTTATACGGTAATACGATAACGGTCAAATTTTACTAAGGAGTCTATACTATGATGAAAATCGAAAGAATTCTGTTCCCCACCGATTTTTCTACTTGTTCAAAACATGCTTTAAAATACGCCCTGGATTTTGCCGTAGAGCGTGGCGCCAAATTGTATCTTTTGCATGTAATTCCTAAGCTGAGCATTCCTGTTGGAATAGGCGGAGTGGCCTTCCCGGTATCAAAGCTCTACGCTGATATGGAACGGGATGCAAAAAAGAATATTTATCGTTTAGTACCCAAGCGATTTCTGGAAAGGATAAAAGTTGAAAATATTATTGTACGGGGGGTGCCCTTTCAGGAAATCATGAAAGCTGCTAAGAAATATGATATTGACCTGATTACCATTGCTACCCATGGCCGGACGGGGCTATCCCATGCGCTTTTGGGGAGTACGGCAGAAAAGGTCGTCAGAACAGCCCCATGCCCGGTTTTATGCGTTAGATACCCTGAGGGTGAATTAGTAAAACCGTAAATGCCTTGCACAAAAGTCTCAAAGATTTGGATTGCTTCGCGGAGATATCCTGAACAAAGTAAATGTGTGCACACATGGAAACCTTTTTTGTGATCATTATCAAGTAAAGGGAAAAAACAGATGTGCACACACTCCATGGGGGAAAAGAGCGGAAGAAACGGTAGGCTCATATATTTCGTATAAATTTTTTTGGTTTAAAATACGAAAAACCAATTCATGCATTCTGTATTTACATCGTTTTGCGGGAAATATAATAAACGAATGGGCTATGTGTAAAGGAAAACCAGAGGTTCTTCTCGTATGCAGTGACGGCGGTTATTATAATCTCCTTCGGATACCTTGCATTCTCAGTAAAGCAGGATGTAATGTTTCGCTGCTTACCACAGAGAACAACATATTAATTGGGTCACGGTTTGTAAATTGTCTTTTACCACAGACACCCGATATCCCTTCTCTGATACTTTTACTCAAAGCCCATCTTGATGAAAACCAAAATCACTATGCCTGGATTATTGTGGGGGACGACGGTGTTTTGTTTGAATTAATAAAGTACCGGGGAGAAGAATGGGTTGAAGGATGGTTTCCGGTTGACATGAAGAGTGACGCGGTCGACATCATATCTACAAAAGAAGGTTTTGTAAGGGCATGTAGTGTGAACAACATTCCTTTTCCTGCATCATACATTTGTGATAGTATCCATTCTGCCCATGCGATAGCTGAAAAAGCAGGATATCCGGTTATGCTTAAGACTATGAGGGGTTCTTCAGGTAGTGGTGTCAGATGCGCTCAGAATGCTCATGAACTAATAAATGCTTATAATTCCATCAAATCACCACCAAAATTTATTTTGCAGAAGTTCATTAATGGCCTCGTAGGAGTAACGGAGATACTTATGGAACATGGTACTCCGGTTGCGTGGATTTCTTCATATGTATATCAGACAATAGACGGACGTTTTGGTCCTTCATGTGCACGGCAATTCATGGAACATGTATCAATAGAAAAGATAATCTTACAATTAGGAAAGATGCTTAAGTTTCATGGACTCTGTGGTTTTGATTGGATTCACAACCAGCAAGATGATTCAATTACCGTTCTCGAATTTCATGCGAGACCACCTCCCGGATTTCATCTCGGTGTAGCGTGTAATGTCAATTTCTCGGATGGAATACGGGATATGTTGCTTGGTATCAGGACGGTGAGAAAACCAATAGTCTCTTCAACCACAGGCAAACCGAAAAGGGTATACATGTTTCCTCAGCATGTATCACGATGCATCAAAGAACGGGATTTCAAAGACCTTATCCACTGGATACCCGGAATTAAAAGTAATTGGTATTACGATATTTTCTTAAACGACCCTATCCTGTTGAAACGTATAATATTTCACAGCTTTTTTGGTAAAATAAAGAATTTATACCAGAAGAGGGTTACTTTTTTTCGTATATTTGCACAATGATACCTTGTACAAAATTATGGAAATTGCCACTTTCTGTCAGAACAAGAGGCAGTTATATATTCTGTTGAGGAATAGATTTCGGTATAAACGGATTAAAAGCAAAAAATGGTGGCCGGTAAATTGTTGTATATCTCATGGAAGGCGACATATCCATTTTTATGTAAATAGCAGCCGGATATGGAAATAATTGTCGAAAAAGCTGATGGCGCATCCGTTCATCAATCGATGGTTGAGATTGTTGAACGCAAAGGTATAGGGCATCCGGATACCTTGTGTGACCGTGCTGCTGAAGAGTTGAGCATAGCGTTTTCTCAATATTATCTCAAAAAATTTGGCAGGGTACTCCATCACAATATCGATAAATGCCTTCTCGTGGGTGGTCGTTCCGAGGTGTCTTTTGGCGGGGGCGAGGTGATAACCCCTATTCAGTTGATTGTTGTTGGCCGGGCAGTGGAAAGAGTAGGCAATGAAAAGGTGCCCTTGGAAGAAATTGCCAGAGAGACAACGAACCGATGGTTAAATGAACGATTAAGATTCCTGAATCCGGAAAAAAATGTCGTTGTTGAAACAAAAATAAGAACTGGCAGCGCAGATCTGCGGGCGACCTTTGACAGCGCGATTCCCCTGGCAAATGATACATCGATTGGTGTTGGTTTTTCGCCTCTGACGGAAACAGAGTCCCTCGTCTACCAAACCGAACAATTCTTAAATTCGACAGAGGTAAAACGAAACTATCCCATGATTGGCGAGGATATTAAAATTATGGCTATTCGGGTCAAGAGCCGCATAATCCTTACGCTTGCGGTGGCCTTTATTTCAAAATTTATTGCTTCAAAAGACGAGTATTTTCAACTAAAAGCGAAACTTCTTGAATATATCCGGGTTTTTGTAGGAAAATTGACAGGCAGTGAAGTCTCCGTTTCACTCAATGCTGCGGATAATTATGAAAAAGGGATCGTCTATTTAACGGCGACCGGAACCAGCGCTGAGTGTGGTGATGATGGTCAGGTTGGCAGGGGGAACAGGGCTAACGGCTTGATTACCCCTTACCGGCCAATGACCCTCGAAGCTACAGCGGGGAAAAATCCTGTTACCCATACGGGGAAATTATATAATCTGGTTGCTGGCGGGATATCCGCCGAGATCTCGAAAGATTCCGATATCTCAGATGCGGAGTGCTACCTGGTGAGTCAGATCGGAATGCCTGTCACAGAGCCGCAAATGGTGCATGTAAAAATCCGTTCTCACCTTCCGGTAAAAGCAGCGGAAGAAAAATGTATGACGATCATCAAAAGACATCTTGCCCGAACACCTCAACTATGGACTGGGATTTTAGAAAGACACTATTCACTGTTTTAGAAATTGATACGTGGTACAGGTTACAAGCGGTCTCATTTCGGATTTCTGATTGCAGATTGCGGAGTAAATAATAACAGATTCGAAATCCGCATTCCGCAAGCTACAATTAAGGTATTGCGAGGTTGAGGGACAACCCATGGTTGCCAATTCTGCGGTCAAAGGAACTTTGGTCTCTTTTCTGGTAGGCATTACGGAACTCAATGTTGATACGACAGAAATTGTCGGTATCAAAAAGCAAAAGAGTTCTCCGTCGTATCCTGATGTGATTCCAACGCAGATGGTGGTCAAAGTTGCAAAAAAAATCATTGAAACCAGGGAAGTCAACTTCCTGGTGAAGTTTTGCCCACCGGGAATTGTCATCGTGGAAGCATCCGTTAATTTGGAGAGCATCCTGGATGAGTGCGTTTTTGACATTAAACGGAATCTCCTTGTTGAGTGCAGGACTATTTTATGGGAATATCATGGAGATCCTTATTTTGATGAGGAATATAGTGTATATTGTGTATCCGACTACGAGGGAGACCCCGAGGATGTTATTTCAGGATATAAAGGGAGTATCGCAGGGCTCCTTAAGACGGAACGTATACCTTTAGACGAAGAGGAGATCAGCGCCACCCTCCAATACCATATTAAATATTCGCAGGATGATTTCACCGTTGTTGAATGGGATGGAGCTTTTGTATTCGACCCGCGCGGTGATTTTGCCAGCAACATTGAACTCTTCGAGATTGCTAACCTCCAATTGTTGAAATTAAGGCTTTTGGAGCACGAGTTAGAAGGCCGGTTAGAAAAGGCCGCACGGCTTTTGCAAAAGACAACAGCGAAAAAAATTCCATGGCTCAAATCCAGGGAAATCAGGCGTTCTTTGCGTGAAATTATCCAGATACGGACGGAATCCATTTTAGAGTTTGCAGCTACCGAACGTAACATCAACCTCATTGGAGATTGGTATTCTGCCCGGTTGTTTGATCTGATAACCAAAAAACTCCACCTGGAGAAATGGAAGACAAATATTAACAAAACACTTGATGCCCTGGAAGATATTTACAGCATGATCGCTGAGAATTTTTCCATGTCTTTTTCTACCACCCTGGAATTCATCATGGCCTTTGGTTGGTTTGCCTTATTGATGGGGTATTTCTTGTTGTTTTTTTTGGAACTGGTATATAAAAAATAATCTTTTTTGATGAGGAGGTTTTTCACGTATGTCTTTGAAATGCAATTTTCAGATGTGGCATGGACTTCGTTCTGATGGTTTGGAGCCCTCATCGAGTCTGGCGCTCTGCCAGCAATTTGCTGAGGGTACGGTCAGACGACCAACGTCTTTATCTCTGCGGATTTTCATGAAAAATATGTGGGTATTGATGAGGACACCGATCGTTCTTTCTCTGGTGGTATGTTCTATAGTATCAAGTTTTCCTTTTCATACGTTTGCAGAAGAAAAAAAATATAGCTTCGATCAGCGGGACAGTCAAGGCCAAAAAGGCTAAGTATCTTAAGGATACCATTGTCTATATCGAGCATGTGCCAGGTACCTTTGAACCACAGAAGGAACACGCTGTTATAGACCAGAAAAACATGGCCTTTATTCCCCACGTATTGCCCTTATTACAAGGAACTACCGTCGATTTTCTTAACAGCGATATGGTTCAGCATAACGTCTATTCTCTGGATGACGTTGCTGATCACTTTAACTTAGGGACATGGCTCAAGGGTGAAACAAGGCCGTTTACCTTCAACAAATTAGGAATTGCCTCCATCCGGTGCAATGTGCATGTCGATATGCTGGCTTACGTGCTGGTACTCCAAAATCCGTTCTTTGCGAGGGTCGATAAAGAAGGGAAGTTTTCTATCGCAAATGTACCAGAGGGAAAGTATATAGTAAAGGTGTGGAATGAGCGGTATAAGGCAGAAAATAAGCAAATTGAGGTCAAGTCAGATACAACTGCCACACTAGAATTCGATTTAAAATGAGGTATCTTAATGACCTTCACTACCTTGATCTCCGTTTCAGAATTGGATCATCATCTTGCCAATCCAGATTGGGCGATCATTGATTGTCGTTTTTCATTGGATGACACCGAGCGCGGTCACCGGGATTACCTCCATGCCCATATACCCGGTGCTATCTACGCTCATCTGGGCAAAGATTTATCCGGCCACATTATTCCCGGCAAGACCGGACGCCATCCGCTGCCAGAACCGAAAACTTTTGCCCGGACACTGTCAAATTGGGGAATAGATGATAATGTGCAGGTGGTGGTCTATGACGACAAAGGGGGCGTAATGGCTGCGGCCAGACTTTGGTGGCTGTTACGATGGGTTGGTCATCATGCCGTTACCGTTCTGAACGGCGGGTGGTCATCATGGATGAAAAATAATTATCCGGTAGCAAGCAGCGTCGAAACGAGAGCGCAAAGAAGCTTTATCCCCAGAATTCAAAACGATTTCACCTTCGGTTCCGAAGACGTCGTAAAGATATTGCATAATCAGAATTTCTGCTTAATTGACTCGCGCAGCGCTGATCGCTATCGTGGCGAGAATGAAACGATAGACCCCGTAGCTGGCCATATTCCCGGGGCATTATCAGTTCCTTTTGCCGGTAATTTAGGTGCGGATGGTCTCTTTCTTTCACAGAAAGACTTAAAAACCCGCTTTCAGCAGGTACTCGGCGACACACCGCCTGAGCACGCAGTTTTCTATTGTGGCTCCGGGGTTACGGCCGCACACAACCTTCTTGCCCTTACCCACGCAGGTTTGGGAGATGCCCGCTTGTATGCGGGCTCGTGGAGCGAATGGATCACGAACCCAGACAATCCAATCGCGAAAGGATCGAAATAAGAACTTTAGAATCAAAGATGTCTACGAAACTTGTTCGGGCAGCTCTTATTGTGGTCGTTAAAAATACATCCCCTGATTTCCATCGGTTTGATTGTGAGAAATACCCAACCAAAAAGACGGCTAACCAAATTAATCCGTAGATAGTGTCCGGATCACGAATCTTATCACTTATTTCTCAATCATCTCAACATTTGCCCGTGGGACAATGGCTGTGGAGCCATCGGGAAATTCAACCTCAAGAATGCGTACCTTTGCCTCGGTTTCTATCCTTTGGGGTGAAAAGGGAAGCGCCTTGATTTTGCCGATCTTCCCAAAATGAGGTACCCGGATAACTCTTACCGGATCTCCTATTTCCATGCCTCTATTGATTGGCTTGTCTGCTGCTTCTCCTGATATTTTATCTGAATAGGGTATAATAATTTCTGGCCTTACCACACCTGCCCGAATCTGGGTGGCACCGTTAATAGAGGTTTTATTGCCCGATCGGGATTTCAAAAGATCAAAGGTTCTTTGCGCCATGGGTATCCGGCCAAAACCTTCCGTGATAATAAGGGTGATACCGATATCTTCTGAACCGGTAATAGCAACTCCCAGGTTGTATCCGAGGAGTTTGGTAAGATCTTCGTCGTCAAACCCGCCAACGATGATACCCCTGACACCGACCTTCTTCGCCTGGTCAATCGCATCGGACTGAATATAGGCCCCTCCAGCAAGGATCTTATCCTTGTGAGCTGGCTGGATGCACTCGGCGGTGAGTATGTCGCCGGGGTTGTTTACCACAACAACTAGTTCACCTACCGTTTCGCCGCCTACACCAAAGATACCCTGAAGAAACGTGGCCGTCGTCTCTATAACGACGCCCTCTTTTTCCAGGATCTCTATGACGGTGCCGTCTATGTAGGCAAACACTTGAATCGGTTTTGGAGGTTCCCGCAAGAGGACTTGTCCGGTCACATTCGATATGGTTTCAATGGTCCCGGTAATGGGGGAGAGCAGGACGGTCTTTAACATCTTAATCCATGGCCTGGTCTCGGCAATAATTTCGTCTTTCAGAACTGAATCCCCTTCTTTTTTAGTCATGTATTCCCTGATATCCTTCGGTTGAACGCCAAGGCGATTCACGGCATTAATGGCATGCACCTTGCCAGGCAGATGGGTCATGGCCACAATATCCCCGGCCTTCAGGACGTCGCCTTTTTTGACAGTAACGTCTCCCGATAAAGGCAGGATTCGATGGCTCACAACCTGTGTCTTTTCCGATATACGCAGTCCTGGGGTATAAGCGTGGGTCATAGATTATGATTAAAGAGTTCTATAAAAAATTTAAGGTTCAGGTTCAGGAATTTCAATTACCCCCCATAATCCCCCCGTAAACTGGGGGGGGAAACAGGGGGGCAAAGTCGCCGAAGGCCTAATTAATTTTTAAGAAGTTTCAATGAAAAAAAGTCGCTGCTCTCTGTAAACCATCAGCTGTCAGGTATCGGCAGTTAGCTTCAGCCTGATAGCAATCAGCTAATTGCTGACAGCCTGCGATTTTTACTCTGGATACGCGTCAATAGCCTTAGTCCATCGTTGAAGCTGTGCTACCCGTGAAGCCTTATCTTTTGCCAGGGTTACCGGTCTTCCACGCGTATCAATGACGACACCTACGATTCCACCGGAGATTTTTTTGAGGACTGGCTTTCCCTTCCCTGCGCCAACATCAAATTTTTTTGCGGGCACAACCTCGATTTCAGCCTCCTGATCGCTTGCCAGTGGTACTACCCGCAAATGGCCATACGGGAGGGATTCCTCCGTTTTTCTGCCATCGGGCATCGTTATTTTATACGAGAGGCAATTTTCCTCCGGCTTTCCCATGCTCCCTTTCGCCAGGGAGACACAGGTGCCAAGATGGATCAGGCAATCTTTCTCGAAGACCTCTGTGGACGCCTGTTCATTCACCGTTGCAAGAACTCCTAAATGTGGCATCATAAAAATGCTGTCTACGGCAATCCTGGTAAATCCCTCAGGCTGTAAGGCGTCTGTCATCATAAGCATTGCCTGCGATCTGCGCGGTGCATTGGAGAGCACGCCGCCGCTGCCGACCAGGAGGTCCAGCGTTAACATGTTTATCAAGGTTTCACCCTCTCCGTCCTGTTTAAAAGCCTCGGAGATGTCGCGTTCCCGCTGCACTCCTTTGAGTCCTACTGCCAGGGATTTGTGCTGCTCGAAAGACACCCTCAGAGCTTCGCGGGATATCGCCTGCTCTATTTTCAGTTCTTCAAGGGTTTGGGGTATCGTTGTGGGCCGGATCATCTTATTCTTGATCCGATTTCTGAGATCGGATTCATCGATATCAAATGGGACCCATCGGAGAATATTTTCAAGACCTGCTTCTACTAACACATTCGAGATACTATAACTCATTCCAAGATTTGCACTCACGGTGCGATTGAATACCGCACCGTACACGGAAAAAATATTCGTTGTGGCGCCGCCGATGTCAATACCAATTACGTTGATCTGCTGTTTTCTTGCGATCGCCTGCATAATAAGCCCCTCCGCCGCTG
The DNA here is from genome assembly GCA_002009475.1 of Candidatus Brocadia carolinensis. Lineage (GTDB taxonomy): Bacteria > Planctomycetota > Brocadiia > Brocadiales > Brocadiaceae > Brocadia > Brocadia carolinensis. The sequence goes on along the minus strand of AYTS01000004.1, from coordinate 12,525 downwards.
GTGTAGGCATAATGGGCGCCCCGGTCCACGACATAAGCTTTTTGTAACCGGGGGCCTGAGCCATAACATGTTCAAGAAAGAGTTTCTGGATCTCCTGCCGTGCAGGAATGAGGTTTTCCCTTTCAAGCGTGGGTCTTATGTTTTCGGTAATATGAAGAGACGTCTTTTTCCCGAGGATTTCTTTGATCTTTTCTTGAACATCTTTGTTGCCGGCATAGACGACAGGAAGCTCAAACGTCATGCCGAGACGGGGCTTTGGATTTGCTGCCGCAATAAATTCAGCCAATTCTACGACATGAGAAACGGTGCCCCCGTCAGTCCCGCCGGAGAGTAATATAATGTCAGGCCTTAATTGCCGTATGAGATCGATCTTCTCGTGGGGCAATCGTTTGTCGTTGGAAGCAATAACATCCATCACAATGGCGCCTGCTCCAAGAGCGGCACGCTGAGCGCTCTGGGCAGTCATCGTTTTTACCGCGCCCGCTACCATCATCTGTAATCCTCCACCGGCGCTGCTTGTGGAAACATACATGTCTACCCCGACATTTCCACGGGCCGGTGTGATAATTCTTTCCCCATCTAAAATTTTACGACCCGAGAGTTCTTCAACCTCAGCGAACGCGTTTAAGACGCCACGGGTGACATCTTCAAATGGTGCCTCCACGGTTGTGGGTGCTCCGCCCCGATATGTCTGCCGGTATACCCCATCCTTTTTTTCAATCAAGATGGCTTTCGTGGTGGTGCTGCCGCAGTCTGTTGCAATGATAACGTCCAAATCATTATCCCCTTTTTCATAAAAGCCCGCTGACAATGGCGGAAGACGCGCAAAGTCTTATAAGCATTTAATTATTTCTTTTGCACCTTCTGTGCCTTTAGGATGCCTTTTCCAATTCCTCAATAATCCTTTGAATGCCTTCTCTTTTTTCAAGAATGCCCTGAAGCAGGTCATATTCTGCGGGAGCAAAAAAAAAAGGTCAAAAATGGTCTGAAAAACACCATCATCTGACTTCCAATATAATTGAGTGGTTGTACACTTTCGAGAAACAATGTGGCGGGCATGGTAAGCCGCCTTTTTTTCATGATTATAGTAAGCTTCTGAATGAGCGCCAACTCTAATTCGTTCAAGTCTCTGTTTTTATGAGATGTGCCGAGACTAAAGGCATGTTTGAACTCGCGACGAATAGATGATTCGTCCAGCTTAGGAAAGTATGAGCATATTTTTGATAAAAATCTTTGCATATACATAGACATGAGAAATCTTATCAAAGCAGGGACGTTTTTGTCAAAATCAAAATACTCAAACCATCCCTGTCTGCGTATATTTTTCTTGTAATTTTTTATTCGTCTGCCTATAATAAAACGTCCGTTTAACGGTAATTTTCAGCGAGCAAAAAGGGAGACAAAAGACACTGAAAATTTTGTGTTGATTTCGTTGTATGCACGATGCTGTTGTCTGATAGCGGATGTTTATATCAATGGTTGTGGAAGTTTTGAAAGGAGAAACAGGTCTTGCCATATAGGGCATGGTTTCAGTGTATATCGGGGTGTAGCGAAACGTACGAGTTGAATGAGGTCGTATACCAGTGCAAAAAATGCGGCGACCTGTTGGAGGTTAAACACGATATAGAAAAACTCCGCAGACATTCTCCGGAACATTGGAAAAAACTATTTGATGAGCGTTACCGACGCACCAAATGGCCTTACGGGAGTTCCGTATGGGGGAAGAAGGAATGGGTTTGCCCCACCGTCAGCAACAATAATGTCGTTTCTCTTTACGAAGGCGGCAGTAATCTTTTTTGGGCAGAACGGCTTGGAAAGGAGATGGGTATTGAGGATCTCTGGATCAAGCAGTGCGGAAATGCCCATACCGGTTCTTTTAAAGACCTGGGCATGACCGTTCTGGTCTCCATGGTTAAACAGATGATTGCCGAGGGGAAAAATATCCCTGCCGTGGCCTGTGCATCCACCGGAGATACTTCCGCTGCCCTGGCATCGTATTGTGCGGCTGCCGGTATTCTTGCGATTGTATTTCTCCCAAAGAACAAGGTGTCCCTTGCACAACTTATCCAGCCCATTGCGAACGGCGCCCTCACGTTGTCTCTCGATACGGATTTTGATGGTTGCATGAAACTGGTGAAGGAGATATGCAGTAAAAATAATATCTATCTGGCAAATTCCATGAATTCCCTCCGCATTGAGGGGCAAAAGACCGTAAGCATCGAAATAGTCCAGCAGTTTGACTGGGAAGTACCAGATGTCGTGATTGTTCCTGGCGGGAATTTGGGAAATACCGCAGCGCTGGGCAAGGGATTTCTCATGATGAAGGAATTGGGCATAATCAACAAACAACCGCGTATTGTGTGTGCACAGGCGGCAAAGGCCAATCCCCTCTACCTGAGTTATCTGAAGGGCTTTAGGGAATTCGCCCCGGTAAAAGCGCAAAAGACCCTTGCCAATGCCATTCAAATCGGCGATCCGGTGAGTTACAAAAAGGCAATAAACGTTCTAAAAACCTTCAATGGCATAGTAGAGCAGGCTACGGAAGATGAACTGGCGAATGCTTCTGCACAGGCTGATAAAACGGGGCTCTTTTGTTGCCCGCATACAGGAGTGGCCCTCGCAGCGTTGGCAAAATTATTAAAGAAGAACATGATACGTCCGGACGAAAAGGTTGTTGTTATTTCCACTGCCCACGGGTTAAAATTTCCTGAATTTAAAATAAGCTATCATGAAAATAAACTGGACGAGGTAAATCCCAGATTTGCTAACCTTCCGGTTGAGGTGCCACCCCAATACGATGCGGTTCGGGCAGCGATCTACCGTAAGCTCGAACAAATGTCTTCTTGACCCAGTAAGCCATAAGCAAATAACCAACACCCTGCAAAAACAATAAACCATACTCCCCGAATAATATGAAATTTTCGCTTCCCTGTCACACTTGCTGATGGTAATTCTTTAAGGTTTTCGCTGATAATTGCGGGGATTAAATTCCTTGACAAAAAACAGGCGATACATATAATAATTTTTCAGGGGCGGAAATATTCATAAATAATAAAATTTTTTTATGATAGAGTTTGCCCTGAAAAGTTTTTTCGATTCGTTTCCGGAGAAGGTTGACTATGAATTATGTTAAAACCACGATATTGCTTATTGCCTTAACGCTGTTACTTATTTGGGTGGGCAGTATGATTGGAGGACGTCAGGGTGCCACCTTTGCCTTTGCTATTGCCATGGGCATGAACTTTTTCAGTTATTGGTTTAGCGACAAGATCGTCCTCAAAATGTACGGAGCCAGGATCGTTTCAGAGCAGGAATCGCCGGACTATTATGCTATGGTCAGAGAGTTGACGGATCGTGCAGGAATGCCCATGCCCAAGATGTATATTATCCCGACGAACGCCATGAATGCCTTCGCAACAGGGAGAAATCCCAATCATGCTGCGGTAGCAGTTACCGAGGGGATGCTCAATACACTGAAACGTGAGGAATTGAAGGGAGTATTGGGACATGAGCTATCTCATATCCGGAACCGTGACATCCTGATCTCTACGATAGTTGCAACGATTGCTGGAGCCGTTATGTTGCTTGCTGATATGGCACGGTGGGCAGCTCTTTTCGGAGGTTACGGCGGAAGGGATGACGGGGAAAACCGGGGTAGTGGCTTTGCCATGTTGTTTTTGGCTATTTTAGCCCCCATTGCTGCGCTCATCATCCAGATGGCAATTTCCCGTTCGCGGGAATACGCCGCGGACAAAGGCGGAGCGTTATTAACCGGTAATCCCCTGGGGCTGGCTGGTGCCCTTGAAAAATTGCAGCAGTCATCAACGGTCAGACATATGAATGCAAATACTGCCACAGCGCATATGTTTATTGTGAACCCATTAAGCGGTCGTTCGTTACTCAGCATCTTCAGTACCCATCCGCCGATTGAAGAGCGGATTAAAAGACTTAGGGCAATGGCATAAGGAAAGGCGATTGAAATCTGAACGGTCATGGTAACAACCCGTCTCTGCCACGAACTTGCAAATACCATCCTGCAGGAAACGAGTCAGTTTCACAACGCAGCAAGAGGCAATCAAATCTCCTTGTTAAAAGGAGAAGAAGATTGCAAAACCTTACCAAAAAGAAGATCTTGTACGAAAAGGTAATAAACGAAGTGCGGTGACTCTTTGTATTTTTCATTATTTTGGTCTGTTGCCAAAGCACAGGTGTTTTACAAAGATGGCAATTTATTTGGAGGAACATGAATGGTGCACTATACGTGTGATATGTGCGGAAGACCATTGGTGTCAGAGGAAGATATTCGGTATGTAGTAAAAATCGAGGTATACACTGCGTGTGATGCTATGGAACTGGATGATGACGACGATGACGATATTGATGAAGAAATTTGGGCGATGGAAGAAGACAATGGTCAGGATGAGACATCAAATACGGCAGAATCCTTTGGAAACTGCGAATACAAGACATTCCGCTTTGACTTATGCACCAAATGTCACAAAAAATATTTACAGGATCCGTTATTCCTGAAATTATGGAACGGAACCAGGTTTTCAGAAAATTAAAATTCTTTTCAAAATCATAATATTTGCAACTGTTTGTGTCTTGAGTGAGAAAAAAGCGCAAACTTCTTGCTATTGAGAAATATATGGGAATGACAATAACCGAGAAGATCATTGCCGATCATTCGGGACTCAAAGAGGTGCACCCGGGACAATTCGTGTACGCGAACGTGGACATCTGCCTTGGCAACGACATTACTGCGCCTATTGCCATCGAAGAGTTTGAAAAGACCGGTATATCAAAAGTTTTTGACCCTGAGAAGGTTGTGCTGGTACCTGACCACTTTACCCCCAACAAAGACATCAAATCTGCACAGCAGTCAAAGATCCTAAGAATCTTTGCTGAAAAACATCATTTAAAGCATTACTTTGAGATCGGACGGGTGGGAATTGAACATGCACTCCTGCCTGAACAAGGAATCGTAGGTCCCGGAGATCTTGTTATTGGCGCTGATTCTCATACCTGTACGTATGGCGCACTCGGTGCATTTTCTACGGGTGTGGGGAGTACCGATCTTGCCGCATGTTTTGCTACCGGAAAGGTATGGCTCAAGGTGCCGGAATCGATAAAATTTGTTTTTCACGGCAAGGTAAAAAATTGGACCTCCGGCAAGGATCTCATCCTTTACACGATTGGAAAGATCGGTGTGGACGGCGCCCTTTATAAGGCGATGGAGTTTACCGGAAGTGCCATATCACAATTGCCGATGGACGATCGCTTTGCCATGTGTAATATGGCGATCGAGGCTGGGGCAAAGAGCGGCATCATCGCCCCCGACAAAAACACGGAAGAATATATCAAAGGCAGATTCAAGAGAAAACCCGTACGGTATTACAGCGATCCCGGCTGTAACTACGTAAGTACCTATGAATTTCATGCCGATGAAATATCACCGCAGGTAGCCCTGCCCAGCTTGCCGGAAAACACAAAACCTGTGGAAGAGGTCTCGGGGATTAAGATTGATCAGGTAGTTATCGGTTCTTGTACCAATGGGCGGATTTCCGATCTCAGGATAGCGGCAAGATTCCTTAAGGGGAAAAAGGCGCATCCTTCCATTCGGCTCATCATTTTCCCGGCAACTCAGGAAATTTACAAGCAGGCATTACAAGAGGGCCTGATTGAGACGTTTATTGACGCGGAGGCGGTCGTTTCGACTCCCACTTGCGGGCCCTGCCTCGGCGGACACATGGGAATTCTTGCGGAAGGAGAGCGGGCGCTTTCCACAACCAACCGTAATTTTGTTGGCCGCATGGGGCACCCGAAAAGTGAGATCTATCTTTGCAGTCCCGCGGTTGCGGCTGCATCTGCAATCACGGGAAAGATTACGTCACCGGATGAAATCATAAGGAATTGATGGAGAAAGCGAGTTAAACCATGTCTCAGAAAAAATATATAGGACTTGATATCGGTTCTGTAAGCGTCAAGGCGGTATTAGTTAACGGCCATAAGGAAATCCTGGAAAATCACTACGTCCGTTCACACGGTCAACCGGTAGAGACATTCATCCTTGTCTTACGGGACATATTCAATCGGACACATATTGATGACATCGACGGAATCGCAATTACCGGTTCTGGTGGTAAGCTTGTCTCTGAATTAATGAACATTGCCTTTGTCAACGAAGTTGTTGCCCATAGTCAGGCGACAACAACCTTATACCCTGAAGTGCACACCATTATTGAAATTGGCGGTGAAGATTCAAAGCTTATGCTGATTGAAAGGGACGCAGCCTCCGGGCAAACAAAGGTTTCTGATTTTTCCATGAATACCATGTGTGCCGCAGGGACGGGTTCGTTTTTGGATCAGCAGGCTACCCGGCTTGGCATTGCTATTGAAAAAGAATTTGGAGAGCTTGCGCTAAAATCCAAAAATCCTCCCCGAATTGCCGGTCGCTGCAGTGTCTTTGCTAAAACCGATATGATTCACCTGCAACAGGAAGGCACACCCGTGCATGATATCGTAGCCGGACTTTGTTATGCCATGGCCAGGAATTTCAAGAGCAATATTGGCAAGGGAAAGGAATTTTCCAAACCCATCGTTTTTCAGGGGGGTGTCGCGGCAAACGTTGGAATGATTAAGGCGTTTGAGGATATTTTAGAACTCAAACCCGGAGAACTCCTGATACCAGGATATTTTAATGTCATGGGGGCAATTGGCACGGTATTTACTCTTATGGACAAAGGTATCCATTCGCCTTTCCGTGGTTTAAAAGAAGTCGAAGAATATTTAAGAAATCGTGGTGCAAAGGCATCGAATCTCGAACCCCTTCAGGCTGACAATTATAAAATCGTTGAAAAAACGCATGTAATCGCCGGCGATGAAAAGATCGAGGCGTATGTAGGGGTTGATGTGGGATCGATTAGCACCAATATTGTTGTTATCGACCAGCATAAAAATGTCCTGGCGCGGCGTTATCTTATGACAGCGGGAAGGCCGCTTGAGGCTGTAAAACAAGGATTGTATGAGGTTGGTCTGGAGGTGGGGGATAAGGTGATTGTCTGTGGTGCAGGAACGACAGGTTCCGGACGTTACTTAACGGGGGACTTTATCGGCGCAGACATTGCCAAGAATGAAATTACCGCTCATGCAACCGCTGCTGCAAATGTAGACAAGAGTGTAGACACCATCTTTGAAATCGGCGGACAGGATTCCAAGTTTATCCGGCTGGAAAACGGGGCAATCGTGGACTTTGCCATGAACAAAGTGTGCGCCGCAGGGACCGGCTCATTCCTGGAAGAACAGGCAGAAAAGCTAAGCATAAGTATTAAAGGAGAATTCAGCAAACGGGCGCTTTCGTCATGCTGCCCGTCCCATCTTGGCGAGCGATGTACTGTGTTTATGGAATCCGATCTGAACCACCATCAGCAGCGCGGGACGTCCAAAGACGATCTGCTTGCAGGGTTGAGCTATTCTGTCGTGTTGAATTTTATTAACCGGGTCGTAGAAGATAGAAAAATCGGAAATTCGATTTTCTTTCAGGGGGGAGTGGCAGCCAATCGCGGGGTAAAGGCCGCGTTTGAAAAGGTAACCGGGAAAAAGATCAGTGTCCCACCTCATCACGATATCATGGGTGCTATCGGATCCGCTATTATTGCCATGGAGGAAAGGACGTGGGAAAAATCCCGTTTCAAGGGGTTCGACCTCCGGCATAAGAGATATGAACTATCTTCGTTTGTTTGCAAGGACTGCTCAAATATCTGTGAGATCAGAAAGGTCACCATTGATGGAGAAAACCCGCTTCATTATGGAAGCCGCTGCGGTAAATTTGATGATGAACGGACGCTGAAAAAGGGGAAACATCTCCCCAGACTTTTCCGTGAGAGGAAAGACGCCCTTTTCAATACGTATAAGAAAAATAAACCTGATCAACCCATTGGGAAGAGGGTTGGAATACCGCAGGTTTCTACTTTTTACGATTTCTATCCGATGTGGAAGGCATTCTTTACGGAACTAGGCTTTGAGGTGATTACTTCCAGCGATACCAATAAAGACATTATCTATAACGGGGTGGAAGTGATTACTGCTGAAACCTGTTTCCCCATCAAAGTTGCACACGGACACGTTATCGATATGCTGGAAAGAGATATTGATTATCTGTTCCTGCCCAGTGTAATTAATTTAACTCACAGTAGTCCGAAGCTTACTCACTCATACGCATGTCCTTATGTGCAGTGCATACCGTATCTCGTCCGTTCGGCAGTCGATTTTCAGGAGAAGAAGTTTGAGGTTTTGTCTCCCGTCATTCATTTTGAATACGGGGAGGAATACCTCAATAAGACCCTGCATGAAATTGCAAAGAGTATGGGTAGAACGGGAGTGATTGCTGAAACGGCCATAAAGGCTGCGCATGAGGCGCTGCAGAATTTCAATAAAACGCTTGAAGCAAGAGGAAGAGAAATCCTGGAAAAATTAGGAGAAAATGAAAAGGCCTTCGTGTTGATCAGCCGGTCCTATAATGGCTGTGATACGGGCATGAACCTCGGGCTTCCGGAAAAATTACGGGATTTAGGCATTCTGACGATTCCGCTGGACTTTCTAAAGCTGGATATTGAAGAGGTAGCCCATGATTATCCGAATATGTATTGGAAGAGCGGGCAAAAATTCCTCGCCGCAGCCCGGATAATAGCAAGAGACAAAAGGCTCTATCCGTTATATATCACGAACTTCGGCTGCGGTCCTGATTCCTTTATATCCAAGTTCTTTGCCAAAGAATTAGCAGGGAAGCCCTGTTTAACCATTGAGATTGATGAGCATAGTTCTGATGTTGGGGCAATTACCCGGTGCGAGGCATTCATTGATAGTCTGAAAAATGTCAAACCTTCCACCGGGAAAACAACGTTACGAGACGAAGTGCCGATTCGTACTTTGGCAGAGAAAAAGAAACGGACGATTTACATACCCTATATGTGCGACCACGGCAGGATGATTGCCGCCTCCATGAAGGCTAACGGGGTGCTGGCGGAGGCATTGCCCATGGCAAATAAACAATCCGTAGATATTGGAAGAAAGTTTACTTCGGGGAAGGAATGTTATCCTGCAATTCTTACCACCGGGGATATCGTAAAAAAGGCGATGAGTCCCGATTTTGACCCTGAGTCAAGCGCTTTCTTTATGGCGACGGCATCCGGTCCCTGCCGTTTTGGCCAGTACAATAAATTTCAACGGATGGTGCTCGATGATCTTGGACTTCCCCAGGTGCCTCTCTATACCATGGATCAGGGGGAGAACTATGACGAAGACACGAAGAACCTTGGCACCCACTTCCGTAAGCTGGCATGGAATGGTATTATGTATACCGATCTCCTGCAAAAATTACAGAGAGAGATAAGGCCTTATGAAGTACACACGGGAGAAACGGACGCCCTCTATGAAGAATATCTGAAAAAGGCCGAGGTTGCGCTCGAAAAACATCAGAATTTAGTCGAATTTGCCCGCGAAGCCAACAAAGCATTTTCAAAAATAAAGATAGACCGGAGTAAGCCTAGGCCATTAATTGGCGTTATTGGGGAGACCTATGTCAGATGCAATGAGTTTGCAAACAATTTTCTCGCCAGAAGTATTGAAAAGTTGGGGGGAGAAGCTTATATCCCGCCCTTTTCTGAATGGATTAATTATATTGCACACTGCCGCCGGGAATCATGTCGTTTTGAAAAAGATTATAAAGGCCTTTTTGGCGAAATCATCTCAGATATAGTTCAGAGGTACGACGCCTATAAGCTTACCAGGGAGTTTAAGGGAACTATCAGACACTTCCTGAAAGAGGCGTCAATTAAGGAGCTTATCAAAAAGGGAAAACCCTATATTGATGATTCTTACAAAGGTGATCCGGTGCTGAGTTTGGGGAAGGCAACGGAATATGTAGAGGAAGGATTTGACGGTTTAATCAATGTCATTCCATTCCACTGCATGCCGGGTACAGTGGTCAATGGAGTCTTAGAAAGATTTCAGAAAGATTTTTACGGTATGCCCTGTTTGAAGTTGTCATTTGACGGCCAGGAGCAATCAAACGAGACAACCCGGTTGGAGGCATTTATGCACCAGGCGTATCAAAGGATGGAAGGCAGGTTGCATTCGAAAAAACAGGGTACGGCAAGCCACAGGAGAAAGAGTGCAAAGAACCATAGGGAGTTGGTAGCGGGAAGAGAAAGATAGTATCGTAGAAAGACGTGTGCATCATACAATAGCATGAGGATACGATGAAAGGTAAATGCTGGAAGTTTGGAAATAATATTAATACCGATGAGATCATCCCGGCACGATATTTAAATACCACCGATACAAAAGAGCTTGCGTCTCATTGTATGGAAGATGTCGATCCGGATTTTATGAAGAAGATTAAGTCGGGCGATATCATTGTTGCAGGAGATAATTTTGGATGTGGCTCTTCCCGCGAGCATGCCCCCATTGCCATCAAGCGGCGCAGATTTCGTGTGTTATTGCAAAGTCCTTTGCCCGTATCTTTTTTCGGAATGCCATTAATATCGGCTTGCCTATTTTTGAGTGTCCTGAGGCTGCAGAGCATATCCGGGAAGGTGATGAAATAGAGGTCAACCTTACGGCCGGAGAAATTCTCAATCACACCTCAAAGAAAAGATTCAAATTTGAACCATTTCCTCAGGAGATGCAGGAGATTATTCAAGCCGGTGGTTTGATGAATTTTGTAAAGAAGAGGATGGCTGTTGTATAAAACTAAAATCAAAAGCACCGGATTCCCTATAAGTTCCGACGAGAGAAATCATCATCGACACCATTTAAAATCAGGAAGCGTTATTTGATATTACCGTAACTTTCAATTTTATTTTCGTAAGCCGTTAACGATACTATGCAAACCTTGGAAATTATCAAAAATATTCACTGGGTAGGGGCGTTAAATGCAACCCTCAGAGTATTCGACGTGGTATTTCAAACCCGATTCGGCAGCACGTACAATTCCTATCTCATTCAGGCAGACAAACCTGCCATCATTGACTGTGTGCATGAAAAGTTTTCTCAGGAATATCTGGAAAAGCTCCGGTCATTGATTAACCTGAAAGACATTTGTTACATTGTGATAAACCACACCGAGATGGATCATACCGGGGCATTGGATCTGTTATTAAAAGAAGCGCCAAATGCCCAAATTGTGTCAACAAAGACGGCAGCCCTTTTTCTGAAAAATATTTTACACCGGGAGGCAAAAGGAAAGGTGGTTGAGGATGGCGAGAGTATAAGCCTGGGCAACAAGCAATTAAAATTTGTTCATGCGCCATACTGGCATTGGCCGGATACGATGTTTACCTACCTGGAAGAAGACCACGTACTCTTTCCGTGTGATGGTTTTGCAACCCATTTTTGTGACGAACGACTCTTTGATGATCGGGTTGAGGACTTTACCGAAGATTTTCGGTACTATTTTGAACATGTCATGGGCCCTTACCGGAAGAAGGTCCTGGAGGCAATTGAAAAGATAAAAGGTCTGGATATCCGCCTCATTGCTCCAAGTCATGGCCCAATCCTGAGGACCGATCCTTGGAAATATATTCATGCCTATAAAGACTGGAGCACGGTAAGAAGAGACCCGTATAAAAAACGCGTTTTGGTCTTCTATTCATCCATGTACGGAAATACCAAAAAGATGGCAGAGGCTGTGGCAAAAGGCGCTTCCACGGTTAACACGGAAGTCAAACTCTATGATGCTACCTGTGTGTCATCCGAATTTATGCGGTGCGAGATAGAATCTGCCGACGGCATCCTGATTGGCTCGTCGACGATAAATGGCGATGCATTAAAGCCCGTGTGGGACGTGATCAACGTTATGTTTAGCGTCAACATAAGGCTTAAGAAATGCGCTACCTTTGGTGCCTATGGATGGAGTGGAGAGGCGACAAAACTCATGGAAGAACGGCTGAAAGGTCTTAAACTCACCATTGTCCAGCCGCCTATTAAAGTACTTTTCATCCCGACAGAAGAAGATCTGAAAAGGTGTTCCATCTTTGGGTATGATTTCGCCTCGTCCCTGACGACCAGTCCGGTGACATGAAATAGTACCTAAATTCTGCAAATGATTTTCGCTATGCGAAAATCGACCTCCTATAATACCCTTGCTAGACAAAAATCAATGATACGCTTCAGTGTATTTGGGTTTTCTGAGTTACCCAGCGCCGTTTTGGAGAAAAAGAATCGGAAAACAGCCCCGATGCAACCATCCGGAGCGACAAAAACCGGAATGGAAACATACCATCTCCCTGCACGGTGTTTTCAGCACTCAAAATACCCCGAATCAAAGACAGCAATCACTTTTTATCCGAACGCTACATTCAGAGACATGCCTTCCCACGCTCGCCATTCTTCCTGATGCAGAAACTTCTCGGGTAACTTCAAGGTCAACTGTCTGCTTCCCTTTGTCAATTTCCCTGCAACACGAATTAACCACAACCTCATGGTCTTTACTTCCCACGGTTGTATTATCCCTCCCGTAAGCAG
>AYTS01000003.1 GCA_002009475.1 Candidatus Brocadia carolinensis | reverse complement strand
AAAAAACTCGGAGTTGATCCACAGGCGATAAAAAGAAAGACGGATAACCTTCAAAAAAACAGCTTTGTAGTGAGGAAAATATTTGAAGACCCTTGTATACCAGCTACTTATGCTCTTAAATGCGTAACTTAGGTTAATTTCGCACACAATAAATAGTCATCGCAAAATATATACAGGGGTAAATAACAATATCCCCCATAATATCCGTGGAAAAAACGACCTTCCTGACTCCCGTGTATTGGATCCTCTGTCGCATCCAAATCCAAAACAATTCGCTCCAGCTTCTCTTTGTGCGATCTCAAAAACGCATCAACAAAAAATCGCTCTATCTTCTCCCCTTGATAAACAATCTTCTTATAACGACTCTCTTTTCCTGCATCCGCAGGCGTTAACTCCAGACGGTTCAACGTGCTCTTTCCTGCCAATGCCTTTCCCTTTTCATTCTTGCTTCGCCTATCCTGCCCTGTCGGGTCTTTCTTCTTGCACAATACTGCCAACAAAGGGTCTATCCTCAATTGATCATGATCATTCAAGTCTTCATAGCCTAACGCTATCCCGTATATCCTCTGTGATAATAATTCCTCTACCGTATGCTCTATTGCCTCATGATCCCGATAATCGCTAAAACACTTGGAAAACTCTTTGATGAAACCTCGTGCTTGTTCTATTTCTCTCAGCAAAAGACCTCCCGCATCTGTTGTTATTTGCCCTCCATGAAATTCCGATATTACCTTCCTTCCGCTTAACTCCATATACTCTATTGCATCTTTACACCCTGTTTTCACCTTCATCCCTCCTCTTGCTATGGATAATCTGTTATTTACAAACATCTTATACCATAAATACTGAGGATTGTCTAATATATCGGTGAGAAATCCGGGCTAGCGCTGCGAAGCCTCACCCAATTCTCCGTTGTGGAAGCGGCTGATTGCTTCGAAAAAGACCCTCGCAATGACACCGGTTATGTCTTTGATGACATATTGTGCGTTGTCATTGCGAGCCGAGCGAAGCAATCTTTTTCTCATAAACAATTGGTGCCTCCTGATAAGGGATGAATAGGCCTGTCAAAAAAAACTTACAAATCAAAGAAGTTTTAACAGAGTAATACTATACAGCAGCACATCATGCTTCGCACCAAACAGATTGACCCATTGCCCTTTTAAAAACTCAAACAGCCCATCGCGATGCTCAAGCAATAAATCCACACAACGATACGGCTTATCCTCCTGTGCCAATGAAACATCCTCCCCCAACAGATATCCCATTGCGCTCCGCACATACCACTCACGGTGAAAACGAAATTCGCTTCCCGGATCGATCAGCCGGTAACAGACGAGCGCCTTCAGCATATTCAGCCAGATTGTCCCCTCACGGCTTAACGGCAAACGCCGCCCCCAAAATATGTCCAGTTCCAGAAGATTCCACACATACAACCCTAACCAGCATGCTCCCCATTCACGGGGACGGTGCAATTCTATTTTGTCCAACTGCACCCGGATGGTCTCGCAAGCCAACACCGGTAATTCTTCCCGGTCATCCGGAAACAATGCCAGTTGTTTTACCTTGATCTTTTCACCCCACAGGGCCTCTATCGTCCGAACCCATCCCGCCCGTTGGTTATCATTGAGTCCTCCCAAATAGAGAACTTGTCGCTGTACCACTCTTCGTCCGCAGACCCGGCGGTTCTCTACCACGCTCCAATACCGGTATGTCTTTCCATCTTTCGTCCGTGATTTTTCCCGGAGAAACATGCAAGCATTTTCGCAGTTTCCCGTGAATGCGTCAATAGGCCAGGTCGGCACTACAAGCTGTTTTGAAAACTCACCCCTTTAATTTCAAGGGTCTCCCGGTGATATCTGCCCAAAAATAACCATTTTTGGGGGCGAATTGCGAAAGTCGGGCTAATTTACACTTTTCAAAAGTCAGTTTCTTAACTCCCTCTATGCCCCTTACATACTTCACCAAAGACGGCCATTGCTTTCTATCGTAGCGTTGTCTACTTCCCTCACTCTTGCATCCGTCACATGGAACGTACATGTTGACGAATGTGCATCTAATCCTATGTACTTTAACATACAGCCTCCTTTCCAAGGTTTAAAGACTTACCACCTTCGTTGGTGGTCTAAAGCCTTTATGATAGTTAATATCACAAAAGGTTATTACCTGTTCAAGATTTTTTAACCTCCTTGGAAGGACGCCGCCTTTTCATATTACCATTGCGAGGGTCTTTCCCGAAGCAATCCTTGCCATGAGATTGCTTCGCTGTTGTTCACAATAACAAATTCATGTCCACTTTTTAAAACGTTTGCTAGAATAATATTCTTATTTTACTCCCGCCTTTAAAAATACCATCCGCTCTGTTCATGTTTAATCCACAATAAAATACTTGTTAATAAATAAAAAAAAATGTATAATGTCGGGCTGTGTAAAATAAATCTCACAATAGAGCAGCAGAGGGGCATACTATTACCCGTTGATAAGCACTCAAATAAAGTACTCACCAGCATCTTCTCACATTACCATGTGAACATTATCCCGTAGTATCCTTCTTTTTGCATCCGCACCATAGTTGGACTTTCCTGGTAAATCTTTATAGCAGCGTAACCCATATTTATTCCATAACTCTATAATTTAGAAGCGTCATAGAAATGATCAATAATATAAAAAAGGTAGGTTGTACATGAAATCAAAGATATCGGTAGTTGGATGGTTAAAAAAATGTAGTCATCGGACATGCACGGAGTCCACACGATCGGACAATATTTCATAAACTATCGCTCATAGCATTCTTTGCCTGGATTGGGCTAGGGGCGGATGGTCTTTCTTCATCCTGTTACGGTCCTGAAGAAGCCTTTCGGGCATTGCAAGGTCATTATTCCCTCAGCCTCTTTGTAGCGCTGGGTACGGTACTGACAATTTTTGTTATTAGCGCCAGTTATTCTCAGATCATTGAACTCTTTCCTTCCGGCGGCGGTGGATACCACGTTGCCAGTAAATTATTATCTCCCACCTGCGGGATGATCTCAGGGTGTGCGCTCATTGTAGATTATGTACTTACCATCACGGTTTCAATTGCAAGCGGTACGGATGCTATTTTCAGCTTTCTTCCTGCAGAATGGCATTCCTACAAGCTTTCATTTTCTATTGCCGGCATTGCACTCCTTACCCTATTAAACCTGCGTGGGGTGAAAGAGGCGGTTCTTCCTTTGGTACCGATATTCCTGATTTTTGTTATCACCCATTTGTTTGTAATTGTTTATGCGCCAGCAACCCATATAGCACATTTGCAGGATGTCATAAAGACTTCGGCATCCGATGTCAGCGATGTGAGTTCAAAGATTGGGGTAGTAGGAATATTGTTGCTCATATTACGCTCATACTGTATGGGTTCAGGTACATATACGGGAATAGAGGCCGTTAGTAACGGTCTGCCAATACTTCGGGAACCACGAGTGCAAACGGCAAAAAGCACCATGCGTTACATGACGATTTCACTATCCGTTATTGTCATGGGATTAATGTTTGCCTACCTCTTTTACCGGGTGGAACCAGAGTCGGGGAAAACCTTAAATGCAGTCCTTTTTGAGCGCGTTACGGCCGGCTGGGGAGATAGTTCTGGATCATGGTTTGTCATTGTAGCGCTTGCCTCTGAAGCCATGCTCCTTTTTATCGCAGGTCAGACGGGTTTTTTGGATGGTCCGCGGGTAATAGCGAACATGGCTCTTGATCGCTGGTTCCCAACCCGGTTTGCCGTGCTAAGCGATCGGTTGGTGTCAAAAAATGGAATTTTATTCATGGGGATCGCGGCATTCATCGTGATGCTTCTTAGCCGTGGGGCTATTCATGTTTTAGTGGTGCTGTATAGCATTAACGTCTTTATTACCTTTGTCCTTTCGCAGTTAGGAATGGTGCGCTATTGGTGGATTACACGTTCAGGGGTGAAGCATCGGTGGTGGAAACTCCTTATTAATGGAATAGGATTGGTTCTTGCTCTTTTTATCCTTGCATCAGTAATCATCCTTAAATTTCACCATGGTGGTTGGATCACCTTAGCGGTCACAGGTACGTTCGCATTTATCGCTATCATTGTAAAGGAGCATTACAACATGACTTCCCGTCTTCTGGGTAAATTAGACAACCTGGTTCAAATTGCCGATGCTTCTCGTCCCCAGGTAATTTCTGAAACATCACCCAAGACACAACCTGAGTTTGATTCAACAGCCAAGACGGCGGTTTTACTGGTAAGTGGTTTTAATGGCAGAGAACTTCATACGCTCTTCAATGTCATCCGTACCTTTGAAAAGACGTTTAGAAATTTCATTTTTGTCGAAGTCGGGGTAGTGGATGCCGGAAATTTCAAAGGAATAGCCGAAATTGAAAATCTCAAAACCCAGGTAAAAAATGATCTGGACCGTTATGTGAATTTTATGCAACGGCACGGCTATTTTGCTGAAGGACTGTACTCGATCGGGGTAGATGTTGTTGATGAGATTGCGCAAATTACCTTAAAAATATTAGAACGTTTCCATAATCCTGTCTTCTTTGGGGGACAACTCATTTTTCCCAAGGACTCTTTCCTTTCACGCATGCTCCACAATTACACGATCTTCGCTGTACAAAGGAGATTATATAACAAGGGGTTTCCCGTCGTTATCATGCCCATCCGAATATAATAAAACATTGTATCTTCTCTAAGAAGGATGTCATGAGATTTCCCGATTATGCAGACGACAAAGCCATAATCACAAATCTTACAGCAAAAGATAAGATTCATTCACTAAGGGAAATGGTCGGAATTCTCTATAAGGCCAGAAGGATAAAAGAACATGATGCCCATTGAAAGCCCTTCTAGAGAAAGGTGCAATTGATGTAACAGTTCAGATGTGGCTTTCCCGCATGCAAGAATTGATGGCTCTGGAAGAACCAATCACTTTAGTTGCCATATCACAGTAAGGTATCAATTTTACAAACAGATAAAATAGAGAATGCAAAATTTATCATGAAAAAGTTAAAGGCTAAACAAAATAAAATTGTCCCGTATTTCATGAGTATTGCCCTTGTTGCGACCACGACTTTTCTGGGTGGCTTCATCAGAGGGGCTATTGAGCCGGCGAATATTGTCATTTTTTATCTCCTGATGGTTGTGATGACCGCTGTCTGGTGGGGAAGATACCCGGCAATCATGACTTCAATGTTGAGTGTTTTGGCCTTTGATTATTTTCTTGTGCCGCCCTATTTAACGTTTGCGGTTTCTGATGTTCAATATGTTTTTACCTTTATTGGACTTTTAGCCGTGGGATTAGTGGTCAGCGCCCTTGCGTCTAAAACCAGGCAACAGGCCATGGACGCACTGGGGAGGGAAGAGCGGATAGCTATACTCTACCGTTTGAGCAAAGATCTGGCCGCATCTGATTCTTTAGAGGCCGTGTTGCACGCCATCCGAATGAATGTGGGAGGAATATTTGATTGCCGTGTTGCGGTTTTTCTGCCGGCAGACCATGGGATAACACCAGGCAGTTTTGACCATGATTTTCCCCTTGACGAACATGAAAATACCATCGCTGCGTGGGTTTTTAGAAACGGAAAACCGGCCGGATGGGGTACGGATACTTTACCGGCATCCAAAGCACATTATCTGCCCCTGAATACATCACAAGGTGTCTTTGGTGTCCTGGGAGTTTGCTTTAAAGACGATAAAGCAGGTCTTGACCCTGGAGCATGTAATTTATTGAGCGCATTGGCAAGTCAGGCTGCAGTGGCAGTTCAACGGGCGAAACTCACCGAAATTTCCCGGCAGATTGAACTTATACGGGAAACAGAAAAACTCCAGACGGCGCTTTTGAATTCCATTTCTCATGATCTGAGAACGCCGCTGGTGACGATCGTGGGAGCCTTAAGCAGCCTCTTACAGGATTTTTCCTCAATTGCCGCTGAAACGCGCAAAGAGCTTCTGGAAACAGCCTACGAAGAGTCCGGCCACCTGAACCGGCTTGTTGGTAATCTTCTTGATATGACGCGGGTCGAGGCAGGGGCTTTGAAAATGAAAACCAAACCCTGCGAATTAAGAGACGTAATTGGCGCTTCCCTGCACCTGCTGAAGGACAAGCTTGAAAAACGGAATATTCAGATGCACATTCCCCGGGTTTTACCCGAGATTCTGCTGGATTTTACCCTCATGATGCGAGTATTTGTAAACCTCATTGACAATGCCATAAAATATTCCGCACCGGATACGCCGATTGAGCTTGCGGTAGAACCGCTGGAAAACAAAGTGAAGATCGAAGTAAAAGACAAGGGCTTCGGAATCCCTGAAGAAGATCTTGTGCGTATTTTCGATAAGTTTTACCGTGCCGTGAAACCACGTCAGGTTACGGGGACAGGGCTTGGGCTTTCCATCTGCAAGGGGATTGTCGAGGCGCACGGCGGACAGATTTTTGCAAAGAATAATCCCGACAAGGGTGCGGCGTTTACCGTAATACTACCCCTGGAGGTAAAAGAGACGTAAATGGCAGAGCCGGGAAAAATGCGCATCCTTATTGTCGCTGATGAAAGAACAATCAGACGTTTCTTAAAAGCAACCTTAGTTTCCCACGGCTATGACGTGTTCGAGGCTGCAAACGGCGTGGCGGCTTTAAAATATGCTGTTTCTTCGCATCCTGACGTGATTATCCTGGACTTGGGTTTACCGGACATGGACGGTGTCGATATTACCCGTCAGATACGGGAAAGATCGAAAACCCCTATTATTATCCTGTCTGTCCGGGAAGACGAATCTGATAAGATCGCCGCCCTGGATGCCGGGGCGGATGATTATCTTACCAAGCCTTTTCATGCCGGGGAAATGCTTGCACGAATACGAGCGGTTATGAGGAGGCTTCTTCCTCAAAGCGAGAAATCATTATTTACCGTAGGGAAACTATCGATAGATCTCGCACAACATAGCGTGGAAGTAAATAGTCGCCCAGTTCATCTCACGCCGACGGAGTATGCTCTTCTCAAGGTTCTTGTCTTAAACGCGGGAAAGATTATGACGCATGGGCAGATCTTAAAAGAAATCTGGGATAAAACCGAAGACGTTGAAGAGGCCTTACACCTTTTAAGGGTGACGGTGAGTAATCTGCGAAATAAAATAGAACCCGATCCCGACATGCCCGCCTATATCCTTACCGAGCCGTGCGTAGGCTACCGCCTGTGCACTGACATATAACTACCCATATTTTATGAAGGCTATTGTTAAAAATTATCAATAACATTCATTTGCGTCGTGACATAGTTTACCTCCCGTGGCAAGCAAAACTATTTACCTTTGACATGTGTAACTAATTAGGTTACACTACTTCGATGATCAAAAGTTTTGCGCACAAAGGGCTTGAAAATTATTTCTATACAGGAATTAAAAAGGGCATACAAGCCAAACATGCACAAAAGCTAGCCGATATTCTTGATAGACTGGAAGCCTCAGGTGATGTAAGAGATATGAAATACCCTGGTTCTGACTTACATCAGCTTAGAGGCAAAATGAAGGGTAAATGGGCAGTAAAAATATCAGGAAATTGGCGGATTGTTTTTAATTTTAAAGAAGGCGATGCATACGATGTTGATTATGTAGATTATCATTAGGAGAATTATAAATGAGAACGAGACCCCCAATACATCCGGGCGGCATATTGAAAAGACATTATCTAGAACCTCTGAATTTGACAATTTCAGAACTTGCAAAATCACTTGGAGTTTCAAGGAAAACACTATCCGGGATTGTTAACGAACATGGTTCAATTACCACGGATATGGCGTTGCGTCTATCAAAGGCATTCAATACAACACCTCAACTATGGCTGAATTTGCAGCAAAATTACGATTTATGGCACGTGTCCCAAAAATCTCAGGCATGGAAAATGGTTGAAACACTAGCGGTATAAAACAATGTCACCGGGAATTTTAGAAAGAGATTGAAGTGCCAAAGGAGCAATTCGTTGTTTAAAAATGAAGGCTTGATTACATATCTAATTCTATCCTTATATAATATTACCGTGTAAAAACTTCTTCTTTTTGTAAGTTTTTTCACAACCCTTTTTATCCCTTGTCAGGAGGTACAGTTTATAAGAGAAAGATTGCTTCGCTTCGCTCGCAATGACAATGCACAATAGGTCATCAAAGCATAGCCTGTGTCATTGCGAGGGTCTTTTCCGAAGCAATCTCCCGCTTTCACAACGGAGAATTGGGTGCGGCTTTGCTGCGCTATGAATAATCTCTGTTGTCAGGTTTTGCCTTACTCAACCTAATATACACAACTATTTTAGAAAATTGGGGGAAGTAATGAAAACAAAATCTATAAGGATACCTAAAGACATGATGGCTGCCATTGAACTGGTCGAGAAAGAAGAGAAGATTGAAGAATCTACCGCAATGAGAAAGCTTATGAGGATAGGTTTTGAAACCTACATAGGAAATCTTTACAAACAAGGCAAAGTGACATTACGGGAGACACCAGATTACTTAAATTGAATCAGATTAGGCCATGAATCTCTTTTTGGATGCAGGCATAGAAGGCAACCTTGACGCCTCAGATGTCCTGGCTTCACTGGAAAGATTTGTATCAAAGTAAATTCAAATTATTGTAACAGTTAGTTTTTGAAAAAGTATCAGGAAAAGCTCCGTTCGGAGCGATATATTTATAGACAAACCATTATGCCGTAATCAAGCTCCATCGGAGCGATATATTGTTTCTGTGTCCCACATGACGCTCCGATGGAGCTAAGGTTTTGTATATCGCATTTTCTATAAACATCTCACCCCTATGGGGCTGGTTTTCAAAAAACTAAAGTGTTACAAATTTTTTTTAAAAGACGAATATGAGAACAACAATAAACATAGATGACGAGTTGCTTGATAGGGCAGCAAAGTTGACCGGTGTTGAGGAAAAAACGGCACTGGTGAGACTCGGTCTTGAAGCGCTCATTGCAAGGGAAAGCGCCAGGAGGCTTGCTAAATTGGGAGGCACGGAAAAGAAATTAGAGATAATACCACGCAGAAGGGCAGCAGGTACGTAAGATGGTTCTTGTTGACACTTCAATCATTTGATTGTCTCGGCTATAATAACTGATATTCCTCTGTGGACAGCCGACAAGAAACTCAATGAGATTTCTTTAAAACTGGGGATAGGATACCAATCAAGATTTTATCAATTTCATTGATAGTAGCATGAGTTCCATGCTAACATGAATACGTGATTCAGTCATTCCAAGACAAGGGAACGGAAGATATTTTCGACGGTAAAAATTCTAAAGATGCAAGAAAAACATGCCCACAATTATTATGGCATATTGCAACAAGGAAATTGGATCAACTTGATTCTGTAAAACACTCATGGAACTACGTGTGCCGCCAAACAATAGACTGGAGGCACTAACAAGAGATAGAAAAGGACAATATGGCATAAGGATAAATGATCAATATCGTATATGTTTTACTTGGCAAAAATTAGGACCGGAAAAAGTAGAGATTACGGATTGTCATTGATTGAAAGTAAGATATGTTATGGAGGTAAATATGGTTCGCATACCAGCACAGAGAGAGCCAATCCATCCTGGAGAGATGCTTCTTGAAGAGTTTTTAATCCCTATGAATATCACCCAACGGGAATTGGCAAAGGAAATTCATGTTCCCTACCAGAGGATTAATGAAATTATCAACAAACGTCGTGGTGTGACACCCAGTACAGCTTTACGGCTTGCAAAATTCTTTGGGGTTTCAGAAGATTTTTGGATGCATCTGCAAATTAGATGGGATATATATAAAGCAAAGCTTCATGAGGCAAAAGAATTAAAGACAATTAGATCCCTCAGAATGAATGAGTCGTTGACACCTTCATAAATTTAAACACGAAATGCCCAACAAGTCTGAGATAGGAGAAATGATGGGGGTAGACGATAGTACGGTGAGCCTGGGGAGAAAGACTAAAAATCGACAAACATCTCTCTCAGATTATCAAAAGAATTGAGGCAGATTTGTCAATAATAAAGATTTGCCCCTATTTCCCTGTGTGTTCGAGGGAAAATCCTTTTGAGTTTTTAGTTTACAAAACAACCTAAAATAGGTAGGGAGAAAATAGTTATGAAAGCAGAAACGATAGAAAAAGCAGATAAATTAAATCTTACGGATATTGGCGGGCTTTTCTATGCAAAACGATTGAAAGAAAAACATCATGCATTATTGCGTAAATTGAAGCAACAATATGGTAAACCCAGGAAGTCTGTTAAGATTGCAAGAAAGGCATGGAAAGATGAGGGTGAAAACTTTAGTGAGGAATTGTTGAGAATAAGAGAGGAATAAAGATTGATTCCTTTGCTATTTTACTGCTCAATAAGGGTTTGGGAATACAAAATTGGAGGGAAATTATGGAAAGGAAATATACGGCAATAGTTCGTAAAAGCAAGCTTGAATATGTAGCGGTATGCCTGGAACTCAATGTAACAGCCCGTGGCGATGATTTGGCTGACGTTGAAAAAAAACCTGAGGACGGCAATAGAGTTATATCAGGAGGATATAAAGAAATACCCTGAAACTGTTTCATCTCCCATTTCCACAGAGGAATTTATAGAATTCCTGAGAGATACAGAACCGGAATGGCACAAAGATACAGGGACAGGGTTTATCCTGCGGCCATTGGAGGTACACGAGGTACCGGCGTATGCCTAAAGTACCTTCCATGTCAAGCAAAGATTTAACGCGATTACTGGAAAAAGGAGGTGCGGTATTTGTCAGGCAGGGGTCTACAGACCATGCAATTTATTCAAGGGTTTTTGACTGCAGAAGATACTCTGCCCCTGTTCAAATGGGAAAGAAAAGTCTCGATCCTGTGTACTGCAAACGGGTTTTAAGGCAATTGAAATTTACCAATGAAGAAATCGAAAAACTCCTGTCTATGTAAACTCGAAAACATAAAAAGATTCTGATAATTGATAAATGAAGGTTTGATAATCATATAGAAGGCTCCTTAACAATCAGAAGCCAAATGGTATCATAAAGGCATCGTGAAATAAACTGTTAAAGCTGATAAACAGGAGGAGCATGTATGAGTTATTATGTAGGGATTGATTTACATTCGGATAATAGTTATATAGGGGTGATAGATAAGAAAGCCAGTCGGATATTTGGCAAGAAACTCCCCAACGATCTTGAGGTGATATTAAAGACACTGGAACCGTTTCAGAAGAAGATACAAGGGATCGTGGTAGAGTCGACGTACAACTGGTATTGGTTGGTGGACGGATTACAGGAGGCGAAATACAAGGTACACCTGGCAAATCCAGCGGAAATGCAGCAGTATAGTGGAATGAAGTACACGGACGACACATGGGATTCCTATTGGCTGGCACATCTGCTACGGTTGGGTATATTACCGGAAGGTTACATTTATCCGAAAGAGATAAGGCCGATACGGGATTTATTGAGAAAGCGAACGATGTTGGTACGGCACAGGACGGCGCACATATTAAGCCTGCAAAACATGGTGAATCGCAATACCGGAAGAAAGGTGAATGTCAACGATGCGAAGAGACTGAGCGAAGAAAAGATAAGCGAGCAGTTAACGGATGAACACCACAAAATGGCCGTTCAGAGCGACAAGGCAGTGATAGACTTTTTCCACGAGCAGATAGACCGGATAGAAAAAGCCGTACTGAAAGAGGTAAAATTGCGATATCCGTACGAAGAACTGCTCACGGTGCCGGGGATAGGCAAGATATTAGGGATAACGATCATGCTTGAGACCGGGGAT
>AYTS01000002.1 GCA_002009475.1 Candidatus Brocadia carolinensis | reverse complement strand
TTTTGAGTTATTACCCTATTTGAGAAAGTCCCTATTTTACAAGTACTTACAAATTCTGATTACAAAAGCGAACCATACTTTCCTTATAAGCAATTGTCCTTGTTCAACTTATAACCGGACACTAGTGAAACAAAAATAAGAAAGTGAGCTTTTGATTGAGATTATCCATAGGCGAAATGGTGTCTCGTTTAGTGAGATTACAGGAGACGCACATAAATATCCCGTGCAATAGCAGTATCTAAGGCAATTTGTGTCTCACCCATCTGGATGACATAGGTCGGTTGACGCTGGTGCAGGTGGATTTGAACGCCGGGCAATAAACCCATAGATGAGAGTCTGTCGAGCCTGCCATGATATTTTGTTACAATATATGCTATCTTCGCACCATCTCCTGATTTTAAATCTGATAGCGGCATTACCACAGGCCTTATCTCCTTACTTGCCTTCTCACAACACTCTCCCGGAGGGATAGCCTTTCCATGAGGACAGGTTACCGGATGCCCTAACAAGGTGCATATACTGGCCGTGACTTCCTCATCCAGAATATGCTCAAATTTACATGCGCTGGAATCCATGGCATCTTCTTTTACATCGAGAACATCATTCAACAACCTTTCAGCCAGCCGGTGCCTTCTAATGACTAATCGCGCGCCTGCCAAGCCTTTTTTTGTTAGTGCTACTTTGCTATCGGATATTGTCACGTACTCTTCTTGAATGAGGCTGCTCAATATTTGTTCAGATGAAGGGAGGCACATCTTTTTTATTAATGACTCTCTTTCGACCTCCCCCTTCTCTTCATCAATTGTCCATATTAATTCCAGAATTTCCTCTTGACTAGGCTCAGTCATGCTTAATCCTTTCCCCCTTCTGCCAACGCTATCTTAAAAAGATATCGTGGGCGTTTGATCCTTAATACCATCATAATAATGATTGTTATCAAACCACCGCCAAGCAAGTCAAACTCTGTACGATATGCACCGAACGATACTATTGTCGATATTAACTCGGTCAATATGATTCCTAACACAAAGGCAAGCAGCGCTACCACAATTTTATTTTTTATAAACCAATTCCTGGTTTCACGTAAGACAACCTCCTGTCCAATCCGAATTCCATTGATCGCAGCCACGGTTATAATGTCCCGTATGCCCATCTTTTTTGGACATGCAGAACAACTTTCACATGCGGTGTTTTCTCTGATAATGCACACCTCTGCAACATTGCATGAAATGGATAGAATCTTCCCTCGTATTTGCATTCATGAAAACTGCTGTAAAATGACCCGCAAAATACCGCCAACAAGCACCGAATAGGGAAATATAAAGGCAAACATGAGAAATGCGTTTTTCGCCCCTTGCTCTTTGATCATCACTAAAAAATTGGCAAGACACGGTATAAACAAGGTAATCACGACAAGTGAAACTAACAATTGTTTGGGGTCGATTCCGGTACTTCCGCCCTTTTCTTCCAATGTCTTAAAGATGCTCACGGCGCCGTAATCCCTTCTTAAGAATCCCAAAATGAACCCATGAGTAGTTTCTTCCGGCAATCCTAAAAAATTCCGGGTAATTGGCGCACCCATTCTCTCCACAATAGAGAGTAGACCTACCTTTGTTGCCACGAATAATGCAAGGGTACCCAGCATAAACAAGGGCACAGCCTCCTTTAAGAACCAATGGACTCTGTAGAATGTCTTGACAAAGATATTCGATAGCTTAGGCATCCGAAACGGAGGTATCTCCATCAAAAAATCCGAAGGAGCCCCAGGCAAGACCTTGGACGATAAATAACCAACAAGAAGAAGCTGGGTACAAATAACAAAAACGTAAATGGCAAAATATATCCCCGAAACCCTGCCTAGTACGCTTGAAATAACCCCTAACTGGGCAGAACACGGGATGGCCAACGCCAATAACAACGTAGCAATGATCCGCTCCTTTTTTGTGTTCAGAATGCGGGTTGTCAGAGTTGCCATGGTGTCACAACCCAGACCCAGCACCATCGGAAGAACAGCTTTCCCGTTTAGCCCTATGCGTTTAAATACCTTATCCACCATAACAGCAAGGCGTGGAAGATAACCACTGTCTTCCATAATACCAAATGCCAGAAAGAAAAAACCAACTATGGGAAAAACAATGGCAATGGCATAGGTGAGCCCCACTCGTATGAGCCCGGATTGCTCATTCAAAAATAACTCAAAGATAATATTATCTTTATCCACCAATTTTTGTGCAAGCAGCCCGAAATAATAATTGAATCCCTGGAAATTCACATGGGTAATAACATATGACTTCTGAATAAACGGTATATATAAGCATACATCGAAGCCACCTGAAGGTATCAATGATCGGCCAAAGACCTTTTCTTCAAAGAAATCTACACATGTTCCCGCGCCAAACTCCCCCACCAGCTTATAAACAATCCATAAAATAATAACCAGGATCGGAAATGCTGCCACCGGATGCATGGTAATACTCCCCAATATCCCTGCAATGGTACTCTTCGCCTTATATTCTTTCACATAGAGGCGCAGCGAAAACCATGTCGACGAGATACCACCAGCGATAAGCGGCAAAAGAGAAGCAGAAACACTACCGGAAGTAAGCCGGGATGAAATGAGATACATGAATAAAGCCATGAGCTTATAACCGATGAAAAAAGAAGCTGCCGGCACAAGAAAATAAAAAAATATTTTCCTCAAAACCGGAGGAGTTTCTTTTTCTTTTTTGAGACTGGATGTTACTGCCTCAACCAACGCATCCACATAATTTGCCCGCTTGATATTGATCACATAACTCAACGGACTGCCAAAATGCGTCTGGATATTATTCCGAATACTTTGAACTTCATCAAGTGCATGATCAGAAAGTTTCTTTCGCAATTTCTCTTCAAGAACGCTGTCGCCCGATAAAAGCATTATAGCCAGCGACCGCTCATTCACGGTCGTGTTACCCTGCAATATTTTCTCTATCTTTGAAATGCCCTCTTCAATGAAGTTCCCGTAATTAACGTAAAGATTGGGGACTTTTGCATTCGGTATGGAATTAAATAGTGCGCTTACGCCCACCCTATGGGTAGCAATAGTTTTTATGATAGGAAGTCGCAACTTTTCCTGTAATGCATTTACATCAATATTCATTCCCCTGTCTAAAAGCTCATCCCACATATTCAGCGTAATTACCACAGGCAGCCCCATCTCTGCAAGTTGCGTGGTAATCAACAAGCCACGACGGAGATTCTTTGCATCAACCACCTGAACAACGTGCTTCTTGCACTCCTCCAAAAGCATATCCCTTGCGACACTCTCATCTTCAGAAAGAGGAATAAGACTATTTGCCCCCGGTGTATCTACGACTTCAACACCTCCATCCAAGCCATTGCATACCCCACGAGAGACCTCTACGGTTGTCCCAGGATAGTTCGACACGGTCACATATTTCCCGGTTAGTAACCCAAATATCACGCTTTTCCCGACATTTGGGTTTCCCACCAGGGCAACCTTGTATGTATCAATATCTTCTCCATGCATTTGTTTAACCGTTTTCACCATAAGTACTCGTATTTGAGGATAATTAGACCTCGCCGTGAATACACGGACGAACGTTTTATACTTTGCTTTTACAGTAAGCGCATAAAGAAACTACCATTGCGAGAGCACATGTCCGAAGCGATCTCTTACTTCAGATTGCTTCGCTGTCGTTCGCAATAACCAGCACACGCCACCTGAGTTCATACATTTACTAACAAGAGTCTTTCACGTACAAGAACTAACAGAAAAACTTCTTTGTGCGATACAAACAACCACTCCCATTTATGAGGCAAGAATTATTGATAATGAGTCTTAATCCGTTTAAGTATAATATTTTTCCAATTCAAGTCAAACGTTTTCTCCGGGGATTCATATACAAACTGGGGCAGGGTCGTATGCTCAACAGCCGGTATTTGCTTTCTTTTTGGCTTCAGCTAGTCGATCTAGAAAAGGAAGGTATTCCCATTGAGTGTTATATTTCCTGCTCAAATCTTTGATTAATCGATAGTACTTTTCGTAGAGGGCAGGCAAAACTTCTTTGTACTGAGGGTTACAATAAAAAACCCGGCATCCAAGCGTTCGGAAACCCCTGATACTACACTGATTCTCCTTAAGAAACGGACACACATTGTCCGAAACGTTGAAGTCCGGCACTTTCACGTTTCGCACAATAAAATCGACCTCGATATTGCTTGCATAAAGGATATGATCAAATGCGGTAAAATTACAGCACGTCCCACACCTATTGCAACCTGGATTCACCAAGGTGAGCTCTTTTTCCAAATGTTGATAGATAGTTCCCAATTCCGAATAAAGATCCTGAGACAAAGGTCCTTTTGTTGTCATACCTTAGCCAAAACGCCTTTCATATATTCTTACATTGTCTTCTATATCCTTTAGGGTACGCAACTTTCCATTATCTACACCCGGACACGTCTTCTTCAATTTCTCCCACTCTGACCTGTTTTCTAAATTTGATGTCCAGAACGGAAAAGACCTGCACTGACAGGGCCTAGCGTCGTAAATCTTACAACCATTATCATACATGACACAATCACCGTTTCCGTATTCCAGGAGACTGAACTGGCCATTAACACGCCTCAAATAGTTTTTGGCAAATGTGTTCTCTGTAATGCCGAGAAACGATGATATTTCTTTAATCTCCTTTCTGTTAACCCATACCACACCAGGTTCGCCGCGGCAACACCTGCCGCATCGCTGACATTCGAACCTCAGACCCTCCGCATACCAGGGTTGTGCATCATCACCAAACTCCTTGATTATACTCTTTTTTTCTCTATTCATAAACAATATCTCCTAAAAGGAGGTTCTCCTTTTCAATGAAGAATATAGCACAAAACGAAGAAAGAAAACAACCAAAAATCAAGCCGGTAAAACACTTTAAAAACTCTTTCATGAAACCTCGTGCTTGTTCTGATTCCCTCAGGAAAAGGCCTCCGGCGTCCGTTGTTATTAAATTACGACACTACCTTCCTTCCGCTTAACTCCTGATACTCAATGGTATCTATCCACCCTGTTTTTTCATCTTCACTCCCAGAGAAATCCTGGCTAGTGATATTGATGCCGATTTGATAAATTTTATCGCTCACACGGGAGCAGTCTGTTTGGTGTAAGATTCAGGCTGCAACTTACTAATCGGATAACACTGGGTAAAATAAAAAAAGGCATGTTTTGTGAAAAACATGCCTTTTTGTAAGTGAATTTTGAATAAATACTACATTACATGACTACTTTGCCGTCTGCTCATGCTGATGATCCTTGGGTACCTCTTTCTCGCAGTCAAAACAGAAATAAGTCTTTCCGCATTCATGTCCCTGTCCGCTCTCTGCTTTGCAAGTAGGACAAAACGTGGTGACGCCACAAATATGCTCATCTCCCACCTCTTTCTCGCAATCGTAACAGAAATACGTGACATCACAGATATGACCAGTACCCACCTCTTCTTCGCAGGTTGAACAAAAAGTAGTTACCCCACAAACATGTCCGTCTCCCACCTCTTTTTTGCAATCCTTACAAAAGAATGTTAAATCGCAGATGTGCCCACTGCCTACTTCTTCATTACATTGTGGACAAAGCGAA
The DNA here is from genome assembly GCA_002009475.1 of Candidatus Brocadia carolinensis. Lineage (GTDB taxonomy): Bacteria > Planctomycetota > Brocadiia > Brocadiales > Brocadiaceae > Brocadia > Brocadia carolinensis. The sequence continues at coordinate 6,401 of AYTS01000002.1, read as the reverse complement.
GTAATACCACAAATGTGTCCTTCCCCGGTTTCTTTATTACAAGTGGCACATTTATGTGGTGCCTCAGCTGCGGATTCCTTTTTTTCCGTAGATAATGCTTCCGCCTTGCCTTCCTGGGATTCTGCCGGTGGTATTCCTGGGGCAGCAGCTTGTGGAACTTCCGGAATTGCCGGGGCTTTTGGTTCTTCAGAAACTTCCGGTGCTGCTGGTGCTTCCGGTATTGCAGGAGCCTCTGGTGCTGCTGGTGCCTCCGGCATTGCTGGAGTCTCTGGTTCTGCTGGAACTTCCGGTACTGCCGGGACCTCTGGTACCGATGGAGCCTCTGTGACTACCGGAACTTCAGGCTTTGCTGTGGGCTCTGATACCGCTGGCGCAGTTACTCGAGTTTTCTGAGTACCCGTTTCTGCTGGAGTAGGTATAGGAATCCCTTGCGGTCGTGTGACCTCTTTCACAGGTTCTACTTTTACTTCAGGTGCTTTTGTTTCCTTGACTTCTGTCTGTGTAGTAACACAGGAACTTAAAAAAAATGGTAAGACTTGCTAAACCTACACCCCAAAACCCTTTTCTCATAAACTCTCTCCTTAAACCACAATTTTACAAAAGTTATTACGATTAATTCTTAATACTATTGCCAACCATTAATTCTAATTCATCGGGTATTTCCCGCTTTTCTATGTCTATTCCTGCTGCAGAAAAAAAACTTCTTTCTTACAGCATCAAACGTAATTCTCGAAAGCGACTTCTTATCGTTTACGTCTCCGAAAATCCCCAAGTCAATACTGCCTGCGGCCATATTGGCATGTCCCCCCCGCATTCATAAACCCAAAAGCCTTTTGCAATAAAAATGCGAGATTAATTCTTGAATCCACACTTCGCGCCGATAGTTGGACTTTGTCCTTGTCGATACCAAAAACGAGAACGGTAGATACTCCCTCCATTTGCAGCATTAATTCAGCCGCTTGTGGTAACGCATCCCGGTCAGTTATAAATTCCACAAAAGATATCAGATAGGAACCCCGTATTTCACGGTTTCGTATAGTTCTTCCGATGATATCCATGGTTTCTGCGCTCATAGGAGGGTTTTCTATTTGATTCAAGAGCCCCGTATCCAGCAGTGGCGAGAGGTAAGCTGCCGCGTCGAGATCTTCTGTGGTTGTATTTCTGGTAAATCCGCCCGTGTCTACCCTGATGCCGTAACGGAGAGCCGTTGCCAGGGGTGGGTCAGGAACAATATCCAGATGCCGCAGATATCGCGTCATGATCGTAGAAGTAGCGCCAATTTTTGGTAATATTTCAACAAACTCGCCTTTCACAAGACTAAGATCTGTCTGATGATGATCAATGACGATATGTGGAATAGCATGTATGGGTAAGATATTATTTTTTGAAGGAATAGAAGCCTCTATCAATGCCACCTTATCTACGGAAGAAACTATTGCTAGCACTTCCTCTGTGGTTTTTAATCGAATCAGGTCTGTTTCTAACAAATTGACCAGTGTCTTATTTTGCTGGTGACCGATATTTCCACCATGATAAATACTGGACTTAATATCATATTTTTCCGCAATTCGCTTAAGCGCAAATCCAGAGGCAATGGCGTCTGGATCGGGATTGTCCTGCAAAAAAATAGCTAATCCCTTGTTTGCCGCTGCCTGGATAACGTTTACCAGACGAAAAACGGATCTTTTAAGTTTTGCCGTTTCTAGTTCATTCAGAAGGGCATTGGTAATAATTCTGACGGTTTGAACTGTGCGGTCGACGCCACGTTCAGATAATTCAGCGTCTTCTATCTCATCAGTTGCCTGTGATAAGATAAATTTATCGGGAAACAACTTTCTTATGCGGTTTGCTAATGCTAAATTATCCGTATGCGTTCTCTGTAAGAGGATAAAGGCTATCGCATTTTTTATTGGCAAGGAACCAAAGTCCAGGGTATGGATATCAGCGGTCATTGTGCGCAGATTGGGCTCTTTTAAACCGACAAAAACTGCTTCATTATCGCCGATTATTAGTGTTTCTTCACCAGCCCTGCTTAAATTCCTGGCCAAAACGCTGCCAATTGTGTCGCATCCCAAAATAAGATACATTGTCAAGTCCTTTTGTTAATGGAATTTCTTTTTAAAGAAAATCGAAAAGCGACATATTATACGATCGCGTCTTATTGAAGTCAATATTAAAACTACTTTTGTTTCAATTTAACCGTTTACAAACATAGGAGTTATAAATAGAATTGCGTTGTAAGCTATGACATCGATGCCTTTTTTGCGATCAAGTTTTAGCTTGAAATTCAGGGATTGGTTTATGTAACATCGTATCATAATATACTTCGAATACTCCAGAACCACCATAGTGAGCAAGTATCTGCATATGCAAATGTATGATGTCGTTAAACAGGCTGGTATTGCCGAGTCCACGTGGCAGGGGGCAGTTGAAAATCATGACGCTGTCAGCGAAGAATTTGATGGTGTTCGCTTTTTCAGGATAACAAAAAAGATTGGTACCCTGGGAAAGGGAACCGTCATTACCGAGGAAGGAATTATTTTTGGTTTTCCCAGTATAGCCCGAATACTGCATTTAGAGAATGGGGTTCGCAATGCATATACTCACCCTTTTTATGTCGAAGAAAAAGTCGATGGTTATAATGTCAGGATTGTGCGTATTCAAGGCCGTATACTGGTCTTTTCCCGCGGGGCATATGTTTGCCCATTTTCAACGGACCGGATTGCAGATTTTTTAGAAATAGAGAAAATATTTGATGATATTCCGGGTCTGATCGTTTGTGGTGAATTTGCCGGGCCCGATAATCCTTACAACATTGAGCATCCTCCCTACGTAAAGGAAGACGTCGGATTTTTTGCCTTCGATTTAATGATGATAAATCAGTCTCATAACATCCCTGTTGATGAACGGTACAAGATCTTCGATCACTATCGTATACCCACAGCAAAGAGGTTCGGGCAGTTTTCAGTATCGGATGTTTCGGGTCTGAAAAAGATTGTCAAAGAACTGGACGAGTCAGGATGTGAAGGGATAGTTATGAAGCCGACGTATCCTGCGGAAAAAACTTTAAAGTATGTGACACTCGGCTCTTGTTTGCGTGATATTAACGTTACCGCTCCTTTGATGACAGAAATGGCATCTGAATTTTTTACCCATCGAATTATTCGGGCCGCGATGTTTATTCATGAACAGATGCAGGAATTGCAACCAGAAGTTTTTTCGCAGTTGGGCAAAGTTTTGCTAAGACCGATCTATGAAAATATCGCGAAAGCAGTGCGGAATGAAGTTATTGATGAAAAATTTCTTCTCAGGTTTCGGGAAGAGAGAAATATCCAGCGGATGATAGAACACCTCCGCAAATGCAAGGTGAAGTTCGAGGTAATATCAAAAAATAAAAGGGGAAATTACTGGCATGTCATGTTCGCCCGAAAATGTTATGCCACTTATGAAATCCTTCAAAAACATCTGCAAGGTGCAACCCATGTGGACTAAAGTATTTTTTAGGGACAGAGATTCTGATCATGAAAACTACATCAGACAACAATCCCATGAGCATTCATGACACTGGGCTGACACGCCTGCCATAAGGCAGGCGAAGATGGCAGCCCCCCCTCTGCGGGATGGTATTGTTTTTACGGTATCAGCTTGTCGAGTATTCCGCGCAACATACGGGGATCGAGGTAGCGGATGCCGAGCTTATCAGCCCATTTAACGATACCGGTATCAGCTGTTACCAGTATGCCATCAAGTTCCTTGGCAAGGAGGATTAGATCAACATCCTCCTTGCTATCAATGATTCCTTCTCTGAGGGCAGCGCGATATTTTTTTCTCAGATCAGCAATAGCTGCAGCCTCTAATATTTCTGATTCATTTTTGTAAGGAAATTCTTCTGTCATACGCACATCCGGAAAAAGGAAAACTGATTTTTCGCGTGAGGCCTTTCGCCGCCGTTCCATTGCCTCTGATGTCTTTAGGCCCTTATCAATCTTTTTCCTTACGGCTTCTTCGGCTACCCGCAACCCTTTGTCTATCCTGTGGCGTACATCCTCAATAAGTTCGTAGAGTAAAAAAGCCGGAACAGAAAGTTCGTATCGCTTGGGAGGTTTTTGGATTATACGAATTTGAAGCTCGGGCGGGATATCCTTTGCTTCGATAAAATGGAACAATTCCTGGTAAATCGATGGGGGCATATAAAAGGACGTTCCTTCTAATTTGCCGATGAGTTCCAGAAACGTACGAAGTGCCTCTGTTGGATTTAGCCCAAATGATTGATACACTTCCGGATTAGTAAAAATACTCGTGTCGATGATAATTCGTCCGTGCTTAATGTCTTTTTCCATAAAAAGCCTTTCAGTTGGATGTGAAATTTCTTTCTTTCTCGGTAAGCCGAAAAACTTCCCGAAAGAGTTGCTCTTCTGCAGGAGTCATTTCTTTGTCTCGCCGTTTCATCGCAACTTTTGCCACAATCAATGCCTTTTCTAGGGTGTAAACCAGCATACCTTGGTGTGAATACCAGGTAAATGAAGGTAAATATTTCGGAGGATAGAAAGCAGTTATAATATTACAGGCAAAGCCGATAATACTACCCGTCATGATCGTAGTATTAATGGCTGTTTTTGTATGATCCCCCATAGCCATACCAAGAAACATATGATTGGTATTAATAATATTCCCTTCGATTTCCACTTTTATATTACCATAGGTATTAAGAAGATTGCTATTTACTGTATCTGCCCCCATATTAACCCATGAGCCAATATAGGAATCACCGATGAATCCATCATGTTGTTTATTGGTGTAGCCTTGAAAAATAGAATTGACAATTTCTCCTCCGACCTTGCAAGCCTTACCAATATTTGAACCTCTCCGTATCCGTGAATTCGATTGAACTACAGAATAATCGCCAATGAAAGCTGGCCCTTCAATGGTGGTGTTAGGAGCAATGGTGACATTTTGTCCTATATAAATTGGCCCTTCCTCGGCATCAAACACACACCCCGGTTTAATACGGCTATCTTTACCAAGATATATTTGGTCTTTGTTCATAAAATAAACACCATCATATACCTTTCCGAAAACAGCTCCCTTTTTGACAAACAGCAGATAATCCTTTTCTATTTGTGACTTATTGTATTTAATAAGATCCCAAAAATAGGTTACAACTGGCACCTGAATGTTAACTGACCGAACAGAATTTTTTAACATTTCAAAGGGATCGTCTGCGATAAACATTTCTGGCGACAGTTGTTTTGCATTTTTTCCTGTAAGCCTGATATACACCAGGGTATTGTTTTGAATTCCAACTTCATCAGGACCTTCTACTGAAATAGGGGATGAGAGAATTGCGCGACCGTTTAAAAAAAAGGCAAGTATCGTCCGTTGTATGCAGGCTATTAACGCGGCAGGAATACCGCTCACGCAATACATCAGACAAAAAGTCTCTGCAAAAAAGGGTAACTATAGCATGCGGATAATGTCTGGCGATTCTTTCTAAAGCGGAGAACATTCCGCATCGAAGCTCAAAGACTGTCCTTGTATACACGAGAGGAAATAACTTTGAATATTGATTATCTTCAAACACATAAATATATTGCATTTGAAAATCCCCTATTTTCATCAATTTAAAATGTTTTTTGACCTGCGTCTGTGTGACGGTAGCATCCTGAGACACATAATCTTTGCTAAAATAAAGCAGATGAGCAATTCCTCTGCTTTTTTCACCAATAACTCTTTACGTTAAATGCATGGTGTTTTCAATCCCCCACCTGTCAATTCTTCACGAGATGAACCATTAACATCGAAACTTTTTTTAACCCTGCGCAACGCATGAACACCGTCATTTGACCTCGATGATGAATTTGATAAGGAATGGAGAAGAGTCACCCTTCGCCAAAAAGTTTTACGGCGTGATTTTTAACAAAGTATGTTATTCATTGAGAAGTATGTACTTTAACACTTTTTCAGTGCCCTCAACATCTCCAATACCTTTTCCGGTAAGGTCTCTCTATTTGCATAATTTACCGTTATGAGCACAATATCCGTGCGGTTTTTTATTTCTTCAGTAAAAGCATCACCATTTTTCTTTGATCGTACAAAGAAGGGTTTTATCACTATTGAGGATTTTACTCACCAATTCCCTGAATTTCAGCGAAAAGAGTTCCATGGTTCCAATTTCATCGATTACTACGATTGATTTGTTCTTTATAGCATCTCACTACTGTCCGGACGTTTGAATAAATATTTGTTGTAAGTATTATAATTCAAGAGAAATACAAGCAAAAAAGGTCGTAATCGATTTGAAATTCAAAGTATACTATAGCCATTCTATTCTTCATAACAAACGGAAAGGAATGGCTCATGAATATAGGAAAAACTGTTTTCTCACAAGTAATCGATTTTTT
>AYTS01000001.1 GCA_002009475.1 Candidatus Brocadia carolinensis | reverse complement strand
CTCCGTTTCCACTGGCATGTTATCTGTTTTCAGGTTTATTGTACTACTATTGTTCATAGATTTTCTCCTTCCCACCCTACACTAAACTATATGGGGGAAAGTGTCCAACTATTATTGACACAGAGGGGGGTACATTTTCACAATTTTACGGCTAACGGCGGCATCAGGTGCGTAGCGAAGCGCCTTCGCCTGTATGCCCGTGTTGGGCAGGCGGCTCTTAGCTTATTCGCCGATAGTTCTCCTAACTAAAATTGCAATCAATAATCCGGTCATGATGTATCCTGCGATTGCCTCTATCACCGTAAGTATCTTTCCCCAATCAGACATTACCTGAATCTCCGAGCCTAAAGTGATAAATGTCATCAATGAAAAATATATGCTATTCCCTAAGCCGGGTTTGCTGATTGCGTTTGGAATTAAGTTGTAGATTACGCCGAAGACAAGAACTACTGACACGCACCAAATTAAGAAGCGAGTAAACGAGCGTCCATAATCGCAAGTTACTCTGAGAAAAGTGGCAAGTATTGGATGTCTCTTTTCAAGATGTGCGATTCTCTGTTACCCGACAGCCAAATCCTGCAGAAGTGCCGCCAACGTAAAATTGATTGCATTCAAATTGACTCCAACAAAAGAGGTGCGGTTATTAAACTCAACATTATCAAGCAAAGCATTATCCATTTTGGCCCAATTGAATTTCGCGTCTCTAATATTAGACTCCGAAATCCAACTATCAATCAGGTTGGCCTCATTGAAGTTTGTGTTCAAGAGATTTGAACCGCAAAGGTCAATTTTGCTCAGGTCAACTTTATTCAGATTTTCCCCAACAAGCGATATTCCTCTTATATCAGTATGGTCATAGTATTTCCCCACTAATTCATCGAGCACTTTTCTATCAAATCCATTGGCTTTCCATTTGCTCAGGATAAATTTCCCTGTTTGAGTATTCCATCTAGCCCTGAGTTGCTCTTTCGGGAGATTGGCTACAGTGCGTAAATTTTTATCTTCCTTTTGCAGGTTAAAACCAGGCTTTATGAAGAGGTCATGATTTATCTCTGGCATAGTTCACCGTTTGCAAGTAAGGAAATAAGTGTTTGTAGTATGGAGTCGCGATGGATTATAAACAGCCCGCCTAACATTCATTTTTATCTTTATTCTACATTTGTCCGCATATAATTACATGAAATGTATGATGTCAACCAATAATGAGTAAAATTGTATTTAAAACACAACTGTATTTCGTTATTGGGTTTGAAAATTTATTATTATACTGAATCATGATAATGGTCATGTTTTGTAATGCGTCCTTAGCTTTTAAGGTGAGGCATCAAGGCAAGTAGGTATTGCTCACCCATCTGCTTATTTAGCGATTGATGTTGCAATATTTGGGCTAAAAGGATTAATATCTACTGTTCTGGTCTTTGGGATGATAACCAAATCCATGTCTTCCATGGGTATTGCACCCAGCAAAACCTGATCGCCCATTACTAATGCCCCTGCAAAACCAATACGATTTTTAAAACGAATCTCAATTGGGCCAACGTAAGAAACAAGCTTACGGCTTCCATCTGCTAACGTTACTTCCTTCTTATCAATTTCGTCTAACTCCAGTTGAATTCTTATATGCTCAGGGATACACAGATGTACTGCCCCTGAATCCGCCATTGCGTCAACCTCTACAGGCTTTAGACTCGGCATTTTCGGGTTTTTTTAAATATACTTTCGCATTTGCTACGCACATACATCACATTCCTTACCAAGATCATTCGTCGCACCATTTATTTTTTTATCAATTTACCGGCATGGTATCGTACGATATAATGTATGTCAAGTCACCATAATTCCATTGAATATACAAAGATATTTTCAATATAATCTGAAATACTTTTTATTATCAGGTATGAGTTTCTTATAATACCATTTTAATCGCAAAGAGTGAATAAACATTTAAATTTATTATTCCTGGCAATAGAAAACTTGTTGCGACACAGGGCAAAGACGGTTGTCGTCTGTCTCTGCCTTATTGCCATCCTTTCCCCTTTCATAACCGCCATTACTATCTCTGAAGGGGTACGGGAGCAATCGCTCATCTCCGTAAATGCCGGCGCCGATCTTTACCTGACCTATGACGAATTTGGCAGAAATGCCGCCATTCCCCTGAAACACCTGGATGAGATTAAAAAGATCTTTGGAGTCACCACGGTGATACCACGGATTATTGGCCGGGGGTTTTTGCAAAATAAGCTGGCAATTATCGTCGGTATCAATAAAGAAGATATCCCTGATTCAATATCCTGTGTTTCAGGCAGAATATTTGAAAATCCCCATGAGGTGATTGTGGGGTGCGAATTAGCAAAGCACTTTCATTTAAATATTGGTGACCAGTTCAGCATGCGCTGCCAGCAACGCAAGGTCTTTACTGTGGTGGGTTTCTTTTCCTCAGATTCCAGTATCTGGGGCGCTTCCATGATATTTATGTCTTTCAGAGATGCCGGGGAGTTGTTCGGTAAACAGGATGTCGCTACGGACATACAAATTCATACCCTGCCCGGGCACAATTCGGAGATTGCGACTGATTTATATGATATCTTTCAGAATGAAGCCTACCGGCTGCAAGACAAACAGATGGTAGAGTTATATGTTAAAAAGGGATTCATGCTCAAGGAAGGCATCTTTAGCGCTTTATATGTCGTTGCCTTTGCCCTAGGTGTGCCTGCTATTCTGGTTGCCTCTGGTTTTGGTTTATCCGAGCGGAAAAAGGAGATTGGTATTATGAAGGCTACCGGATGGCAGACGCTGGAGGTATTAGAACTCATTTCCATGGAACAATTACTCATCAGCTTCCTGGGTGCTACCATTGCCATAGTACTATCCATCCTTTGGGTGAAGGGTTTTAACGGTGCGTTTATCGCGCAGTTTTTTATAGCAGAGATAACCATGCTGCCCAAATTTACCCTGCCTGCAAGGTTTTTACCCTTGCCCTGCCTGCTCAGTTTCTTCTTTGCCTTTCTCCTGACCATGGTAGGAAGCGTCTATTCTTCGTGGAGGGCATCAACGGTATCACCGGTCGTGTCAATGAATTCATGATACGGACAGAGCATCTTTGTAAGTCCTATTGCCATCATTCGCATTATGAAGTACGCGCTGTATATGATATTAATATAAACATTTCTCAAGGGAGTTTTGTGGTATTTAGCGGTCCCTCTGGTTCAGGAAAAACTACCCTGCTGAATATCATGGGTACTCTGGACAGACCCACTGCCGGCAAGGTATTCATGTATGGCGAAGAGATTACCTCGTTTTCTGATATTGCCCTTGCACGGCTGCGGCACAAGAAGATCGGCTTTATCTTCCAGAATTTTCATCTCATTCCAAGACTTGCCAGCTGGGAGAATGTGTCCTATCCCTTAATTCCTCTAGGGATCAGTCTTAAAGAACGTCTTGAAAGGGCAAGGTTGCTTTTAGAAAAGATGGGGCTTGCCGACCGATTAGACCACGCTCCAGAGGAACTCAGCGGTGGGCAACAGCAGCGCGTGGCTATTGCGAGGGCGCTGATAAATAATCCAGAAATTATTATTGCTGACGAACCGACATCGAATATTGATGATGAAACCAGCGTTCAGATACGAGAATTCTTGAATGAACTAAAGACACGTGGCGTAACCATTCTCGTTGCCACCCACGATGCGATGTTTGAAAAGGTTGCCGATGTGGTATTTAAAATAAAAAACGGCAGGATTGAATGATTATCAATATTTATACCCTTATCATGCTGTTTGTTGCCCTTGTGTCGCTCTGCTTAGGCGGATTTCTATTTTACGCAACCTTAAAGATGTTGCTCCGTTTTGAACCCACTGCAGCATTAGAGACAAAGAGTAAATTTGAACAGAAGGGTTATCTGATATTTCTCCTGGCGTGTGTAATTCTGTCGGTAAGGATGCTTGCCTGGCCGTGGTTCTATTTTATGCTTCAGAGTTTCGTGCCAGAAGTGCCCGGGGCAATGTGTATGTTTGGTGTTACACAAATTCTCCCGTCAACGGTTACCTTTTTACAGATCATCAAACCCGTTTCTTTCTTTATCATGGGTGGCTGGTTGTTGTGTTATTATGTCGACAAATCTACTCCCACAGCACCTCTTGCCAGGCTGAACCTATTCTTTCTACTCTTGGTCTGTGGTGTGCTTCTAGCTGACAGCATTACGGATGTTTATTATGTACTCCGCATGAAGCCGTTGATGTCTGTCTCATGCTGTGCCACCTTCTTTGATGTGCCTCTACGACCTTCAGCCATGATTCCTCAGGCAATTTTCGGAAGGCATTTTCAGAAGATTTTGTTTGTCTTGTACTATCTGACAAATATCATACTTATTGCTTTGTTATTTCTATTGCTTTCCCAAAAGTGGCTTTTATTTACTGCATTAAGCAGGAAGATTGTCGTGTATAGCATGGCTATCGTAGGGGTTGTCAATATTCCTATAGTTATTTATACGCATATTGAGAATATTGTTCCACGACTTATGCAACTTCCGTATCATCATTGTATTTATTGTTTCATGGGGAGAGGGGTGGTGCCTGACGCACCGATTATTCTCGGATTGTTTGCCGTAGGCACCTTTGCGGTTGGGTGGATGGGCATCCTGCGCGTGCTATGCTTGAATGCAGAAACACAGCATGTAACTGAACATCTTTTAAAGAAGGTAAATGGCTTGTCTGCTTTTTGCCTACTGGCCTCCCTTATGATGGTAACAATACATCTGATATTTACATGACAAAAAAATTCTTGATTGCACTCATTATTATTATCGTTGTTGCGTTTATCGGAGTAGCGTATCAAAAATTCGTGAGAAGCCCCCCCTGCGCCTTTGACGGTTCTGCCGTAACGCCCATCTATGAGGTGGAGATCGTCCTCAAGGATCGTTCAGTGAAGAAGTTTTGTTCTATCTATTGCGCAGTACAATGGTTCAAAAACAACCATCACTTAATTGATCATGTTATCGTTACCGATGAAATCAGGGGTAATAAAATTGACTCATATATGGCCTACTTTGTTGAAAGTGGGCTTGTTACCGATGAAACAAACGACAACCGCATTCATGCCTTTCAGCAACGCCAGGATGCCCTTACCCACGCCGAAAAATTCCATGGGGTAATGGCAGACGACCCATTTACTATGGATGAGTAATGTATCACTGTTTCTTGTAATTATGATCTGTGAACAAAATACATTATTACAAAAATTGCACTAGCTTGAGCTATGACGAATTAACCCTTGCCTAAGGTCTTTTTGCCAGGTTTCCATTCAACGGGGCAAAGCTCTCCCGTCTGTAATGCCTTTAAAACCCTGAGAACTTCTTCAACACTTCTTCCAACACCCAAATCATGTACTAATTGATATTTAACTTTACCCTCCGGGTCAATGATAAAGGTACCTCTTAAGGCAATACCTTTGTCTTCTAGGAGTACGCAATATTTTCTCGAAACCTCTTTTGTTATATCACTAAGCCACGGAAAATTGATTTTCCCAAGTTCTTTTAACCACGCCTTATGAGAAAATACGCTATCAACACTTATTCCCAATACTTGTGCATTCAGTGCCTTAAACTCACTGTCTCGCTTTGAAAATTCGGTAATTTCCGTAGGACATATAAAGGTAAAATCAAGAGGATAAAAGAAAAGCACAACCCACTTGCCTTTATAGTCATTCAAACTTACATCCTGGAACTTCTCATCCACAAGCCCTTGCAAAGTAAACTCTGGTGCATTTTGACCAACTCTTACACTCATCGCATTCTCCTTTTAGTTAAAATGAAATCATTGTTAAATAAATACAAAATCTCATTATAAATACAAGTTGTCTTTTGTCAAGGTGTTTTCCTTTGACTTATTTTTTTATCACGAAAAAAAGTTAATGCCATTACCTGAAAAACCAAAGCAAGCAAGAGATAAGCATGGGCATCGCTCTCGCGATTGAGGTAGGCAAAAACAAGTGAGCCAAAAACGAAGCATTGGATAACAGCGGCCAGTATATTCAGCCATGAAGCCGGTGCGTATACCAATGTGCGGTTTATATTTTTTACTTCGTTTAACAGAGACTCCATGATAAAGTCTTTCTCCTCGTATCCCTTCTCCTTTCTGGTTTTCATGGTGAAACATTCTTTACAAAACAAACTTCCGTCTTCCTGATATGCTGCACGTCCCGAATCAATATCATTCTTTGACAGACTTCTTTTGCAACTGGCACAGAGTTTAATTTCTAGCATGACTAACTTTCCATTTTTCTTTGGTTATTTTATAAGAAGATTTGTATGTAATAATATAATCAACCACCAACTCCTCATCATTATTTCAGACCATATCTGTCTAATTTCCGGTAGAGGGTGCGTTCCCCGATACCGAGCATCTTTGCTGCCTCCTCTCGATTTCCGCCCACCGTGGTCAAGGTGCTTTTTATAAGCTCACGCTCAGCTTCCTCAACAGTCATTCCCGCAACAAGACCCGGGGAATGTGTAACTTCGTTGCTACGCTGTAATATATGATCAGGAATATCTTCAATACCCAAGGTATCGTTTGTGCTAACTACAACCATACTTTCTATGCAATTTTTTTAATTCCCGTATATTTCCAGGCCAAGGATATTTATATAAAATTTTTCTGGCGTCGGAAGAGATCTGGGAGATCCCTTTAGCATGTATCTGTGAGTATTCACGAAGAAATGCATCAATAAGCAAGGCAGTATCTTCAAGTCTTTCACGAAGTGGCGGTAATTTAAGAGAAACGACATTTAGCCTGAAGTACAAATCATTACGAAATTTTCCTTCCTTAATAAGGTTTTCCAGATCCTGATTTGTAGCAGCAATCAAACGGACGTCAACCAAAATAGGTTCATTGCTTCCGATACGAGTGATTACGCCATCCTCTATTACCCGTAATAGTTTAACCTGCGTGGAAAGTGGCATATCACCAACCTCATCTAAGAACAAGGTACTGTGATGAGCACACTCGATTTTCCCTTTTCGCTGATAGAGAGCCCCCGTAAAGGCGCCTTTTTCATGTCCAAAGAGTTCACTTTCAAGGAGATTTTCCGGGATTGCCGCAGAATTTAATATAACCATAGGCTTATTCTTTCTGGGACTGTTATTATGTATAGTTTTTGCAACAAGTTCCTTCCCCGTCCCACTTTCACCTGTTATCAGTACCGTAGCGGTAGTACCAGAAATTTGTTTAACGATATTCAATACCTTTTGTATCTTTGGACTATTACCAATAATACCAGTCATTCCAAATTTTTCGTCAATTTGCTTATGGAGTTCTTTGTTGTTCCTTACCAGCGCCTGTTTTTCTACCAGTTTTGCTATCTCTGCACGCAGGTGGTTAATGTTGATGGGTTTCATGAGATAGGTAGCAGCCCCTTTTTGCATGGCATCGACCGCAGTTTCTACCGTACCATAACCAGTGATAAGAATAACCTCAGCCTCTGGCAATCTTTCTTTTGTTGCTTTGAGTATTTGCAGGCCGTCAATATCATGCATCATTAAATCCGTTATTACAATATCCACATCCCCGGTTTCTATACTTTTCAATCCTTCTTTGCCACTGGTAGCGATAAGGCAGGTATATCCAACCTTCTGGAGTGACTCTGCAGTCGCAATTGCATGCTCTTTTTTGTCATCAATAACCAAAATAACGATATGGTTTGTCATATATTGTTAGTCAACTTTTAAATCTATTGGCAATTTTATTGAAAAGTTGCTTCCTTTATTCTCTTCACTTTGGACGGAAATTGACCCTTTATGTTCTTCAACAATACGTTTTGCGGTAGGAAGCCCAAGCCCGGTTCCGGTCTTTTTGGTAGAATAATACACTTGGAATATTTTATCAAGAATATCCTTTGGAATACCATAGCCTGTATCAGTAATATCGATTTGTATATGTTTCTTACTCCCGGACGTACGGATCATAAGCTCTCCGCCGTGTTCCATTGCCTGTTCCGCATTGATAACCACATTTAAAATCGCTTGTTTGATAAGGTTGATGTCTAATTGGCAGGAGGGGATATGGGCATCGTAACTTTTAAGTATTTGTATCTGCTTCTGTTTTATCTCCGGGGTAATAAAATCTACTACCTCGTCAACAACTTCATTAATATTGCATTTCTCTAATTCTAGTTTTTGTCCCTTTGCATATCTGAGAAAATCATTCAAAATTTCCTCCAGCCGTTGCACTTCTTTTTGTAATGCCTGTATCCGTGTATATGCCTTTTTACTATTTTCCCCTTTCATGCTTTGCACGTCTTCCATGAGGAGTTGCAAATTGATACTGAACGTGCTTAGCGGATTTTTTATCTCATGGGCAAGCCCACCTGCCAGTGTTCCAACGAAAGCTAGTCTTTCAGAATGCATTGCCCTTTTTTCAAGCCCACTGGTTCTCTTGACAGCTCTTCGTATGGAGAAAAAAACCAGTGGAATGAAAACGGCACTGGCAATTGCTGCACCAAGTAAATACTGAATCACCTTGTTTTAATCAAAACAAAAAAATAAGCCAGGAAGACGTTTTGACTCACTATCTCCCTGGCTCAAAGATACAGTCTATATATAAATTTAGGAATTAATACGCATTACTTTTTGAGCTTGTAAACCTTTTGTCCCTTCAACAACATCAAACTCCACCTTTTCTCCGTCTTCCAGCGTCTTAAATCCTTCACTTGCTATATTTGAATAGTGAACGAAAACATCCCCCCCGCCATCTTGTTCAATAAAACCAAAACCTTTTTTTGCATCAAACCATTTTACTTTGCCTATTGCCATTCTCTTGCTCTCCTATTTGAATAAATACAGCGTATACCATGAAAAACAACCTGCGCCTAATTTTTATCCTTTATGCCTTCTCCATCCTCCCTAAAAAAACCGAAAGATAAACGATAAAATTATTAGAAAACTTTTCTATCAATCCTCCTCAATAGCAAATTCCAGACAAACGACAAACTCCTTTTCAAAAGACCTGTAAAGCTCTTTTATTTTACACTGGAAGGCTGGGGTTGTTCTTTTTCTTTAAGGGCAGCTTTTCTGCTTAACTTAACCCTCTTTTGATCATCTATTCCGATTACCTTTATCATAATTTCCTGCCCTACTTTTACAACATCTTCGACCTTTTCAACGTAGCCGTCAGACAATTCAGAAATATGCACCAATCCATCATGGCCCGGAATAATTTCCACAAAAGCGCCGTACTCCTTTAAAGAGAGTACTTTTCCCGCATAAGTCTTACCTACCTGGACTTCTTCCGTCATGCGTTCAATCCATATTTTAGCCTTTTGTGACGCATCGGCGAGGATAGATGAAATAATAACGGTACCATCATCCTGTATCTCTATCTTTGCGCCAGTTTCTTCCTGTATTTTCTTGATATTTTTTCCACCGGGCCCAATGACCATGCCGATTTTTTCGGGATTAATTTTAATATGCACTAATTTCGGTGCATACACGGAAATTTCTTCCCGCGGTTTATCTATAACCTTTGCCAGCTCCTGAAGGATATGAAGCCGCCCTTCTTTGGCCTGTACCAAGGCATCCCGCATAATTTTTTCGGTAATCCCTGATATTTTTATATCCATCTGCAACGCAGTGACACCGTTCAACGTTCCGGCAACTTTAAAATCCATATCACCAAGGTGATCTTCCGTGCCCAAAATATCAGATAAAATAGATACCTGTTCCCCTTCCTTCACCAAACCCATCGCTATTCCAGCCACCTGTGCCGTTATAGGAATACCAGCATCCATCATGGATAGGGTTCCACCGCATACTGTAGCCATAGAGGACGACCCATTGGATTCAGTAATGTCAGAAACAATTCGTACCGTATAGGGAAACTGTGCTACAGGGGGAAGTACCGCCGCTAAGGCTCGCTCGGCTAAAGCTCCATGACCTATTTCTCGTCTGCCTGGCCCGCGCAGTGGTTTAATCTCACCGACGCAAAAAGGTGGGAAATTATAATCAAGCATAAATTTTTTTGAATATTCTTCTTCGATGGTATCTACTCGTTGTTCATCCATAGTTGTACCCAGTGTCGTTACCACAATAGCCTGAGTTTCACCGCGCGTAAACAATGCAGAGCCATGAGTGCGTGGCAATATCCCCACTTCACAGGTAATAGGCCTGATATCTTTTAATCCCCTGCCATCAGGTCTCTTCTTTTCTTGCACGATCTGGTCACGCACCACAATTGTCTCAAGCCTTTCAAAGACAGCCTTGATGGCTTTTTTGGTAGGAGCACCTTCATTCTCGGTACAATATTCGCCTATAATCTGATTCAAAATATCGTGCAGTGCGCGGCTTCGAGCTTCTTTCCCTGGAGTCTGGTTTTTTTTCAATATCTCTGAATAATATTTCTTTTTAATTTCATTCAGGAGATCCATATCGAGTTTTAACGGTGGAATAGGTTGTTTTTCTTTTCCACACTTGGCCAGAAGTTCCTTTTGAAGTAGGACGATTTCCTTTATAAAGGCATGTCCAAACATGATAGCATTCAGCATCTGCTCTTCAGGAACCTCCTTACCAGACGCTTCAACCATCGTAACCGCGTCTTCTGTTCCTGAAACAACAAGATCGATAGCGCTTTCAGCAAGTTCAGCATGAGTGGGATTGATAACGAACTCACCGTTAATCAGCCCAACCCGTACTGAACCTGTCGGCCCTCCGAAAGGAATACATGATACGGTCAAAGCTGCCGACGCCCCTATCATGGCTAAAATATCCGGGTCATTTTCTTTGTCTGCAGAAAGAACCATGGACATAATCTGAACTTCGCGAAGATAAGTTTCTGGGAAGATGGGTCTTATGGGGCGATCTATTAACCGCATGGTTAATATTTCTTTTAAGGTCGGTCTGCCTTCTCTTTTAAAGAAACCGCCAGGAAATTTCCCGGCGGCATACATTTTCTCTCTGTAGTCAACAGTAAGGGGAAAAAAATCCGCTTCTTCATTTTCTTCTGCTGATGACACCGCCGTAGCCAATATCATAGTATCTCCATACCTAACTACCGCCGCACCATCAGCTTGTTTTGCAATTTTACCTGTTTCTATAACAAGCATCTCTTTGCCGATCAATCGCTCTACTCTACAATACGTCATTTAATTCCTCCTGCCTTCATTATTTATATCTTGTTTTTGACCAGCAAAAGATACGAATAATTCAAATTTTTTAAACACTTTTAATAAGTCTATAGGATTCTCCTCGTAATTTCGTTTTATTTCCTAATACCAAGTTTCGCAATGAGTCTTTTATATCTTTCATTATCTCTGCCTGACAAATATTTCAACAAAGCGGATCTACGCCCAACCATAAGAAAGAGCCCTCTGCGGGAGGTATGGTCTTTTTTGTGTCCCCTCAAATGGTCACTCAAATGATTAATGCGCTCAGTTAATAATGCCACCTGGACCTCAGGTGAACCGGTATCATTTTCGTGAACTCTAAGATCACTAATAATTTTCTGTTTCACTTCTTTATTCATAATTACTCAAATCCCTTACCAAAAATCTACGATAATAAACACTTCTTAATTATTCAGACACATATATCCTTGTCAAATTACTATAGATAACATAAAAAAGATTGCGGCTAGTATAGCAAAGCTTATCTATCATTTGCAACAAAAAAAACTCACCAACTTATCCTCACCATTCATGTAACCTTGTTTTAAAGATCCGTAACTCAGCAAGAAGATGAACCTATTCATAAACTAAAAAAACCAACCCTCTTACCCAAACGAGTCAGAAGAGATTTTTTGTTTTATGTATTGATGAAAGTAATATACCACCTAAAAAATTCAATCAAAGCCTCGCCTTGTTGCAGGAACAGGCAGGAAATGGTTGAATCTCCATGTAAAATGAGACACTTAAACATTTTTAAGGCGGCTCAACTTTTCGATGAAGAAGAATATACCACAAGAAGGAGAAAAAGTCGTATCATCCTTTGATAGTATTTGTAACTGAAACGAAAGAGATATTGCATAGTTGGTTCCCTGTAGGAGTGCGCACGCGAGCAATGGAATTGTGGAGTTTATGAACGAGTGTATGGCGTTATACAAAGAAGATGGTACGAGTGATCTTTCGGGGGACATTGGTTTTTTCTCTGGGGAGGAGTTGTTGGAGTACTTGGAGTCGGTGTCAGCAGAATGCCCGAAAGGTGAAATTAAAAAATCTGTCCGGATTGCTCGAAGGTCAGAAATGGAATGGCGGTGAAAAGGCATCCGGGGTTAGAGCTAGCCCGGATTTCTCACCGATACGTTAGACAAACCTCAATATTTATGGTATAAGATGTTTGCAAGTAACAGATTATACACAACAAGAGGAGGGATGAAGGTGAAAACAGGGTGTACAGATGCAATAGAGT